>JANMJI010000087.1:0-1804 GCA_031371275.1 Betaproteobacteria bacterium
CCGCAGGTTTCGCCTTGGAACACCCTGACCAAGGGCTACCGCACCCGCAGCAACAAGCGCACGCAGACGATGATCGTCTCGCGGCGCAAGAAGTGAGGTCACTGCCATGACCCGTTCGCTCAAAAAAGGTCCTTTTGTGGACCACCACCTGATGGCCAAGGTCGAGAGGGCCGCCGCCGTCAAGGACAAGAAGCCGATCAAGACCTGGTCGCGCCGCAGCACCATCCTGCCCGAGTTCATCGGCTTGACGGTGGCCGTGCACAACGGCAAGCAGCACGTACCCGTGTATGTGACCGACCAGATGGTTGGCCACAAGCTCGGCGAATTTGCCCTCACCCGCTTGTTCAAGGGTCACCCCGCGGACAAGAAGGCCAAGAAGTAAGGAGCCGCAGCGATGGAAACCAAAGCAATTGCACGCGGTGTGCGCTTGTCTTCTGACAAGGGCCGGCTGGTGGCCGACATGATCCGCGGCAAGAAGGTCGATCAGGCGCTGAACATCCTGGCCTTCACGCAAAAGAAAGCCGCCGGCATCATCAAGAAGGTCGTCGATTCTGCGGTGGCCAATGCCGAGCACAACGACGGCGCCGACATCGACGAATTGAAGATCAAATCGATCTACGTCGAGCAAGGCACCGTGCTGAAACGTTTTTCCGCGCGCGCCAAGGGCCGCGGTGCACGCATCAGCAAAGGCACCTGCCACATCTACGTGACTGTCGGTAATTAAGCGTCGGGAACTGAGAGAAAAGTATGGGACAAAAAATCCACCCGACCGGCTTCCGTCTTGCGGTCACTCGCGCCTGGCAGTCGCGCTGGTTCGCCAACCGGCGCAACTTCGCCGGCATGCTGGCCGAAGACCTGAAGGTGCGTGAGTATCTGAAGGCCAAGCTGAAAAGCGCGGCCGTGTCACGCATCCTGATCGAACGCCCCGCCAAGAACGCCCGCATCACCATCTTCTCGGCACGTCCGGGTGTGGTCATCGGCAAGAAGGGCGAAGACATCGAGAACCTGAAGGCCGAATTGAGCCGCCGTCTGGGTGTGCCGGTGGCCGTCAACATCGAAGAAATCCGCAAGCCGGAAGTTGATGCGCAGCTGATTGCCGACTCAATTACGCAGCAGCTTGAAAAGCGCATCATGTTTCGCCGCGCCATGAAGCGCGCCATGCAAAACGCCATGCGCCTGGGCGCCCAGGGCATCAAGATCATGAGCTCGGGCCGCTTGAATGGCATCGAGATCGCCCGTTGTGAGTGGTACCGCGAAGGCCGCGTGCCGCTTCACACCCTGAAGGCCGATATCGACTATGGTTTCAGTGAAGCCAAGACGACGTATGGCGTCATCGGCGTGAAGGTGTGGGTCTATCGCGGTGACCGCCTGGCCAATGGCGAAGCCCCGCAACTGCCCAAGACCGAGAACGACGGCGACCGCCGTGACCGCCGCCCGCCGCGCCCAGGTGACCGCGACCGTCCGGGTGCGCCGGGTGGCCGTGGCCGTCCCGGCGGTGACCGTGGTGCCCCGCGGTCCGACGCCATGCCCGCTGCCGCCCCGACAACACCTGCCGTCGATGGCCCAAGTGGCCCCAAGGGCCCGGCCGTCAAGCGTGTTCGCCGAGCCACCCCGGCCACGCCGGCGGCCGGTGAGACCAAAGGAGAATAACGATGCTGCAACCCGCACGTCGCAAGTTCCGCAAGGAACACAAGGGCCGCAACACCGGCATCGCCACGCGTGGTGCGGCCGTGTCGTTCGGCGACTTTGGCCTCAAGGCCACCGAACGCGGTCGCATCACGGCGCGCCAGATCGAAGCCGCCCG
>JANMJI010000088.1:0-2929 GCA_031371275.1 Betaproteobacteria bacterium
GAAACTGATGGTGCCGGTGATCTCAGCCAGCAGACCCACGTCCTTCGGTGAACGGGCTTCAAACAGCTCAGCCACGCGCGGCAAACCGCCTGTGATGTCGCGTGTTTTCTGGCCTTCCATCGGGATGCGCGCCAGCACTTCACCCGGCGCCAGGTCTTGACCGTCGCGGATCTGGATCAGCGAGCCCACCGGGAAACCGATGGTCACTGCGTGGTCGGTGCCGGGGATCTTCACCTCCACACCCACGGCATCCAGCAGCTTGACCTGCGGCCGCACCACCTTGGCCACGCCGCGTCGCTTGCTGTCGATGACGACCAGCGTGGACAGGCCCGTGACCTCGTCCAGCTGCTTGGCCACCGTCAGGCCTTCTTCGACGTTTTCGAACTTCGCACGGCCTGCAAATTCCGTGATGATGGGGCGCGTCAGCGGGTCCCAATTGGCCAGCACGGTGCCGGCCTTCACATGCTGGTCGGGCTTGATGTTCAGCGTCGCGCCGTAGGGCAGTTTGTGACGCTCACGTTCGCGGCCATGCTGGTCGCTGATGACGATCTCACCCGAGCGCGAAATCACGATCAACACGCCCTTGCCGTTGGTCACGTAGCGCATCGTGGCGTTGAAGCCGATGATGCCTTCGCTCTTGGCGTCCACGCTGGACGCCACCGCCGCACGCGAAGCCGCACCACCGATGTGGAAGGTGCGCATCGTGAGCTGCGTGCCGGGCTCGCCGATCGATTGCGCGGCGATGACGCCTATTGCCTCTCCCACATTCACCAGGCCACCACGGCCCAGATCGCGGCCGTAGCACTTGGCGCAAATGCCAAAGCGCGTGCTGCAGGTCAGTGCCGTACGCACCTTCACCTCGTCCACGCCGGCCGCTTCCAGCACGTCGATCAGGTCTTCGTCGAGCATGGTGCCAGCCGGCACCATCATCTCTTGCGACTCGGGGTGCATCACCTCCACCGCCGTCACACGACCCAGGATGCGGTCGCGCAGGCTTTCAATGACTTCACCACCTTCAACCAGCGCACGGCGGTTCATGCCGTTCTGCGTGCCGCAGTCAACCTCCGTCACCACCAGGTCTTGCGTCACGTCGACCAGGCGGCGTGTCAGGTAGCCCGAGTTCGCGGTCTTCAACGCCGTGTCCGCCAGGCCCTTGCGGGCGCCGTGGGTGGAGATGAAGTACTGCAACACGTTCAGGCCTTCACGGAAGTTGGCCGTGATGGGCGTTTCGATAATGCTGCCGTCGGGCTTGGCCATTAAGCCGCGCATGCCAGCCAATTGGCGAATCTGCGCAGCAGAGCCGCGCGCGCCCGAGTCGGCCATCATATAAATCGAGTTGAACGACTCCTGCACCACTTCCTTGCCGTGGCGGTCCTTGACCTTCTCCTTGGACAACTGGGCCATCATGACCTTGCCGACTTCGTCGCCGGTCTTGCCCCAGATGTCCACGACCTTGTTGTAGCGCTCGCCGGCGGTCACCAGACCCGAGACGTACTGCTGCTCGATCTCCTTGACTTCCTTCTCGGCCTTCTCGATCAAGCCCGGCTTTTCCTTGGGCACCAGCATGTCGTCGATGGCAATCGATATGCCGGCGCGCGTGGCCAGCTTGAAGCCGGCTTGCAGCAGCTTGTCGGCAAACACCACCGTTTCTTTCAGGCCGCAACGACGGAAGCTGACGTTGATCAGACGCGAGATTTCCTTCTTCTTCAGCGCCTTGTTGATATTGGAAAACGGCAGGCCCTTGGGCAGGATTTCCGACAACAAAGCACGGCCGACGGTGGTGTCGGTCAGCGCGGTCTCGGCCACGAATTCGCCAGTCTCGGCATTCTTCACCCACTGCGTCAAACGCACCGCGATCTTGGCAGTGACTTCCACCGCGCCGGTGTCCAAAGCGCGTTGCAACTCCAGCAGGTCGGTGAAGACCATGCCTTCGCCACGGCCGTTGATGCGTTCGCGGGTCGCGTAGTACAGGCCCAGCACCACGTCTTGCGACGGCACGATCGACGGTTCTCCGTTGGCAGGGAACAGCACGTTGTTCGACGCCAGCATCAGCGTCCGGGCTTCCATCTGGGCTTCGATGCTCAGCGGAATGTGCACCGCCATCTGGTCGCCGTCGAAGTCGGCGTTGAAGGCAGAGCACACCAACGGGTGTAGCTGGATGGCCTTGCCTTCGATCAACACCGGCTCGAACGCCTGAATGCCCAGGCGGTGCAACGTCGGTGCGCGATTAAGCAACACCGGGTGTTCCTTGATGACTTCTTCAAGGATGTCCCAGACCACCGGCGTGCCGCTTTCGACTTCCTTCTTCGCGGCCTTGATGGTGGTGGCGATGCCCATCGCCTCAAGCCGCGAGAAGATGAAAGGCTTGAACAACTCGATGGCCATCAGCTTGGGCAGGCCGCATTGGTGCAGCTTCAGCGTCGGGCCGACCACGATGACCGAACGGCCCGAATAGTCCACCCGCTTGCCCAGCAAGTTCTGGCGGAAACGCCCGCTCTTGCCCTTGATCATGTCGGCCAACGACTTCAGCGCACGCTTGTTCGCACCCGTCATCGCCTTGCCGCGGCGGCCGTTGTCCAGCAGCGAATCGACCGCTTCTTGCAACATGCGCTTCTCGTTGCGCACGATGATTTCCGGTGCCTTCAACTCCAGCAAACGCGCAAGACGGTTGTTGCGGTTGATGACGCGGCGATAAAGATCATTCAAGTCAGAGGTGGCAAAACGCCCGCCATCCAACGGCACCAGCGGACGCAAATCCGGCGGCAGCACGGGCAGCACTTCCAGCACCATCCAATGCGGTTTGATGCCGCTCTTCTTGAAGGCTTCCATGACCTTCAGGCGCTTGGAATTCTTCTTGATCTTGAGTTCGCTGCCGGTCATGTCGTTGCGGATCTTGTCGATCTCAACGTCCAGGTCCATTTCCTCGAGC
>JANMJI010000093.1:0-11476 GCA_031371275.1 Betaproteobacteria bacterium
GCCGTGGCTGGTGATGACGGGCGCGTCGTTGACGGGTGTGATGTCGAGTGTCGCGTTGGCTGCTGCGGTCAGGGCGCCATCGGTGATGGTGTAGCTGAAGCTGAGTGCGGTGTCATCGTTCAACGCCGCCGTGTAGCTCCAGGTGCCATTGCCGTTGTTGACCAAGGTACCGCTGCCCGTGGCGATGGTCAGGTTCGTAGCCGTCAGGCTCGGTCCGTCAACGTCAGTCGCATTCACTAATAACTCGGATTGCGTGATCAGACGTATACCGCTGTCTTCGGCAATCGCCGCCAAGGTCACCGGGCTGGTCGTCGGCGCGTCGTTGGCAGCGCGCACCGAAATGGCGACGTTGTCCGTGTCTGACAACGCACCCCCGGCCCCGGCGTTGCCCTGGTCGTCGGTCATGATGGTCAGCACGGCGGCGCCGTTGAAGTTCGCGCTGGGCGCAAAGGCCAGGCCGTTCAGTGCTGCGTTGATGGACACCAGGTTGCCGGTGAAGGTCAGCGTGGCGCTGCCGTTGGCGCCGCCGGTGACCGTGATGCCGGTCGTGCTGCCCAGGGTCAGCGTGCCGTTCGTCGCGGTAAGCGTGACTTGCAACGCGCTGTTGCCGGCGTCCACATCGGCCACGCTGATGGCGTTGCCGTTGCCCGGGCTGAACACCAGCGTCGTGTCTTCATCGACGGCCTGCGCGGCCGGCACCGTGTTCACCGGCGCATCGTTCACGGCCGTCACGCTGATCGAGGCCGTCTCGTTGGCGGTGCTGAACGCCGTTGTGGCGCCGTTCGCCGACGCATCCACCTGGCCGCCCTGGGCGCCGCTGGTCTGGTCCCAGGCGCGGAAGGTCAAGCTGCCCGAACTGGCGTTCTGGCCATCCGGCACCACCCGCACCCGGTCGGTGGCGCGCAGCAGCAGCGCGCTGCTGTCTGACACCGCAGCGATGGCGGCCCAGCTTGTGCCAGCGTCTATCGAGTACTGCCACCCGGCGCCGCCAAACCCCGTCACCGCAATGCCTTCCAGCGCGCCGCTGTCGACGTCGGTGATGCGGTCGCCGCCAGCGCTGGCGATGATCGAAGCCACCGTGTTTCCGGGGTTGTTGACCTGGTCTTCATCGATCGTCGTCAGCTGCATCGTGCCGCTGTTGTCCAGCACCGGCGCGTCGTTCACCGCCGTCACCGTGATGCTCGCCGTGTCGGTGGCGGTGCTGAACGCGCTGCTGCCGCCGTTGGTCGAGCTGTCGACCTTGCTGCCCGCGCTACCGCTGCTGCGGTCCCAGGCGCGGTAGCTGAAGCTGGCGCTGGTGGCGTTCATCGCATCGGGCACGAAGCGCACGAAGTCGCTGGCGCGCAGCAGCAAGGCCGAGGTGTTGCTGACACTGCCGATGGCGGTCCATGTGCTGCCGCTGTCGGTCGAGAACTGCCAGCCCCCATTGCCGCCGGCCAGCGCGTTGATCGCAATCCCCTGCACCGCGCCGCTGTCCACATCGCTGACCGAGCCGCCGATGATTGAGGCCACTGTCTGGCCGGCGTTAGCGGTCTGGTCTTCGGTGATGGTCGTAAGCGTGGGTGCGACGGGCGTCAGCACCGGCGCGTCGTTCGCCGCCGTGACTGTGATCGCACTGCCGAAGGTGGCGCTGCTGAACGCGCTGCTGCCGCCGCTGCTGCTGGCATCGGCCGTGCTGCCGGCGGTGCCGCTGGTCTGGTCCCAGGCGCGCAGGCTGAGTCCGTTCGTGACGCTGCCGTTCCAGTTGGCGTTCGGAACGAAGCGAACAAAGGTGTTGGCGTCGGCAGCCAGCAAGCGTGCCGTGGTGTTGCTTGGGCTTCCGAAAACCATCCAGGTCGAGCCCGCGTTGATGGAGTACTGCCAGGCTCCGTTGCTGTTGTCGACCGCCGTCACGGCGACGCCCGACAGCGGCGCGTTGTCCACATCGCTGACCTGTCCCGCGATCAGCGCCGACACCAGCGTGCCGGGGTTGCTGCCGGTGTCTTCGCTGATCGGTGCCAGGTTGTTCGCACCCGCCAGCACCGGGGCGTCGTTGACGGCGATGACATTGATCGTGCGGCTCGCCGGCAGGCTGCTGCCGCCGGCGCCGTCGGTGACGCTGACGCGCACCGTCCGGGCGACGGTTGACGGCGCGTCCGAGACATTGGCGAAGCTCAGGTTGCGCGCCAGCGCCTGCACGGCAGCCAACGATGCGCTGGCGTTGAGGTTCACGATCAGCGGCGTGCTGCCGTCGCTGCCGCCCGAGAAGCTGCCGATTGCGGTGCCGCCATAGCTCACATTGCTGCCCGAGATGCCGATCTGCCCGGCGGCGACGCCCTCATTGCGGATCGCCAGCCGGTCGTCGATAGTCCCGCCGCTGCTCAGCTCGACCACGAAGGCACCGCCGTTGAAATTGGCCGAGTCGGCATCGGTCACCGTGGCGCTGGCGTCAATCAGCAGCGGCGCGGCGTTCTCGGTGTAGTTGATGGCCGAGCCGGCGAGCGTGACCACCGGCGCGGCGCTGGCCGACGACACCAGCGCCAATGCGTCGACGTTCTCACCAGCCAAAGACAAGCCCACATCCGGCCCGCGAAACAGCATCGCCGCCGATGCTGACGAGGAACCGTTGCCGGTGGCGGTGACGCTGAGCGAGACCACGTCGTACTGGCCCACCGCGAGGCTGCCGGTGCCGATCGTGTCGGCTCCGTTCAAGGCGATCAGAAGCTGGCCGGCCTGCAAGGTCTGGCCGCCGATCACGGTCGTTTGATTGATGAGTTCGAGGCCTTTGATTTGCTGCGAAATGCCCACGCCGCTGCTCTGGCCGTCGAGGAACACCGACAGCGTTCCGCCGCTGGGGTTGCTGCCCATCGTGGTGGGCCGGAACAACTGCACGTCTTTGTCGTAGCTGGCGCTGGACAGCACCAGCAAGAAATCTCCGCGTTGCAGCGCGGTGCCGCCCACCGTCATCGCTTGCTCGACCAAGGCGAAGTCGCGCACCTTGTTGCCGGTGCTGCCGGGGTCGCGCAGCAGGATCGAAAAGTTGCCGCCCGCATAGTTGCCCGGCGTGGCGGGTCGGAACAGCACGATGTCGCTGCTGGTCACCGCCAGGCCGCCGATCGTCTCGTTGGCATCGGTGCTGAACAGCACATCGCCAGGCTGCAGCGTGACCGGGTTGACCGTGCCGATGCTGATCGTCGTCTGCACGTACGCCAAGCCCTGGACGTTGACGTTGCCGGCGGCGAAGGTGTCGATGTCGAACAGCGGCGTGAAAGTTCCTGCCGTCGTGCCGCTGCCCAGCGCCAGGTTCGGGTTGCCGAAGCGCACGATGCTGGCGTCGGTCCAGGTCGCTGAGCCGGCGGTCGCACTGCCGCTGGTGGACAACCACAGCGTTGACGAATTCACCGAAATCGCCACCGCATCAGTGTCGGTCAATGCGCCGCCGGTGCCGCTGTTGCCGAGGTCGCTGGTGTTGATCTGCAGCAGCGCCGAGCCGGTAAACGCCATGTTGGGCGCAAACGCCAGGCCGTTCAGCGCGGTGTTGATCGCGCCTGCGGTGCCGGTGAAGGTAAGCGTCGCGCTGCCGTTCGCACCGCCGGTAAAGGTGATGCCGACCGTGCCGCCCAGCGTCAGCGTGCCGTTGGCAACGCTGAGGGTGACCCGCAGTGCGTTGGCGCCCGCGTCGACGTCGGCCACGCTGATGGCGTTGCCGTTGGCCGCGCTGAACAGCAACGTGGTGCCTTCGTTCACCGCCTGCGCTGCCGGCACGGTGTTGACGGGGGCCTGGTTCGGCACCTCGATGTTGGTCAGCGACACATCGGCCGGGTTCAGGCCGTTGTAGCCCGCGTCGCCGCTCGCCGCGCTGCCGGTGGCCACCGTGTACGCGGTGTTGCCGTCGTTGATGAAGTCTTGCACGCCGGTCACGGTGACCGTTTGCGCCAGACTCCAGTTGGCGCTGGTAAAGGTCAGCGAGGTGGTCGACACCGTGCCTTCGTTGGTGTTGCTGCTGGCAATGGCAATCGTCACGTTGGCGGTGGGTCGGGTGTCGAGCACGACGCTGAAAACAGCGCTGGCGCCGGCTTCGCTGGTCGTCAACCCGGCGCTCGGGCTGACTGTGATGCCGGGTACCTTGGCACTCACGTTGGCTGCGAATTCAGACGTGTCCCCCGTGCCCGAATCGGTTGCCGTGGCGGTGACGAATTCACCGGCCGCCACGGCGGCGGTGAGCGTGGCGCTGATGACCGCATTGCCGCTGCCGTCGCTGGTCACATTCACAAACCCGAGGTAGCGCGCGGCCTCGCCGTGGCCACTGGCGTCGGCCGTCGGGCTGGCGAAAAATTCGATGCGCAGCGTGCTGCCGGCGCTGCTGTTGAGCATGCCGTCAACCCTGATCTGGCCGCCACCGATGACTGCGGCCGAGCTGAGCACCGGGTAGTTCTGCAAGCGGTTCGGCCCGGTGTCGGCGTCGCCGATGTCGTTGGCGCTCACGCCGTCATCGCCCAGGTCGATGCCCAGGCCGCCGTTGTTGCGGATGGCGTTGCCCAGAATGGCATTGCCCGTCGTCGTGGCGTCTATCACCGTCACGCCGTCGTTGCTGTTGTTGGCAATCAGGTTGCCCGCACCCGCAGCGCTGCCGCCGATCGAATTGCCGCTGGCGCCGTTTTTCACCACCACGCCGGTGCCGTTGGCAAAGCTGCCAATGCCGCCGGCGTCGGTGCCGATGCGGTTGCCGAACAGGCTGTTGGCGCTGGCGTTGTTCAGCTCGATGCCGCCATAGGTGTTGCCGCTGATGGTGTTGGCGGCCCCGGCCACCACGCCGCCGACGGTGTTGCCCGAAGCGCCGCCGCCGATCCAGACGCCTTGCGTGGCGTTGCCCAGCGCCGCCGTCTGCGCGGCGTTCAGGCCGATGACGTTGCCTTGCAGCACGTTGGCCGAGCTGCCGCTGTCCGATATGGCGATGCCGTTGCTGCCATTGCCAGCCACCAGGTTGCCGGCACCCGCCGCAGTGCCGCCCAGGGTGTTGCCGCTGGCGCCGTTGTAGACCGAGATGCCGTTGAAGGCATTGCCGAGCGCCGCCGTGCCGGCCGCGTTGGTGCCGATGTAGTTGCCCAGCACGACGTTGCCGGTGGTTCCCGCACCAATGATCTGAATACCGTCACCGACGTTGCCGGCAATGACGTTGCGGGCCAGCGCGCTGGTGCCGCCGATGGTCGTGTTCTTGGCGCCGTTGAACAAGATGATGCCGTCGCCGCCGTTGCCCAGCGCACTCGTGCCGGCACTGTTCAGGCCAATCGTGTTGCCCTGAATGGTGTTGTTGTTCATCGCCGCATTGGCGTTGCCATCGACCTGAATGCCGCGGTTCGCGTTGCCCGAAATCAGGTTGCCCGCGCCGGCCACCGCCCCGCCGACCACGGTGCCCGAGACGCCGTCGTACAGCACCACGCCGTAGCGCGCGTTGCCGATGGCCGCGCTGCCGGCGGCGTTGGTGCCGATGTAGTTGCCCTGCACGATGGTGCCGGTGGTGCTGGCGTTGTCGATCTCGATGCCGTCGTCGAGGTTGCCTGACAGCACGTTGCGATCGGCGGCAGTGGTGCCGCCAACGATGGTGTTGGCGCCCTGGAAGATGGCGATGCCGTCGACGTTGTTGCCGATGGCGGCGGTGCCGGCGGCGTTGGTGCCGACCAGGTTGCCCTGGATGGTGTTGCCATTGGCGTTGAGGCCGATGATGAGGATGCCGTGATAGTCGTTGCCCGAGACCAGGTTGCCGCGCACGGTGTTGCTGGCCGTCGAGATGTCGATGCCGTGGCTGCCGTTGCCCAGATCGACAGTGCCGGCGGCGTCGGTGCCGACATAGTTGCCGCGGATCGTGTTGCCGGTCGCACCCACCCCAGAGACGTAGATGCCCTGCGACACGTTGCCTGAAATGACGTTGCGGTCTGCCGCCGCGGCACCGCCGATGGTGTTGTTGGCACCGTACACATTGATGCCCGTGGTGCCGTTCGCCTTGGCTGCACCCGCGTCGGTGCCACCCGTCGTCA
The DNA here is from genome assembly GCA_031371275.1 of Betaproteobacteria bacterium. Classification (GTDB taxonomy): domain Bacteria; phylum Pseudomonadota; class Gammaproteobacteria; order Burkholderiales; family Burkholderiaceae_C; genus Rubrivivax. The sequence goes on from JANMJI010000093.1 coordinate 6,015, forward strand.
GGCGGCCGATGTAGTTGCCGGCGATGGTGTTGCCGTCAGAGCCGGCCTGGACTTGAATGCCGGCGCTGCCGAAGTCGCGGATCACCAGGCCGCGCACCGTGCTGCCGCTGGCGCCGCTGCCCAGCAACAGGCCGGCGCCGGCAAGGTTGTTGCCGTCCAGCACGACAATGGGCCGGCTGCCGTTGGCCACAAAGTCGGGCTCGCTGCTGGCGTCGATGATGACGGCATTCGTCAGCGTTGGCAGGGCCGCCGTGACGTTGATGGTGTGCGGCCCGGCGCCCGCGATGTTGAAGTCGATGCGGTCGGCCAGCGTGCCGTTGGCGGTGTTGTTGGCCGCAATGAGCGCCTCGCGCAGCGAGACGAAACCGTCGGCACCCTTGTTCGCCAGCAAGGTGCTGATCGACGTGGTGTCGCCATCGGCCGCGTCGCTGGTGGTGTCCACAATGATGACGGCCTGCGTGCTCGACACCGCCGCCACGTTGCGCGCGAATTCCGAGCTGTCGGTGAAGGCGCTGAAGCCGGCATTGCTTTTCGTCGCGGTGGCGCTGATGAACTCGCCTGCGGCCACCGTGGCCGTCAACGTGGCGCTGATGCTGGCGTTGCCCGCGCCGTTGCTGGCCACGTTGGCAAAGCCCAAATAGCGCTGGCCTTCGCCGTAGCCAGTGCCGTCCTGCGCGGTGTTGGCGAAGAACTCGATGCGGTAGAAACTGTTGGCGTTCGAGTTCAAGGTGCCGCCAACAATGAGTTGACCGGCGCCGTCGGTGCGCGCCGTGGCCAGTACCGGAAAGTTCTGCAGGTTGTTGGCACCGGTGTCGGCGTCGCCCACATCGTTGGGCGTGACGCCGTTCTGGTTCAGGTCGATGCCGAGGGCGGCGTTCGCGTAGATGCTGTTGCCCAAAAGCGGGTTGCCAGTGCCGGTCTGGATGCCGATGCCCAAACCGCCGTTGCCGGAGATGAGATTGCCCGCCCCCGCTGCCGTGCCGCCGATGGTGTTGTTGCTCGACCCGATGCCGATGCCGTAGCCGCCATTGCCCAGCGCCAAGGTGCCCGCCGCGTTGGTGCCGATGTAATTGCCCTGCACCACATTGCCGGTGGCCGCGGTAGTCAAGAAGTTGACACCGTCGTTGCTGTTGCCGGAAATCACATTGCGCTCGGCCGGGGTGGTGCCGCCCACGGTGTTGTTGGTGGCATTGCCGATCACGATGCCCCAGCTGTTGGCGCTGGCCGCCGTGCCTGCCGAATTGGTGCCGATGAAGTTGCCGGTGACCAGGTTGCCGGCGCCGGTTTGAAGGTACATCGCATAGCCGTTGAAGCCGTTGATGATCAGGCCCTTCACGGTGCTGCCGCCCGACGTGATGGTCAGGCCATTCGCGCCCGCGCCGGCGCCGGCGCCGTTGAGCACCACGACCGGGCTTGCGGAAAAGTCCGGTTCGCTCGACCCATCGACGATCAGCGCCTGCGTGATTGTGGGCAGCGCACTGGTCATGTTGATGGTGTGCGCGCCGCCCACCAGCGCAGCCGGGATGTCGAACACGATCTTGTCCGGCGTGCCGCCGTTGGCGGTGTTGTTGGCCGCGCTGATCGCCTCGCGCAGGCTGATGCGGCCATCGGCCCCGCGCGCGTTGCCCAGGCTGACAATCGAGGTGGTGGTGCCGTCGGCCACGTCGCTGGTGGTGTCGACGACAACGATGCCGGTCGAGGTGGCCATGATGTTGGCCGCGAATTCCGACGTGCTGCCGTAATTGCCGCCGCCCAGGTCGACCGTGGCGGTGGCGCTGATGCGGTCGCCACTGTTGACCCAGACGTCGGCCAGCGTGTGGCTGATGGTCGCGTTGCCCGCGCCATTGGTGGTCACGGTGATAAAGCCCAGATAGCGCTCGCCTTCACCGTTGCTGGCATCGGCCACGCTCGGCCGGTTGCCGAAAAACTCGATGCGAAACGTGGAGCCCGGGTTGGAGTTCAGCGTACCGACGATGATGGTGCCAGCCACGTTCGCGTTGGCCGATGTCAGCACGGGGAAGTTTTGCAGGTTGTTGGCACCCGTGTCGGCGTCGCCCACGTCGTTCGGCGTCACGCCGCTGGTGCCCAGGTCGATGCCCAGGCCGCTGTTGAAACGGATCAGGTTGCCGAGCACCGCATCGCCGCTGCCGTTGACGACGGCCACGCCCGACAGCGCGTTGAACGCAATCACATTGCCGGCACCCACGGCGCTGCCGCCGATCAGGTTGTTGGTCGAGCCCCCTTGCAGCTGCACACCGTCGCCGATGCGGTTGCCACGGTTCAGCGTGCCGCTGGCATCGGTGCCGATGTAGTTGCCCTGCACGACGTTGTTCGAGGTGTTGATCTCGATGCCTTCATAGTTTTTCGAGATCACATTGCGCGCTGCCGCCGTGCTGCCGCCGATGGTGTTGCCGCTGCCGCTGAGCAGCGCCAGGCCGACGTCGACGTTGCCCCCGCCAGTGGCACCGTCAGGGTCGAGGCCGATGATGTTGCCCTGCACGACATAGCCGGTGACGCCGCTGCCGGCCAGGCTGATGCCGTCGTTGCCGCTGTTCGTGACCACGTTGCCGTCGGTCGCGCCGGTACCGCCGATGCGCGTGCCGACCGCGAACGACTCGATGCCGGTATTGGTGTTGCCCACGCCGGTTGAGCCGGTGCCCGTGGTGCCTATCCAGTTGCCCGCGATGGTGACGCCGTCGGCGCCGACCTGCACCACGATGCCATCGTGCGAGAAGCGCGTGATCACCAGGCCGCGCACCGTGCTGTTGTCGCTGCTGCCGCTGAACACCAGGCCGTCGGCGCCCGCGCCAGCCCCGGCGCCGTCAATGCGGATCAGCGGCGTGCCGGCAAAACCGGGCTGCGTGGGCGCGTCGATGACCAGCGCCTGCGTGATCGACGGCAAGGCCGAAGCGAGGCTGATCGTTTGCGCGCCGCTACCGCCGATGGCGAAAGCGATCCGGTCCGCCGCGCTGCCATTGTTCGTGTTGTTGGCGGCCGTGATCGCCTCGCGCAGCGAGATGAAGCCGTCGGCGCCGCGGTTGCTCGCGAGCGCGGCCAGCGACGAGGTGTCGCCGTCCGAGGTGTCGGCGCTCGTGTCGACGGTGATCTGGCCGTAGGTGATGTCGTTGTCGCTGTTGGCGATCTGTACGTCGGCCGGGTTCAGGCCGTTGTAGGCGGCGTCGCCGCTGGTCGCTGCGGCCAGCACGATGCTGTAGCCCTGGAAGCCGTCGGCCAGCGCGTCATTGACCCCCGTCACGGTAACGGTCTGCGCGACATTCCAGTTCGCCGCGGTAAAGGTCAGCAGCGAGGCGCTGACCGTGCCTTCGGTGGTATCGCTGCTGCTAACGCCAATCGTCACGTCGGCGGTCGGTGCCGAATCGAGCACGACCTGAAACTGGGTCGTGCCGCCGGCCTCGGTCGTGAGCAGGCCGGCGGTCGGCGTCACGGTGATGCTGGCGCCTGTGTAGGCATAGAGCTGCGAGATATCGCCGGCCGACAGCGCGCGGTTGTAGACGCGCACATCGTCGATGAGGCCGTTGAACGGGCCGAAGGCACCGCCGTTGTAGAGGTTGCGCCCGATGTTCGTTGCGGTCTGGTTCAAGACATCGGCGAAGAACCGGCTCGTCGATGCATTGCCGGTGAGGTAGGTCGCGCCAACGGCGGCGCCGTCAATGTAGAGCTTGCTGCCGCTGGCGTTGACGGTGATCGCAATGTGGTGCCAGGCACCGTTGGCCACAGTGGCGGTGCTCTCCAGGTCGAGCAGGTGGGTGTCGTTCTCTGACACCAAGAACTTGATCGCCCCGGTGCTGCGCACGCGCAGCGTGACTTCGCTCTCGAAGTCGGCGGCATCGGACGACGAGAAGATGACTTGCGAGGTGCCGCTGCTGGTGTTGATCCAGGCCGCAATCGTGCCTTGCGTCAGGCCGCTGAAACTGCCGCTATGGCTGGTCAGATTCACAAAGTCGTCGGTGCCATCAAGCTGCAGCTTGCCGGCACCGATCTTGTTGCTGCCGGCCGTGGTGTTGACCGCAGCGCCGTTCGTCAGCACGCCGTGGTTGGCGTTGCCGCTGAAGTCGTTGGCGTTGCCGGCAGTGTCGAAGCGCCAGTTGGCGACCATTCCAGTGCTGATGTCGAGCCGGCCGACCCAGGCCTGCAAGCCGGTGTTGTCGGTGGCCACGGCCGACTCGATGCTGCCGACGTGATCTTCCAGCACCCAGTTGCCACCGCGCGCGGCGCTGCCGGTGGCGTCGGTGCTGGCCGCCACATCGGCATCCGTCAAGCGCGCCAGCAATTCGACGAACTGCTGGCCGCTGGCGCCCTGCGCCACGTCGCAGCCGTAGAGCAGGATGTCGGCTTCGGCTGTCAGGCTGGCGCGCCAGGCTTGGAGCTGGCCGGCGCGGTTGTTCAGCGTTTGCGTGTCGACGAAGGCGCTGCCCAGTTGCAAGCGGCCGGCGTCGCCGTGCGAAATGATGTGGATGGCGGTCAGCCCGCGCTCACCCGCCAACGTGTCGGTGATTTGCTGAAGACCATCGGCAGCGGCGCCGATTTGCACGATTTCGATTTGCGCGTCCGGCCCGCGCGCTGCGAGCAAGGCGTCTGTCAGCACCTGCGCATCGGGCACCGCGGTGTCGATGAAGACGATCTCGTGGCGGGGCTGCGCTTGCTGCTGCGCTTGCTGCGCTGCTTGCTGCTGCGCTTGCTGCGCTTGCTGCTGCGCTTGCTGCTGCGGTGGCTGCTGCGGTGGCTGCTGCGCCTGCTGCGCTGGTGCCTGGCCAGCCTGCGCTGGCGGCGCCAGCAGCCGCACTTCCGCCGGCGCTGCGCCACTGGCCCACAGCGCCGGGTTGAGGTCGGCGGAATACAGCACGCGCGCTTCGCATTCTTCGACCACGGCGCAGCGCCGCACACGCCGCGTGGAGCGCGCGAAGAATCGAAACAGGGCAGCGATCACGGTGCGGGTGGCGAACGACGCGGGTGGCGGGTGACAGGTGACGGCATGCGGGCGCTGCGCTTCAGCGCGGCGCGGCGACGGGGCTGCCCCCGTTCGCCGGGCCGGCGTTGGCGAGCCGCGTGGTGGCAGTGGGCGTGGGGGCCGCGGTGGGGGTGGCGGCCTTGGTGCTCGCCATGACCGCAGCGGCCGCAACAGGCCCGGCGGCGCTGCGTTCCGGCACCGCACCGGCGCCCGCGGCCTCGGCCTGCGGCAGCTGCAACGCCAGGTCGATCTTGCAGCGCAGGCCGGCGGGCAGTGCGCCGCTCGGGTTGGGCAATTCAAGCCGCACGCGAAAGGTGTTGCTGGCCGCGTCGATCAGCCGGTCCACGGTCTTCACCACCGCGACGTGGGTACTGCGATTGAACAACTCAGGCACCACGGTGGCGCTGCGGCCGGGCTCGATCTGGCCGAACGCGGCTGCCGGCACCAGCACGTCCACACGCAGCGGGTCGATGCTGGCAATGCGCAGCACCGG
>JANMJI010000182.1:0-12484 GCA_031371275.1 Betaproteobacteria bacterium
CTGCTGATCGCTTTGGGCGCCACCATCGTGCTGCGCCAGGGCGAACGGATGCGCCGCATGCCGCTGGAAGATTTCTATGTGGATTACATGAAGAACCGGCTTGAGGCTGGCGAGTTCGTGCAGGCGCTGGAAGTGCCGCGCCGCGGCGGTCGCCCACAGGTGCTGCGCGTCTACAAGATCAGCAAACGTTTTGACTGCGACATCTCGGCCGTGTGCGCCGCGCTGACTGTTGAAATGAGTGGTGATGTGGTGACCAGTGCCCGCCTCGTCTACGGCGGCATGGCCGCCACCGTGCGCCGCGCGCCGCTGGCCGAAGCCGCGCTGTGGGGCCGTGCGTTGACCGAAGCCACCTTGCAGGCCGCAATGGCCGCACTGGCCAACGACTACGCACCACTGAGCGACATGCGCGCCAGCAGCGTGTACCGCTTGCAGGTGGCGCAAAACCTGTTGCGTCGCTTCTGGCTGGAAACGCGGCCCGTGGATGCACTGCCGGCGAGTGCGTTGAGCGTGTGGGCGCGCGGGGAGCCGGCATGAACAAACCGTCTGATCTGCCAGCCATTCACGCGACGGCAACAGGGGCTGCCGCCGACCTTGCAGCCCAGCCGGTGGTCGGCAGCGCCCGCCCGCACGAATCGGCCCACCTGCATGTGGCCGGTGCCGCGCCCTACACCGACGACCTGCCCGAACTCGCCGGCACGCTGCACGCAGCGTTGGGCTTGTCGCCGGTGGCCCACGGCACCATCGAAGCCATAGACCTGGCACGCCTGCGCGCGCTGCCCGACGTGGTGGATGTCTTCACCGCGCGCGATCTGCCCGGTGCCAACGACTGCGGCGCACTGCTCAAAGACGACCCCATCCTGGCTGGTGAAACAGGTGACACGCTGCGCTACCTGGGCCAGCCCGTTTACGCCGTGGTGGCGCGCACGCGCACGGCCGCACGCCGCGCCGCGGCGCTGGCCAAAGACGTGATTCGCGCCCAGCTGCTGGCGCCGGTGCTGACCCCTGAAGCCGCACACGCCGCGCAGCAGTACGTGCTGCCCCCCATGCATCTGCTGCGCGGTGATGCCGCGGCGGCCATCGCCGCCGCGCCGCAGCGTATGCAGCTAACGTTTGATGTGGGTGGCCAGGAACAGTTTTATCTGGAAGGCCAGATCAGCTACGCCGTGCCGACAGAAAACGGCGGCATGAAGGTCTGGTGTTCCACTCAACATCCCAGCGAAATGCAGCACCATGTGGCGCATGCGCTGCATCGGCCGCTGCATGCCGTGCAGGTGGAATGCCGGCGCATGGGGGGTGGCTTCGGCGGCAAGGAATCGCAGAGCGCGTTGTTCGCCTGCGTCGCCGCGGTGGCCGCTGACCGTCTGCAGGTACCCGTGAAGCTGCGCGTCGATCGCGACGACGATTTCCTGATAACGGGCCGCCGCCATTGCTTTCACTACCAAACCGAAGTCGGCTTTGACGACGCCGGCCGGCTGCTGGGCGCGCAGGCCACGCTGGTCTCGCGGGCCGGCCATTCTGCAGACCTGTCGGGCCCGGTGATGACGCGCGCGCTTTGCCACTTCGACAACGCCTACTGGCTGCCGCATGTGGCGCTGCACGGCTATTCGGCCAAGACCAATACGCAGAGCAACACCGCCTTTCGCGGCTTTGGCGGGCCGCAGGGCGCGATAGCGGTGGAGTACCTGCTGGACAGCGTGGCCCGCCGCCTGGGCCAAGACCCGCTGGACGTGCGCCGTGCCAATTTCTACGGCGTGGGCCACAACGACGTGACGCCGTATGGCCAGCAGGTGGACGACAACATCATTGCCGAACTGGTGGACGAGCTTGAGCGCACCAGCGACTACCGCGCCCGCCGCGCCGCCATCGCGGCCTTCAACGCCACCAGCCCGGTGCTGAAAAAGGGCCTGGCGCTGACACCGCTCAAATTCGGCATTAGCTTCAACGTCACGCACCTGAACCAGGCCGGTGCCTTGGTGCATGTGTATCTGGACGGCAGCGTGCTCGTCAACCACGGCGGCACCGAAATGGGCCAGGGCCTGAACACCAAGTTGGCGCAGGTCGTGGCGCACGAGTTGGGCCTGCCGTTGCAAGCCGTGCGCTGCACCGCCAGCGACACGCAGAAAGTGGCCAACACCAGCGCCACCGCGGCCAGCACCGGCAGCGACCTGAACGGCAAGGCTGCGCAAGACGCGGCGCGCCAGGTGCGCGACCGCTTGTCCGTCTTCGCGGCGCAGAAATGGGGCGGGGCAGTGGCCGACGTGCAGTTCAGCCAAGGCCAGGTTTTTGTCGGCGGCCAGGCGCTGCCGTTTGCCGATGTCGTGGCTGCCGCCTACCTGGCCCGCGTGCAGTTGTGGAGCGACGGCTTCTACGCCACCCCCGGCCTGCACTGGGACAAGCAGACCATGCAGGGCCGGCCCTTCTTCTACTTCGCTTACGGCGCGGCCGTCAGCGAGGTGCTGCTGGACACACTGAGCGGCGAATGGAAGCTGCTGCGCGCCGACATCCTGCAAGACGCCGGCCGGTCTTTGAACCCCGCCGTGGACATCGGCCAGATCGAAGGCGCCTTCATCCAGGGCATGGGCTGGCTGACGATGGAAGAACTGGTGTGGCACCCGGCCGACGGCAGCAAAAACGCCGGCAAACTGATGACGCATGCCCCCAGCACCTACAAGATACCGACCGCCAACGACTGCCCGGTGGAGTTCCGCACGCGGCTGTTCAGCCGGCCCAACGCGCACGACACCATCCACCGCAGCAAGGCCGTCGGTGAACCGCCGCTGCTGCTGCCGTTTTCCGTGTTCTTTGCGCTGCGCGATGCGGTGTCTGCAGTGGCCGGCCACCGTGTCGATCCACCGCTGCAAGCACCGGCCACCAGCGAAGCGCTGCTGCGCGCCATTACCGCGGTAATGGCGACAGCAACAGCCGCCCTGTGATGCAGAGCCGGCATGCCTGATGACCTGCGCGCCAGCGCGCTGCAATGGCTGCAAGCCGGCCGGCCCGCGGTGGTGGTGGAAGTGGCTGCCGCGCGCGGTTCGGTGCCGCGTGAAGCCGGCACGCGCATGCTGGTGGCAGCGGGCGAAGTGCAGGGCACCATCGGTGGCGGCCACCTGGAACTGAGAGCCATTGCCGATGCCCGCGCGCTGCTGCAAGGCCGCGACATACCCCGTCGCCAGCATGTCGCGCTAGGCCCCAGCCTGGGCCAGTGTTGCGGCGGTGCGCTGGACCTGCAATTCACGCCGCTGGCCGACGCGCAGGCCCACACCTGGCCCATGCCGGCCCCACGCTTCACGCTGCAGCTTTACGGCGCTGGCCATGTCGGCCGCGCCATCGTTCGCCTGCTGGCCACGCTGCCTTGCCAGGTGCAGTGGATAGACGAACGCGAGAGCGAATTTCCTGCTGACCCACTACCCACTAACATTCAATATGTGTGTGTCGAGCCGGTGCAGGCCGAGGTTGCAAAGGCACCGCCCGGTGCCTTCTACCTGGTGCTGACGCACAGCCATGACCTCGACCTGGCGCTGGCCCAGGCCATCCTGGCGCGCGGTGACTTCGCGTTCTTCGGCCTCATCGGCAGCAAGACCAAGCGGGCGCGCTTCGAGCGCCGCCTGATCGAACGCGGCTTTGACGCCACCACCGTGTCGCGCATGGTCTGCCCCATCGGCCTGCCGGGCATCACCGGCAAGGCGCCCGAGGTGATTGCGGTGGCGGTGGTGGCGCAACTGCTGCAACAAAGCCCGACCGCTTAGGCGCGGCGGCGCTTGCGCCAGCCCAGCATACCCAGGCCGGCGGCCAGCAGCGCGTAGGCCGCGGGCTCGGGCACGGCAGCCACGTCAGACGCCACCTGCACGCGGTAGGGCGTTTGCAGGAAGGCCGTCACGTCCTGCAACTGGCCGGTTTCGGTCACGAACTTCAGCGCCGCGTTGTTGTTCAATTGCAGAAAGTTTGCATAGGCCTGCAGCAAGGGATCGGCATCGGAAAGAAAAGCCACGCCGACGCCGTTGGGCACGGTGAAGCTGATGGCCAGATCGCTCAAGACGCGCGAACCAGCGCCTGGAATTGTGATGATGATGGGCGTGGTACCGGGGTCAATGGGGTCGTTGAGAGGCTCGAGCAGTGCGACATAACTGAGAACCGGAAAGACGCCTGGCGGAGGGAGCCCCCCGGGTGGGGTGACGCCGTCCGGCAGACCCGGAATGTTGTAAGCACCGGACTCCGACGCGCCCGCAAGTTCCAGCAGAAAGACATCCAGCAGCACCACGCCGGTGGGCGAGGTGATGCGCAATTCATCTGACTGCGTGGGCGGCGGGCTCTGCGCCGATGCCGTGCCGGCCGCCAGTGCCAGGCAGGCTGCGATGAGACAGAGGGATTTCATAGTTGCTCCGTTGATGACAAGGAACGTGAACCCATGTCGGTACGCCGCGTCAGGACATGGACTGCATCGACCCGCCGCCCATGCGCTGACATCGCCATCGGTTGCGCGCGCCGGCCTGAACCGGCCCGATCAAAAATACGCCACGCGAACGACGGTTACAAGGCGCATGCGCAGCCGAATGCAGCCATTCGGAGCTACCCCCAGGATCGGCAGACGCGGGCGCCGGTGCGGACGCCAGCGCGGGCGCCGGTGCGGGTGCGGGTACGGGCGCGGGCGCGGACGCGGACGCCGCGTAAAGTACGGGTTGCAAGCCGCTGGTCCACGCCCATGCCAGACACCCCAGACATCCTGCCGCCGCCGCCCGGCTTGTTCGACCCCGCCCGCCACGAAGCCCTGGCCGGCGCGCCCTGGAACGAAGCCGAGGCACTGGCCGGCATCCAGCGCATCGTCGCCGCCACGCTGGCCGATTTCAGCCCTGCGCGGCTTTGGCCGCCACATGCCAAAGACGACCCACCCAAACCCGACACCCGCTACAGCAATTTGTACCTGGGCGCCGGCGGCTTGATCTGGGGTTTGCGCCGTCTGGCCGCGGCAGGCCTGGCGCCCGACCCCGCGCTGTTTGACGCCGTGGTGCCCACGCTGCTGCAACGCAACCGCGACGAAGGCGAATTCGACGAAGGCACGGCGTCCTTGCTGCTGGGCGATGCCGGCTTGCTGTTGCTGCAGTGGCAATGCGCCGCCGATGCGGCGCTGGCCGACCGCTTGTTTGATGTCGTGCAAGGCAACCTGCGCAACCCGGCGCTGGAAAGCCTGTGGGGCTCACCTGGCACCTTGCAGGCCGCCATCCACATGGCCGAAGCCACCGGCGACCCGCGCTGGGCCGCGCTGCTGGAACAAGGCGTTCGCATCCTGTGGCAGCAGATGCATTTCGATGACGGTCTTGGCGCCTGGCTGTGGCAGCAAGACCTGTACGGCAAGAAGGTGCTGTACCTGGGCGCCGGCCATGGTTTTGCCGGCAACGTCTATCCCGTGCTGCGTGGCGCCGCGCTGCTGCCGGCCGACCTGGTGCAGGGCTTTGCCGATCGCGCTTTGCAGGCTTTCCAGGCGCTGGCCTTGCGTGCCGATGGCTGCGCCAGCTGGCACCCCATGCACGACCCCGAACGCGTGCGCGGCCGGCTGCCCATCGTGCAAGACTGCCACGGCGCACCCGGCCTGGTGTGCCGCCTGGCCGGCATGCCACGCACACCGGAATGGGACACGCTGCTGCTGGAAGCCGGCGCGCTGACATGGCGCGCTGGCCCCCTGAACAAGGGCCCGGGCCTGTGCCACGGCAGCGCGGGCAACGGCTACGCTTTCCTCAAGCTCTGGGCGCGCAGTGGTGATGCCGTGTGGCTGCGGCGCGCCCGCGCGTTTGCGATGCACGCGCTGGCCCAGGTGGGCGTCCAACGCAGCGCCAGCGGCCACGCCCGCCATTCTTTGTGGACGGGCGACATCGGCGTGGCGCTGTATCTGGCCGACTGCCTGCACACCACCCCGGCCTTCCCCACGCTGGATGTGTTTTGATGCCGGTGCTGTCAGCCGCTCGCCAGCGTGGCGGGCGCACACTGTGGCCCGAAATTCCAACTTTCAACGCAGGAGACATTGAACATGAACATGAACAGCAAGCGTGACGTGGTGGTGCTGGGCGCAGCGCGCTCGGCCATCGGTACTTTCGGCGGTGGTCTGGCCGACATCGAACCGGCTGAACTGGCCGGCCTGGTGATGAAGGAAGCGGTGCAGCGTTCGGGTGTCGATCCCAAGGTCATCAACTATGTGACGGTGGGCAACACCATCCCCACCGAAGCCCGCAGTGCTTACGTGGCGCGGGTCGCGGCCATACAGGCCGGCCTGCCGATGGACAGCGTGGCGATGGCTGTCAATCGGCTGTGCAGCAGCGGGCTGCAGGGCATCGTCACCACGGCGCAGAACATCTTGCTGGGCGATTGCGACTACGGCATTGGCGGCGGCGTGGAAGTCATGAGCCGCGGCGGCTATCTCAGCCCGGCCATGCGCACCGGCGCACGCATGGGCGACACGAAATTGATTGACACCATGGTCGCCACATTGACCGACCCGTTTGGAGTCGGCCACATGGGCATCACGGCCGAGAACCTGGTCACCAAGTGGGGCATCACGCGGCAAGAGCAGGACCAGTTGGCGGTGGATTCGCACCGCAAGGCCGCCGCGGCGATTGCCGAGGGCCGTTTCAAGAGCCAAATCGTGGCCATCGTGAAGCAGACGCGCAAAGGCGAGGTCACTTTTGATACCGACGAACATGTGAAGGCCGGCACCACGCTCGAGAGCTTGGGAAAATTGAAACCGGCGTTCAAGAAAGACGGCAGTGTGACCGCCGGCAACGCGTCAGGCATCAACGATGGCGCGGCTTTCTTTGTGTTGGGTGATGCGACCACTGCCGCCGCAGCGGGCTACAAGCCGCTGGCCCGTTTGGTCAGCTACGCCGTGGCCGGCGTGGCCAACGAGATCATGGGCGAAGGCCCGATCCCGGCGACGAAACTGGCACTGAAAAAAGGCGGGCTGACGCTGGACCAGATGGACGTGATCGAAAGCAATGAAGCCTTTGCCGCGCAGGCCATCGCGGTGGCGCGCGGGCTGGAATTCGACATGAGCAAAGTCAACCCGAACGGCGGTGCGATCGCTTTGGGCCACCCCATCGGCTGCAGCGGCGCCTTTCTGGCCACCAAGGCGGTGTATGAGTTGCACCGCAGTGGCGGTCGCTATGCGCTGGTGACGATGTGCATTGGCGGCGGCCAGGGCATCGCAGCCGTGTTCGAGCGGCTGTAACGATGGCGCTTGAAGGAAGGCCCGCGCAAGCACCGATGCAAGCGTCGATGCAAGCGTCGATGCAAGCCCCCGCGCCACGCCGCCTGATTGTCGGCATCACCGGCGCTTCGGGCTGCATCTACGGCATACGCATCTTGCAGGCCTTGCAGGGCAGCGGCATCGAAACGCACCTGGTGATGTCGGAGTCGGCACGCATCACGCTGGCCAGCGAATCGGACCTGAGCGTGGCCGCTGTCGAAGCCCTGGCCAGCGTTGTGCACCACCCGCGCAACATCGGCGCGGCGGTGTCTTCGGGCTCGTTCAAGACCATCGGCATGGTGGTGGCCCCGTGCTCGATTCGCACCCTGTCTGAAATCGCCTGGGGCACCACCGCCACGCTGGTGGCGCGCGCCGCCGACGTGGTGCTGAAAGAGCGCCGCCGCCTGGTGCTGATGCTGCGCGAAACGCCGCTGCACGCAGGGCATATCCAGAGCATGCTGCAAGCCACCCACAGCGGCGCCATCATCATGCCGCCGGTGCCGGCTTTCTACGCCCGGCCGCAGACCGTGGACGACATCGTCAACCACAGCGTGGGCCGCGCGCTGGACTTGTTCGACATCGAAACCACGCTGGTCGAGCGCTGGCCGGGCCTGGGCCAGACATGAACGCCGCGGCAGCCCCCGCGGTGCTGTACGTGTACTACAAGATCGACAGCGCCAGCCACGACGCCTGGGCCCACCGCGTGCGGCTGTTCCAGTCCCGGCTGGTGGCCCAGTGGCCTGGGCTGGTGGCCGAATTGCTGCAACGGCCGCAGGCCAGCGCCGGCATCGAAACCTGGATGGAAAGCTACCGCCATGCGCACGGCCTGGCGCCCGATCTGGTGGGCGCCATCGCACAGGCCGCGCTGGACGCAGGCCTGCCCGAGCCCCGCCACACCGAGAGCTTCATAGCGCTGCGCTGAACGCTGAACGCGGGCCCCTGGCAGCGCTTGTCGGCCCCATACTGCGTTATGACACCGCCGTGGACCGAAGGCGCCAGCACTGCCCGTCCAGAAACGGGGCCCCGCATCGTCGGGCTGGGCGCTTCGGCCGGCGGCCTGTTGGTGCTGGGCCAGTTTCTGTCCCATGTGCCGGCGGCCAGTGGACTGGCCTATGTGGTGGTGCAACACCTGGACCCGACGCAGAAAGCCATGCTCGCCGAACTGCTGCAGCGCGTGACGCCGATGCCGGTGCGCGAAGCCGCCGAAGGCCAGCGGCTGGAGCCCGATGTCGTCTATGTCATTCCGCCGAACCGCGAAATGACGGTGCAAGGCGGCGCGCTGCACCTGGCGCCACCGCTGCTGCCGCGCGGCCGGCGCCTGCCCATCGATCTGCTGTTTTCCTCGCTGGCCCGTGACCAGGGTGAGCGTGCCATTGGCGTCGTGCTGTCGGGCATGGGTTCTGACGGCACGCTGGGCTTGCAGACCATCAAATCGCAGGGTGGGTTGACCTTGGTGCAGGAGCCCGAATCGGCACAGTTCGATTCAATGCCCCGCAGCGCCATTGCCGCCGGCTGCGCCGACATCGTCGGGCTGGCCGACGAACTGCCGGCCTGCATCCTGCGTGTGACCGCAGAACGTCACGCGGCGGCGCTGCAGCCCGACGGCAGCGAAGGCAGCGACACGCTGGCGCTGGCCGCCATCCTGGCACTGCTGCGCGGACGCAGCCGCCATGACTTGTCGCAATACAAACCCAGCACCTTGCGCCGGCGCATCCAGCGGCGCATGGCGGTGCACAGCCTGGCCAGCATGGCGGCGTATGAAAAGTTTGTGCGCCAGAACCCGCAGGAACTGGACCTGCTGTTCAAGGAACTGTTGATCGGCGTGACCAGCTTCTTCCGCGACCCCGCGGTCTGGCAAGAGCTGCAAGATACGGTGCTGCCAGAACTGCTGGCGCACAGCACCGAACGGGCGCGGCTGCGCGCCTGGGTGGTGGGTTGTTCCACTGGCGAAGAAGCTTATTCGCTGGCCATGGCCTTCAAGGAAGTGGCCGCCGCGCTGGCGCCTGGCCATGACCCCAGGCTGCAGATTTTTGCCAGCGACCTGAGCGCCGACGCCATCGCGGTGGGCCGGCGCGGCCACTATCCGGCGAAGATCGCCACCGAAGTGGGGCCCGAGCGCCTGGCGCGCCATTTCGTCGCGCAAGGCGATGGCTACCTCATCAACAAAAACCTGCGTGAGATGGTGCTGTTCGCCCAGCACGATGTCATCCTCGATCCGCCCTTTACCAAGCTCGATCTGCTGATCTGCCGCAACCTGATGATCTACTTCAACGCCACCTTGCAACGGCGTTTGTTTCCGCTCTTCAGCTACAGCCTGCACCCCGGCGGTGTGCTGTTGCTGGGGGCGTCGGAAACGGTGGGCACTGCGCAGACGCTGTTCACGCCCTTAAGCCCAAAGTCGCGGCTCTACAAACGCAACGGGCAGACGGTGCACACCGCATCGGTGCACTTCCCGGTGCTTGTCCGTCGCGCCTCGGGCATGCCCGCCAAGGAGTCTGCTGTGTCAACAACCGCCGCCCATCCCGTGAACCTGCAACTTTTGGCCGAACAGGTGCTGCTGCAGGGCTTTGCGCCTGCGGCGGTGCTGGTCAACGACCAGGGCGACGTGGTCTACATCAACGGCCGCGTCGGCAAATACCTGGAACCGGCCTCGGGCAAGGCGAACTGGAACATCCATGTCATGGCCCGCCCGGCGATACGCGCACAACTGGCCACCGCGCTGCGCCAGGTGGTGGCCGAAGCGCAGACGCTGAAGCTGACCGGCCTGCGGCTGGACGAAGACATGCAGCACACGCTGAACGTGACGGTGAAGGCGCTGCTGGAACCCAAGGCCTTGGTCGGCCTGGTGATGATCGTTTTTCATGACGTGCCCAGCCCGCCGCCGGCCAAGCGCCGGCGCCGGCTGGCGGCCGGCGCGCAAGACCCGCTGCTGGCCGACGAGCTGCAGCGCCTGAAGGAGGAGGTGCTGGCGCTGCGCCAGGAAATGGGCGCTTCGGCCGAAGAACTGCAGGCCGCCAACGAGGAATTGCAGTCGACCAACGAAGAGTTGCAATCGGCCAATGAAGAGTTGACGACGTCCAAGGAAGAGTCGCAGTCGATGAACGAAGAACTGCAGACGCTGAACGGTGAATTGCAGTCCAAGCTGGACGACCTGGCGCTGGCCCAGAGCGACATGCAGAACCTGCTGAACAGCACCGACATCGCCACGCTGTTTCTGGACAGCGCGCTGAACGTGCGGCGTTATACCGAGCAGATCACGCGCATCATCCACCTGCGTGAAGGCGACATCGGCCGGCCGCTGACCGACCTGGCCAGCACGCTGATCTACCCGCAATTGCACGACGACGCGCGCGAAACGCTGCGCACCCTGAACTTCATCGAAAAGCAGATCACGACCACCGACGAGCAATGGTTCATGGTCCGCATCAAGCCCTACCGTACATTGGCCAATGTCATCCAGGGCGTGGTCATCACGCTGGTCGACATCACGGCGGCCAAACAACTTGAATCGCAATTGCGGCGGGCCTGAACGGCGGCTTTGCGCATGCCAATTCACATTCCAATTCACATTCCAATTCACGCTCTAATTCCAATTCCAATTCCCGCCCCAAGGAGTTCGTCATGCCACATGCCCTGCCCGCAATTGCAGACCCGGTTCAACTGCGCCAGAGTGCGCTGTCGCGGCTGACGCTGGGCCTGCCGGCGGGCAGCGGGCGGCGCAGCGCGCACGATGCGTTGGCGGTGCTGTTCGAGTTGGCATCGTCGCCGGCCACCGCGGGCGACGCGCTGGCCGTGCTGCACGAACTGCAGGTGCACCAGGTCGAGCTGGATGTGCAGCAAGAAGAAATGGGCCAGGCGCGCGCCGAGCTGGAGCAGGCCCTGGCGCGCCAGACGGCGCTGGTCGATGACGCGCCCGTGGCCTACATGACGCTGGACATGCACGGTGTGCTGCACGCGGTGAACCGCGCCGCCGCGCAACTGCTGGGCATGGCCCGCGAAGAACTGCCGGGCCAGCCGCTGGCGCCGTTCCTGCAGCCCGACGGTGGCGGTCTGCTGGCCGCCATGATGGCGCGCGTGCGAACGGGCGCGGCGGCCACCGCGCGTTGTGAATTGCCGCTGCGGGGCCCCGCCGGCAGCGTCTGCCGGGTGCACGCGCTGGCCAGTGCCGACACCACCGTCGCTGGCCATGTCTTGCTGGTGCTGGTGCCCGTGTTGGCCGGCGAAGTGGCAGGCGAAGTGGCAGACGAAGTGGCAGACGGGCCGGCCGGTGCGGCGGCGCCCGCGGGCTGATCACGGCAAGAGATCGGCCACCTGGTTCCAGGCCTCGGCTGCAAACCGGCCTTCGTGGCTGGCCGCGATGCGGCCTTCGCGGTCGATGATGAGCGTGCGCGGCAGCCGCTGCACGCTGCGCCAGGCTTCGGGCACACGGCCGTGGCCGTGCCAGAAACTCAACACCGGGCCTTTGTCGCCGGCCACCTGGCGGCGCGTCATGTCATAGGTTTCGGCGTCGGTCTCAAGGGTGTCCAGGTTGATGAGCACGAGGTCAAAAGGCGCTGCCTTCCAGCCCAAGGCATTGGCGCGCAGTTCGGGCATCTTGTTCAGGCACACGGCGCAGTCGGTGCGCCACAACACCACCATCACCACCCGGCCGCGCTGGCGCGCCAGGTCGTAGTAGTGGCCGTCAAAGGTGGTGCCGGCAAACGGCGGCGCCGCAGGCCGGGCCGCAGTGGCGGCGGCGGCCGGTGCAGGCTGGGCGTGCACGGGCAGGGCGAGCGCCAGAGACAGAGACAGGGCCAGGGCCAGGGCCAGAGCCAGGGCTGGCGACAGGCCCACCAGCCAGCGGGTTTTGGAGCGGGCCAAGCTGTGCATGGAGTTCATCCCCCTGTGTCGCTGGGCGTCGGCGCTTGTTACGCGCTTCGACCACACCACAGGCGGTCAGGTCGCCGGCGTGCAACCGATCTCACCGCAACCGGGTGCTCAAGGCTCGGGCGCGTCGTCACCCGAAAGCGTTTCGTCCGCGGCCTGGCGCCGATACTTGTCCACCAGCATGCCAAGCGCTTCGGGAATGCAATTCACTGCTTGCCATGCCATGTCCCCCGCCGGGCGTGGCCACCGTTTCTAAGCGCGCGGCACTGCAGGCAAATACCGCACCGCCAGCACGCCCGGGATGGCGGCCAGCGCGGCCAGCGCGGCCGGGCCCACCGCGCTTTCGACGTCGACCAGCGTGTAGGCCATTTCACCGCGGCTTTTGTT
>JANMJI010000184.1:0-1548 GCA_031371275.1 Betaproteobacteria bacterium
GCGGGTGGCGGTTGTGCCAGGCCACCAGGCGGGCGGCCACGGCGGGCAGGCGCAAGTCATCCATATTGACGGCTGATTTTGCGCAGCCGCCACGCTGCACCGGCCGCCATAAGCGGCACGACAACCCCTCAATTCAAGCCCAAGCCTTCGCAACCAAGGACAGGTTCAAGCCGACGTTCAAGCCGAAGTTCAAGCCCAGGTTCAAGCCGGCAGCACGGTGCCGCTGACAGTGCCCAGCCCAATGCGCACGGCGCACCGCGCTTGCGCATGGGCGCGCAGCGTGACGGTGTCGCCGTCTTGCAGAAAACTGCGTTCTTCGCCATGCGCCAGCAGCAGCGGCACACGCCCGCCCTGGCTCAGTTCAAGCAATGAGCCGCCCTGCCCCGGCAAGGCACCAGACAGCGTGCCGGTACCCAGCAAATCACCGCGCTGCAGGTTGCAGCCGTTGCTGGTGTGGTGGGCCACCAGTTGCGCGGCTGTCCAGTAGGCGTCGAGCGCGTTGCTGTGTGAAAGGCGCAGCGCGGGCAAGCCCAGTTCGCGCATCTTCGGTGTCAGCAGCCAGACCTCAAGCGTGATGTCCAAGGCGCCGCATTCGCGGTTGTAGATTGAATCCAGGTAGGGCAGCGGCGCCGGGTCGCCCGCCGGCCGCAGGCAAGGCCTGCGAAACGGCGCCAGCGCTTCCCATTGCACCAGCCAAGGCGATACCGAAGTGGCAAAACTCTTGGCCAGAAAAGGCCCCAGCGGCTGGTATTCCCAGGCCTGCACGTCGCGCGCTGACCAGTCGTTCAACAGCGTGATGCCGAAGAGATGGTCCTCGGCTTGGTCCATCGCCACCGGCTTGCCGAGTTCGTTCGTCGCGCCCACCCACAGCCCCAGTTCCAACTCGTAGTCGAGCCGGCGGCTGGGGCCGAAACGCGGCGGGCCTTCGGCGGTGCGCGTCTGGCCGTGCGGGCGCTTGATGGCGCCGCCCAAGCCGACCGAAGAAGCGCGCCCGTGGTAGCCGATGGGCAGCCATTTGTAGTTCGGCAGCAGCGCGTTGTCGGGCCGCATCAGCGCACCGACGGTCTGGGCGTGGTGGATGCCGGTGTAGAAATCGGTGTAGTCACCAATGCGGCAGGGCAAGGCCATCTCGACTTCAAGCTGCGGCAGCAGGCACATCTCGAGAAAAGGCCCCTGGTCGCTGCCCTGCGCCAGGGCGCTGGAAAGCGCCGCACGCAAAGCCTTCCACGCCGGCCGGCCCAGCGCCATGAAGGCCGCCATGTCGCCCGCCGCCAAGGGTTCCAGCAGCGGGTAGATGTCGTCTGCCCAGGGGCATTGCTCGGCGGCCAGTTTCAGGTCCAGCACCTGGTCGCCGATGGCCACGCCGACGCGCCAGGGCGCGGCTTGGGCATGCGCGCCAGACTGCGCGCCGGGCTGCGCCAGCGGGCGGCAGCGGCCCAGCGGCAGGTTCTGGATCGGGAAATCGCAGTCGGCAACGTTGGCCGAAGCGACCCAGCTTTGCAGCGCCGGGGCGTGGGTGGCGTCGGTCATGGTGGTGCTGCTCAAGGC
>JANMJI010000205.1:0-8165 GCA_031371275.1 Betaproteobacteria bacterium
TTCCAACTCAAGCGCAAGAGCCGGATGGACCGGCAGCGCGGGAAGCTGCAAGACGTCGAGGCGGAGCTACGCAGGAGGATGCATCAGCCGGTGGCCGAACAGGGTCGCTGGCTGAGGGCTGTGGTGCAAGGCTACAACGCATACCACGCGGTGCCAACTAACCTGAGGGCGATAGGCACTTTCCGACATCACGTGGCCAACCTGTGGAGGCGCACGCTCAAGCGGCGCAGCCAGCGGGCCCAAGTCACGTGGAAGAGGATGGACCGACTACTTGCCCGGCGGTTGCCCACTCCAAGGATTCTTCATCCCTGGCCAGAGCGACGATTTGCCGTCAATCAAACCCAAGGTGGGAGCCGAATGCCTTAATTGGGCACGTTCGGATCTGTGCGGGGGGCGCCCAGTAATGGGCGTCCCTACCGCGATCCGCGGGCGGTGCCCACGGATCGTACCGATGAAACTTGGCGCGTAGATATGGCATGGTGGGGTGCGGAGCCGACAAAGACCGTAACGACACTGGCGCGCAATGCCCGCGGGTTAGGTTGGTCCTGGGTGACGTCATCGACATTGGCGAGCGCCGTGCACAGGCTTTTGGGCTGGTGTGTGGCGCATCCCGTTTCAGAGAGTGAGCATTGACGACGTACCCGAAGTTGGCTCCGCATCCCGCGACGGATGATGGAGCAAGAGATGACGACGAGCAAGCCGAGGAAGAGCAAGGCGAAGTTGGAGGTGTTGCAGCCGGACTGCGCTGGCATCGACATAGGAGGGTCGAGGCACTACGTAGCGGTGCGAGGCGATGTGGCCGAGGAGTCGGTGCAGGGCTTTGGGTGCTACACGAGAGACCTGCATGCGATGGCCGACTAGCTGGTGGAATGCGGCGTGAAGGTTGTGGCCATGGAATCCACAGGCGTGTACTGGATACCGGTGTACGAAGTGCTGGAGCGCCGAGGTCTGCAAGTGATGCTGGTGAATGCCAGGCACGTCAAAGGTGTCTCGGGACGCAAGAGCGACGTGCTGGACTGCCAGTGGCTGCAGCAGTTGTTGAGCTACGGATTGCTGAAGGCGGCGTTCAGGCCGCAGGACCGGATGTGCGAACTGCGCGAATTCAACCGGCTACGCAGCAGGCTGCTGCGCGAGCAAGGACGCAGCGTGCAGCACATGCAAAAGGCGCTCACGCTGATGAACGTGCAACTAATTTTACTGTGTTATCAAAATCAAGGCATTATGTGCGCTTCTTCGAGCAAGAGGTGAACTTTGATGGAAGAGCTTCGCGAGTTTGAGCGGTACATGGCGCACCTGAGTGAGGGCCTGGGTCACGCAGACCGGCATGCCGGTCTGCGTGGGTATTGCACTGGGCTGATGTCCCCGCTCAAGCGCAAGAGCGTGGAGCCCATGGCATCACACTTGGCGCCAACGGCCACGCGCTCACGACACCAGTCGCTGCATCACTTCGTGGCCGACTCGGCCTGGTCCGACGAGCAGATGCTGTTGCGTGTGGCGCAGTGGGTCGTGCCGGCGATGGACTTCAGCCAAGGCGGCTGGTGGATCGTTGACGACACGGGTTTCCCCAAGCAAGGCGTGCACTCCGTAGGCGTGGCCCGCCAGTACTGCGGCATGCTGGGCAAGCAGGACAACTGCCAGGTGGCGGTGAGCGTGACGCTGGCCTGCCAGGCGGGCAGCCTGCCGGTGGCCTGGCAGCTTTACCTGCCTCAGCAGTGGGCCGGCGACATGGCGCGACGCGACAAGGCTGGCGTGCCGCAGGACGTGGCATTCGCCACCAAGCCAGAGATTGCGCTGGCGCAAATCGAGCGGCTGATGGCCCAAGGCGCGCCCAAACACAGCCTGCTGGCCGATGCGGGCTACGGCGTGGACACGGCATTCCGTGAGCGCTTGAGCGAGTTGGGCCTGAGCTACGTGGTGGGCGTGACGGGGGCGGTGACGGTGTGGCCACCGGGGCACGAGCCGCTGCCGCCCCGGCCCTACAAGGGTCGCGGCAATGTGCCCACGCGGCTACGCCTGGGTGATGCCAAACACCAACGCCCGCAGTCGATCAAGGAACTGGCGTTCGAGCTGGCGCCATCGCAGTGGCAGACCATCGAGTGGCGCGAAGGCAGCAACTTCACGCTGCGCTCACGCTTTGCCCGCGTTCGTGTGCGCGCGGCCCATCGCGACCCCCAGCGCGCACAACGGCGTGCCCAAGAGTGGCTTCTCATCGAGTGGCCCGAAGGCCACAAAGAACCGATGAAGTACTGGCTGTCCACGCTGGGCCAGGACGTGCCGCTGCAGCGCATGGTGTTTGTTGCCAAGATGCGCTGGCGCATCGAGCGCGACTACCAAGACCTCAAACAGGAAGTAGGGCTGGGCCAGTTTGAGGGCAGAGGCTGGCGCGGCTTTCATCACCACGCCAGTCTGAGTATTGCGGCGTACGGCTTCTTGATGCAGCAACAACTACGGCACCCCGATGGTGTCGGCAAAAAAAACGCTGCACGACGCCAAGAACTTGCCGTACCCACGCATTACAAACCTCGAGGCAGCCCAGCGCACGCAGCGCCACGTCCCGTCATCCATCACGACTTTGCGGCTGCGTATCGCCGCAGCCTTGCTCAAGATGCTGCCCCGATGTCCGTGTTGCCTGCGCGTAAACGTAAGGCTGCTTATTTGACACAGTAAAACTAGTCTGTCCCGCGTGCAAGCAAGGTTGCCTGCATCCGGTACTTCGCACACGGAGTTTCCATCCGGGCGGCAGCACGGTGGATGTGCAGTTGCTGACTTCGCAATGCGACCGGTGCGAGGCGCAGACCACCCGCGCAGATCAGCACGACGAGAACTTGCGTCGCCTGGCTGCGCGCAAGACTTCGTACTGCGGCCTGCTCATGGGCGAAGAGATTCTGTCCTTACGCAAGCGCTACGGCCTCACACAGCAAGCCGCCGCGAAGATTTTCGGCAAGGGCAAGATCTCGTTCTCGCGCTACGAGAACGAGGCCACGTATCCAGATCAGAGCACGACGTTGCTGCTGCACCTGGCCATCCAGATGCCCGATGTCATCAAGGTGCTGGCCGAGATCACGGAGGTTGACCTTCCCCTCTGGCTGGAGCGCAGTCAGGAAGTGCAAGGGGCGGGCAGACCTTGAAACCCAAGCGGCGAAGGCCTGAATCAGCACATAGTCTCAAGTGCCCTTGGCGCGGCGCAAGCCGCCTGGGCCTCTCCGCAACCGGACTTCCGGATTGGAGCCAACCTGGCATTCGCCATTCGACGTTCGGCAGAGGTTGCGGAGACGAAAATAGGCTAAATATTTGATGCTATTGAGTTTTACTGTGAACTTGAAAACCGGCGGCCCGCAAGGGCCTGTGAGTTCGAATCTCACCGCTTCCGCCAGGACGACGTTTCATGTCGTCTCACGGCGTCTCACCAAACCCCCTGTAGCCCGCATGAATACTGGCTTTCAGCCGAATTCATTGCGTTCGGCCGTTTCACGACGTTCCATTTCGTCGCACCAGAATTGACGGGATCGGTGATGGTCGGGCGACGCTGTTGTGCTTGCCGATCGTCGCGGCCAGCCAACGCAGCGCGCTCATGCGATTCTTGAACGTGCCCGGGCTGAGCTCTGCCGTACTTTGCCAGCGCTCGTCATGCCCAGCCCCAACGCCGGCAGCACGGCATCGCGCAACGTCAGGCCGGGCTGGGGCGGATTGAACATGCGCGCCATGGTCGGTACTCCGGTTTCAGTGATCATCGAGGTCGACCGATGCCGCAGACTCGACCCGGCCGCTATGGAACCGGGTCCGTGGACAGCGGCGCTGGCTGGCTGCTGCACGAATGCCGATACTCGGGCCAAGCCGGCTTCAAGCGCTCGTCGCTGCCCGCGCTGAAGACCGCATTCAGCGCCTCGAAACCACTGCCGGCTAGCCCGCCAAACCGCTGCGCATCCTGCTGATTGAAGACGACCCGATGATCGGCAAGGCCATGCGCCAGGGCCTGGTGCAGGCCGGCTTTGCGCTGGACTGGGTCACCGACAGGCTGGCGGCGCAGGGCGCGCTGGCCCAGGGCGTCTACGACCTCGCCATCCTTGACCTGGGCCTGCCGCGCCAGGACGGCATGGCCTTGCTGGCTGCTCTGCGCGGCGCCGGCAATTCGATGCCGGTGTTGATCGCCTCGGCACGCGACAGCGTGCGCGCTCGCATCGCCGGCCTCGACACCGGGGCCGACGATTACCTGCTCAAACCCTTCGACATGGACGAACTGGTGGCGCGTGTGCGGGCCTTGCTGCGCCTCCATGCCGGCAGCGGCCAGCCGTTGTTGACCGCCGCCGGGCTGGTGCTTGACCCGGCCCGCCGCACAGCCACCTTGCGCGGCGCGCCGGTCGCTCTTTCGGCGCGCGAATTTGCGGTGCTGGAAACGCTGCTGCAGCGCCCCGGTACAGTGATGTCGCGCGAGAAGCTGGAACAGGCCGTCTACGGCTGGGGCGAAGAGGTGGGCAGCAACGCCATCGAGGTCCACCTGCACCACCTGCGCAAGATCTGCCCCGCGACATGCCCGGCGATCTGCCCGACGCCGCACAGATCGTGACCCTGACCTGGACACCCGACGGCCGTGCTTTCTATGCCTCAGACCCGCGGGTGCGAATTCCGTTTTCGGCGACCGAGGCACTGACCGCTGTGCACGCTGACGACGAGGAATGGATCGTCTACCCCGATGTCAGCGCCAGCGGCGTCGCACAGGCTGCGCAGCGCAGCGCTGCGCGGCGCGAATGGGCGGCTGAATCAGCATCCAAGGTCTTTGCGCCGCGGCCTGCGCTCACTGGACAGGGCGGCCAGTTTCGTGGCCAAGCGCAGCGCCAGTTCGCTGTCGCCGATTGCTGTCGAAGTGCTGCCGCGTGAGATCGCACCCCTGGTGCAAGCTGTGAACGGGCTGATGGAGCGTTTGTCGGGCAGGCTGGCGGCGCAGCGGCGTTTCCTGGCCGACGCCGCGCACGAACTGCGCACCCCCGCCACGGCTTTGCAGTTGCAGGTGCAGTGGCTCAAACGCTGCACCGACGAAGCCTCGCGGCGCGAGGCACTGGCTGGGTTGGAAGCGGGCATCGCGCGCTCTTGCCACCTCGTCGAACAACTGCTGGAAAGTGGCCCGTGCCGAACCCGACGAGCCGGGCGCCCTGGCCATGCCCAGTCAACGCGCGGACCTGGGTGCGTTGGCGCGTTCGGTGGTGGGCACGCTCAGTGTGCGTGCCGAACAGCGCGGCATCGACCCGGGTGCGCGTGCCGCGGTGGATGTGCAGGTGTTGGGCGACGCGCACCAGCTGACGGTGCTGCTGAACAACCTGGTCGAAAACGCGCTGCGCTACGCGCCGCAAGGCGGTGTGTCGATGTCGAAGCCGACTGGCTTGAAGGCCAGGCCTGTCTGCGGGTTGTCGACAACGGCCCGGGCATCGCACCGGCTGAACGTGAACAGGTCTTCAACCGCTTTTACCGAGGCGAGGACGCGCGCGCTCTGGCCCGCGATGCCAGCGGCAGGTGCTGGTGCGTTTTGCGCCAGCCGCTACGGGCAGCTGAGCGCGGCCGCCAGCGCGGGCGTGTGGCTGTCCACGCGCCACAGCGTGGCTTCGCCGGCAAACACCAGTTCGGCCTTGGCCAGGAAGGGCCAGCGGGCCGCATTGGCGGGCGCGCCAAGCACCCAGCTGACACCGCCGCGGCACAGGTGGGCGGGCAGCGCTGCTGCGCCTATCAAGGTGACCGCCGCCTGGGCCGGCGCAAAGCCCGCGGCGTCGGCCAATTCCTTGCGCCAGTTGTCATGGCGGCCAATGCCCGGGTCGGCCCAGTCGTCAACGACCAAGGTGGGCGTCTTCAAACGGGCATAGAACGGCAGGTCGTAGGGATAAAAAGCCAGCGTGAATACCGGCTCGGCGGGCTGGTGCCGGGTGGCCAGCGCGGCGGCCAGCAGGCGCGTGCTGTGGGGCGTGTGAAAGCACAGCGCGACGACCAGGCCCAGTCCGGCCAACGCCGAAACCGCGACGCTGAACCAGGCCCGGCGCGGCCATGCAGACGCCAGGCCGTCGGCCATCAAGCAGGCCAGCGGCGGCAAGGCAGGCAGCACATAACCCAGCAGCTTGGACGCCGGCAGCGAGAAGAAGACCACCACCACCGCCGCCCAGACCAGCATCAGCGCCTGCACCGGGTCGGCACGCCACGGGGGTGTTGGCGAGCGCAGGCGCGATTGCAGGCGATCGTGCAGTCGCTGTCGCAGTCGAATCACCAGCCACGGCAGCCAGGGCAGGCTGACGAGCAACAGCACGGCTGGGTAAAACCAGAAAGGCTGCACGTTGTTAAAGCCGCCACCGGCAAAGCGTTTGAAATGCTGGACGACAAAGAAGTAGTCCACAAACCCCGGGTGCAAGACCTGCATGGCCACAAACCACGGCCCGGCCACGGCTGCAAAGAGCAGCACGCCGGGCCCCCACAGCAGCCGCGGCAGCAGGCGCCAGCGGCCCAGCGCCAGCAGCCAGACCGCCACCACCAGGGCCGGGATCACCGCGCCGATGAGCCCCTTGGCCAGCACACCCAGCGCGGCCAGCACATAAGCACCGGCCAGCGCCGGTCTGTACGGCGCTTGTTCGTAGGGCACTTGTTGTTCGATGCTGAGCACGGCGTGCGCCAGGCACAGCACGGCGCCGCTGATGCAGCCCGCCACCAGCATGTCCAGGTTGGCAAACTGCGCGCCCACGCTGTAGATCGGCTGCACCGCCAGCACCAGCACCGCCACGCGTGCGCGCGGCACGCCCCACCAGCGGCGCAGGAAGAGATACAGCGCAAAGGCGCCGCCCCAGCCGCCCAGTAGCGGCGCGGCGCGGGCGGCCCATTCGTGCGGGCCCAGCAAGCCCATGGCGCCGGCTGTCAACCAGTACATCAACGGCGGTTTGTGGAAGAAAGGCAAGCCGTCCAGCGTCGGCGTCAACCAGTCGCCAGAACGCAGCATCTCCCAGGCCACGCTGACATAGCGGCCTTCGTCGGGCAGCATCAAGGGCCGCATCCAGGCCGTGGCTGCGAACCAGGCAAACAGTGCGGCCGCCACCACCAGCGTGTCGTTGCGCCAGGCGCTGGCGGGACCTGTGTCGAGGCCAGTGCCGGTGCCGGTGCCGGCGGCTGAATCTGCCGCCGCCGCAGTCGGCGTCTTCATGCAGGCCGCCCGGCCAGCGCCTGGCCAGGTTCTGGTTTGACAAAGCGGCGCGCCGCCATGAAGGTATCGCGGTTCATACGCGCAGACGGTAGCCGGTTTGCATGCCAGCGAGTTTGCTGCGTAGTAAGCGTTCCGGCAACCCACCTTTCGTCGCGGCGATGAAGCTGCGAACCTTGCGTCTCGGCAATCAACGAACGAGACGAGGTGAGCATGGATCGACAGCAGATGGAGCGCTGCCTGGAACGGGTGGCGGCGTATCGGGCCTCGGGCCAGACGGCCAAGGCATGGGCCGAGGCGAACGACGTTCCGATGCGCGCAATCGCGAGCTGGTGCGCCCATTCCAGGCGCTGGCAGGCGCGGCTTGACGGTGTCGGCGCCGGGCCGTCGACAGCACCCAGCTCGAGTGGTTTTGTGGCGGCCCGGGTGGCGCCCAGTGCCGCCTCGACATCGGTACGCGTCGAGCTGAGCGCCGGGGCAGCGCAACTCCAATTGCATTGGCCGCTGGCGCACGCCCGCGAACTGGCCGCGCTGCTGCGCGAGCTCGGCCGATGATTCGCATCGATGCCATCTGGCTGGCGCTTGGCGCCAGCGACCTGCGCGGCGGCATCGACAAGTTGCTGGCACTGGTGGTGCACGGCTTCGCGCTGGGCGCGCAGGCCCACCACGCGTACGTGTTTGCCAACCGTCGGGCCGATCGGCTCAAGGTGCTGGTCTACGACGGCACCGGCATGTGGCTGTGCACGCGGCGCCTGCAAGCGGGCAGCTTTGCCTGGCCGCGCCAGGACGCGGGCTCGCTCGAACTCACGCGCGAGCAGTTCGACTGGCTCGTCGCAGGCCTGCCATGGCAGCGCCTTGGAGCGCGCCAGCCGCAGTCCATCACGCTGGTCTGATGCGCTCGATTCGAGCCCGCTGGTGGCACGTTTGTCCATTGGCGAATGTCCCGCTTCTCGCGCGCACGCGCGCGCGAGATACTTTTGGCCATGCTCGAAGGCTCGGACAC
>JANMJI010000248.1:0-22194 GCA_031371275.1 Betaproteobacteria bacterium
TGTTGCTCAAGCCGACTCGCGACAGGCCCAGCTCATCGGCGGCACGGGTGTGGTTCCAGCGATGCCGCTCCAATGCCGCACGCACGAGTGCCACTTCGAGATGCTCGACACGCTCCTTCAAGGTCTGCCCGTCCAGTGCCACCGGCTGGCCCTGGCCCCGGTCCGCACGGGGGCGGGCGCGGGCGATCTCGGCCGACAGGTGCTGCACGGTGATGAACTCGCCGTTTTCCACCGTGGCCACGGTGCGCCGTATTTCGTTTTCCAGCTCGCGCACGTTGCCGGGAAACCCGTAGGCGCGAAGCCGCTGCTGCGCCTGGATGGCCACGCCGGGAATCTTGCGACTGAAGACTTCGCAGTACTTCTTGATGAGGTAGTCGGTCAGCACCGGGATGTCCTCGGGCCGCTCGCGCAGCGGCGGGATCGTGATCTCGAATCCCTTCAGGCGATAGTAGAGGTCGCGCCTGAACCGGCCTTCGTCCACCAGTTGCTGGATCGGCCGGTTGCTGGCGGCGATGATGCGCAAGTTGGTCTGCTGGGTACGGTCGCTGCCGATCGCCTTGACCTCGCCGTCCTGCAGGAAGCGCAACAGGCTGACCTGCACCGCCGGCGAGATGTCGCAGATCTCGTCGAGGAACACGGTGCCGTTGTCGGCCGCGACGAACAGCCCCAAGCGATCGCTGATGGCGCCGGAGATGGCGCCGCGCTTGTGGCCGAACAGCTCCGACAGCAGCAGGTCTTGCGCGATGGCGCCGCAGTTCTGGGCCAGGAAAATCTGCTTGTGGCGGTTGCTGAACAGGTGGATCGCCTTGGCCAGCAGTTCCTTGCCGGTGCCGGTTTCACCGATCAGCAGCACCGGCAGGTCGGTGGCAGCGGCCTTGCGCGCGGTATTGCAGACCTCGGCCATCTTGTCGCTGACAAACACCAGCTTGTCGAAGTGATAGGTTTCCTGCAGCGCGCGCGTCATGCTGTCGTTTTCGCGGCTGATGACGGCATCGGCAAACTTCAGCTCGCGGCTCAGGTAGCGGTGAATGCGCGAAAGCTCGCGGCTTTCCAGCGCGCGTTGCAACAACAGCTCTAGCTGTTCGGGCTCGAAAGGCGGTGTCACCACCTGGTAGACCGCGGCGTCGTTGATGGCCCGCACCATCTCGTCACGCCGCGCGCTTTGCAACGCCAGCACGCGCACGGTGTGCGGATGTTCCACCCGCATCTGCTGCAACAAATCCACGCCGCGGCCGTCTTGCAATTGCTGTTCGCAGACCAGCACGTCGGGGGCGTGTTCCTGCATCAGCGGCTCGACCTCTGCGGCACTGCCCACGCACTGCACCACGTACTGGCGGCGCAGGTGGCGGTGCAGCGCGCGGTCGGCAAGCCCTTCGGTGCCGACCAGCAAGACGCGAAACTCGGGCGCTGACGACATGACAACTTTCTTTGCCTTGTGATTAGCAAATTATCACCAACCGCGGCTGGAAATCAACGCGCAAGACCCTGGGTTGACCGCCGTCGCCGCAGCAGCCGATAGACCACGGGCAGCAAAAACATCGAGAGCAGCGGCGCTGTGACCATGCCGCCGACCATCGGTGCGGCGATGCGCTGCATCACCTCAGAGCCGGTGCCGCCGCCGACCATGATGGGCACCAGCCCGGCCAGGATGACGGCCACCGTCATCGCTTTCGGCCGCACGCGCAACACGGCGCCATCGCGGATGGCAGCCAGCAGGTCGCCATCATCGGTGTGGCCCAGCCGCTGGCGGGCTTCCCAGGCCTGCTTCAGGTACAGCAGCATGATGACGCCGAACTCGGCCGCCACGCCGGCCAAAGCGATAAAGCCGATGGCCCCCGCCACACTCAGGTTGAAGCCCAGCAGGTACAGCAGCCAGAAGCCGCCGACCAGCGCGAAGGGCAGCGTGGCCAGGATCAGCAGCGCTTCATCGACGCGCTGAAAGCACAGGTAGAGCAGCACAAAGATGATGGCCAGCGTGAAGGGCACCACCACCTTCAGCCTGGCCGTGGCGCGCTCAAGAAACTCGAACTGCCCCGACCAGGACACCGAATAGCCCGGCGTCAGTTGCACCCGCGCCGCCACTGCGCGCTGCATGTCCAGCACCGCCGATTTCAGATCGCGGCCGCGGATGTCGACATAGACGAAGCCCGCCAGCCGCGCGTTTTCACTGCGCAGCATGGGCGGGCCGTCGGTGATGCGCACGTCGGCCACATCGGCCAGCACGATGCGTGCGCCGCGCTCGGTCAATATCGGCAGTTGACGCAGCTTGGCCACCGAATCGCGCAGCTCGCGCGGATAGCGCACGTTGATGGGAAAGCGCTGCAGCCCTTCGACGGTTTCGCCCACGTTGTCGCCACCCACCGCGGTGCTGATGACGGCCTGCACGTCGGCAATGTTCATGCCGTAGCGGGCCGCGGCTTCGCGGCGGATGTTGATGTCGACATAGCGCCCGCCCGTCAGCCGCTCGGCCAGTGCGCTGCTGACACCGCG
This sequence comes from Betaproteobacteria bacterium, assembly GCA_031371275.1. Classification (GTDB taxonomy): domain Bacteria; phylum Pseudomonadota; class Gammaproteobacteria; order Burkholderiales; family Burkholderiaceae_C; genus Rubrivivax. The sequence continues at coordinate 2,491 of JANMJI010000248.1, forward strand.
CACACCTTTCACGGCTTTCTCGATCTCGCCGGCGATGCGGTCGACCTCGGCCAGGTCGGTGCCCGCCACCTTCACGCCCACCGGGCTTTTGATGCCGGTGGCCAGCATGTCGATGCGGTTGCGTATCGGCGGCACCCAGATGTTCGACAAGCCCGGCACCTTGACCAGCCGGTCCAACTCATCGACGAGTTTGTCGGCCGTCATGCCGGCGCGCCAGGCGCTCTTGGGCTTGAACTGGATGGTGGTTTCGAACATCTCCATCGGCGCCGGGTCGGTGGCGGTTTCGGCGCGGCCGGCCTTGCCGTAAACCGACGCCACCTCGGGCAGCGTGCGTATCAGTCGGTCGGTCTGCTGCAACAGTTGCGCCGCCTTGCCCGCCGATATGCCGGGCAGCGCGGTGGGCATGTAGAGCAGGTCGCCTTCGTCCAGCGGTGGCATGAATTCGCCACCCACCTGGCTGATCGGCCAGGCCGTGCTGGCGACGACCAACACCGCCGCCGCCAGCGTCGTCTTCGGCCAGGCCAGCACCGCGTCCAGCATTGGCCGGTACAGGGCGATGAGGCCGCGGCTGATCGGGTTGCGGTGTTCGTCGGGGATGCGACCGCGAATCAGATAGCCCATCAACACCGGCACCAGCGTGACCGAAAGCCCGGCCGCCGCCGCCATCGCATAACTCTTGGTGAAGGCCAGCGGCGAGAACAACCGCCCTTCCTGCGCTTCCAGCGTGAACACCGGAATGAAGCTCAGCGTGATGATGAGCAGCGAGAAGAACAGCGCCGGCCCGACCTCGACCGCCGCGTCACCCACCACGCGCCATTGCGCTTGGCCATTCAAGGTCTCGCCCGGGTGCGCATGGCGCCAGGCTTCGATGTGCTTGTGGGCGTTTTCGATCATCACCACCGCGGCATCGACCATCGCGCCGATGGCAATCGCGATGCCGCCCAGCGACATCACGTTGGCGTTCACACCCTGGGCGTGCATGACGATGAAGCTGGCCAGAATGCCCAGCGGCAAGGTCACGATGGCCACGAAAGCCGAGCGCAGGTGGAACAGGAAGAGGGCACACACCAGCGCGACGACGATGAATTCCTCGAGCAGCTTGTGGCCCAGGTTTTCGACCGCGCGTTCGATCAGGCCTGAACGGTCGTAAGTGGGCACGATCTCCACGCCCTTGGGCAGGCTGGCTTGCAGCGAAGCGATCTTGGCCTTCACGGCGGCGATGGTCGCAAGCGCGTTCTTGCCCGAACGCATCACGATGACACCGCCGGTGGCCTCGCCTTCGCCATCCAGCTCGCCAATGCCACGGCGCATCTCTGGGCCCACCTGTATGCGCGCCACGTCGCCCAGGCGCACGCTGACGCCGGCGCTGCTGGCGCCCAGCGGTATCTGGCGAAAGTCGTCCAGCGTGGCCAACAACCCTGAAGCGCGGACGACGTATTCGGCCTCGCCCAACTCCAGCACCGAACCGCCCGCCTCCTGGTTGGCGTTGCGTATCGCAGCCGTGACGCGCGGCAGCGCAATGTTGTAGGCCGCCAGCTTGTCAGGGTCCAGCAGCACCTGGTACTGGCGCACCATGCCGCCCACAGACGCCACTTCGGCCACGTTCGGCACGGTCTTCAACTCGTACTTCAGGAACCAGTCTTGCAGCGCGCGCAACTGGCCGGCGTCCATCGTGCCGCTGCGGTCCACCAGCGCGTACTGGTAGATCCAGCCGACGCCGGTGGCATCAGGCCCGAGTGCAGGTTTGGCCGCGGCAGGCAGGCGCGCTTGCACCTGGTTCAGGTATTCCAGCACGCGGGAACGGGCCCAGTACGGGTCGGTGCCGTCGTCGAACAACACGTAGACAAAGCTGTCGCCGAAGAAAGAATAGCCGCGCACGACCTTCGCCCCTGGCACCGACAGCATCGTCGTCGTCAACGGGTAGGTGACCTGGTTTTCAACAATCCGCGGCGCCTGGCCCGGGTAGGGCGTGCGGATGATGACCTGCACGTCAGACAAGTCGGGCAGCGCGTCCAGCGGCGTGCGCTGCACAGACCACAGGCCCCAGGCGGCGACGAACACGGTGGCCAGCAGGACGAGAAAGCGGTTGCCTATCGACCAGCGGATCAACGCGGCAATCATCGCGGGGCCTCGCTGTTCAGCCGCGCTTCGACACCCTTCAAACTGGCGTCTGAATCGATCAGGAACTGCGAAGACACGACGACGCGCTGGCCCGCTTTGAGACCGCGTTTGATCTCGGTTTGGCCGCCGGTTTCCAGCCCGACCTCGACATCGACAGGCGCAAAACGCCCCCCTTCTTCGGCCAGCAACACCACCGCACGGCGGCCGGTCTGGATCACCGCTTCGGTGGGTATCAACAAGGCCTTGGCGGCCCGCGTGTCCATGAACTGCATGGTCACGAACAAGCCCGGCACCAGTTGCCCGCCCGGGTTGGCCAGTTGCACGCGGGCCTTCAGCGTGCGCGTGACTGCACTCACTTCGGGCAATAGCGCCTGCACCGTGCCGCGGAACACCGCGCCCGGCACGCCGGGGCTGCGGGCTTCAACCGCACTGCCCACGCGCACCAGCGCGGCCTGGCTTTCAGGCACTTCGGCCACAGCCCACACGGTGGCCAGGCCGTTGATGCGGGCCAGCACCGTGCCGGGTGCCACCGTCATGCCTTCACGGGCGACAAGTTCGGCCACCACGCCGCTGCTGGGCACCGTCAGCGTGGTGCGGGCTTGCACCGTGCCCGCGCCATCCACACGCGCCACCTGGGCTTCGTTCATGCCGGCCAGCAACAGGCGCTGGCGCGCCGCGGCGGCCAGGCCGGCGTCGGCCGCAGCAAAGCGTTTGACGGCCAGGTATTCCTCCTGCGCGGCGACCCATTCGGGCACGTAGATGTCGGCAAAAGGCTGGCCTTGTTTGACGGCGTCCAGGGTCGCCCGCACGTACAGTTTTTCGATGTAACCCGCGGCCCGTGCCTGCACCACTGACTGGTCGCGTTCGTTCCAGGCGATGCTGCCCACCGCGTTGACCATCGGTTGCAACGCGCCTTCCACCACCTCGGCGGTGCGCACGCCCAGGTTTTGCTGGATGCGCGGGCTGACGGTGACGCTGCCCTGGTCATCGCCGGCGCCGCTGTTGCCCCCGTACACCGGCACCAGCATCATGTCCATGAACGGCGATTTGGCCGGCGCGTCGAAGCGTTTGCCGGGCACCATGGGGTCGTGGTAGTACAGGATGGGCTTGCCGGTGGCCGGGTCCACCGCGCCGGCCTTCAGGCCCTGTGCGATGTGGCGGCGTGTGGCGGCTTCACCGGCGGCGATGCTGCGGGTGGGGTCAGCATCAGCCACGCTCGCTGATGACGCGGTTGCCGCGGGTGCAGCCCCGGCCCCCGCCTGCGCCGCGCCGTGTTGAAGACCCGCCCGGTACAAGCCGTACCCGCCCGCGGCGAGTGCGGTGACGGCGGCGGCGACCGCGGCGGCTGTCAGTGCTTTTTGCGTGTTCACGGTGTCACCTCAATGGCAGCGGAGCCACCGTCGGGCGACGGCAGCAGGTAGCGCAGTTGGGCCCAGATGCGGGCGCGGTCGAGCTCGATGCGCAGCCGTTCCATGCGTACATCGGTGTGGCTGCGGCGTGCTTCCAGCACCGCCGTCAGCGGGCCCGTGCCACTGCGGTAGGCCGTTAGCGCCGCATCGCTGCGCTGTTCCGCCAGCGGCAGCAGCGCGGCGTCGTAGCGGCGCAGCCGGTCTGCATGGCTTTGCCACTGTTGCAGCAGCGCACGCACATCGGCTTGGTGGGCGCGCTGCATGTCCTGGCGCCGTGCGCGGGCCTCGTCAAGCTCGGCCAGGCGGGCGGCGAGTTCACGGTCCTGGCGGTTCTTCTGGTCCCATTGCAGCGGCAGCGACAGGTTGAAGGACACCATGTTGGAATAGGCCGGCCCGCGCTGGCTGACCATCAACTCCACACTCCAGTCGGCCGATTGGGCGGCGCGCGCCAACGCAGCTTCACTGCCGGCCAGCGCCTCTTGCTGCGCCGCGGCGGCAATCTGCGGGTGCTGGTGAAGCAGCTGTGGCAGGCGCTGGTGCAGGCCGTCGGCCAGCGCGCCATCCGCCCACGCAGGCAGTGTCAGCGTGGGCCTGGCGCCCAGCGGCTGCTGCGCTTCATCACCCACCCAGCGGCCGAGCTGGGTGGTGGCCACAGCGGCCTGGCGTTCGGCCTGGGCCAGCGCGTCACGAAGCTGCTCCACCGCACCCCGCGCGGCATAGATTTCGGCCTGCGCGCCCTTGCCAGCGCGGTACAGGGTTTCGGCCGCCTGCACCTGCAATTCGGCCTGCACGATCTGGCCCTGCAACAAGCTGGCCGTCGCTTCCTGGAAAGAACGTTCCAGCCAGGCCGTGGCCGCTTCGCGCTGCAGGTCGGCCAGGGTGGCCTGGCGCATCGCCGCTGCCAGATCGGCCTCGCCTTCGGCGCGGCGTGTGCGCGCGCTGCGTTTGTCTGCGCGTGTCAGTTCCTGCACCACGCCCACCGAGCGCATGGTCATGAAATCGCGTCTGACGCTGAAACGGTCAGGCCCGTCAATGGGCAGGTTGTTGACGCCGAACTTCAGCACCGGGTCGGGCAACTGGCCTGCGGCGACGGCCCTTTGGCGCGCCGCCAGCACCTTGGCTTGCGCCGCACTGACCAGGCCAGAACGGGCGCTGGCCTGGGCCACAGCTTGATCCAGCGACAGCGAAGTTTGGGCCCAGCCGGGCAGGCAGGCCAACGTGGCACACAAAGCCGCCGCTGCCACCGATGGGGCCCAGCGGGCGAATGAGGCCAGCCACAGGCCGCGCGGCCTGCGATGAAAAGAAATGCGCATGGAAACTCCTGAAGTCCAGAACCGGCCCGCGGCAAAACCGCGAAGCATCCAACCGGGGGCTTCAGAAGATCAAATACGCCAGCAGCAGTGAACCAGGCTGTGCGGCGCGCGGGGCACGCGTTCCAACTGGCGCCGGTGTGCCGTCCACGCGGCCGGCAGGCCGGGCGTCACCGCAGCAGGGGCGAGTGTGAACAGCGGCAGCAAAGCCGGGGCCGCGACACCGAAGGGCTGCGGCGCATCGGCAGGCTGCTGGGTGCTGCCGAACTGGCAATGCTGCATGCACAGGCCAGGCTGGTCTGCGTCCAGCGCCATGCTGGCGGGCGCCATCGCAGCGCACGGCATGCCGGCCATGCCGGCCATGCCGCCGTCTTGCGGCTGGCCGCTGTGCATTGCCGGGCAGGCATAAGCCGCGGTAGCGAGCTGCGTGAACAGCATCGCCACCATCAGCCAGGCCGCTAGCCAACGGTGAACGGATCGACGCAAAACCATGGCGCGGAAGATAACCGATCCTGCGCTGAAGCACACGCCATGCGCTGTGGGCTGCGGCCTACCGCACCAAAACAAAGCTGCGTTTCCAGAACCGGCGCTTTCAGCGGCCGTGTTTTAAGGGCCCGCGTTTTCAGAACCTGCGTTTTCAAAAGCAGCGCTGTCCAGCGCAAGAAAAAAGCGCAGCATTTCGGCCGCTGCGTCGGGACCGCTGGCGTCGGTGTAAGAGCCACTGGCATGGCCGCCTGACCAGGCGTGGCCGGCACCGTGCAAGGTCCAGTGCTCGACGGTCGGCCGGCCTTCGGCGTCGGCCAGCACGCTGCGCGTGTAGCTGCGGCCAGCGGGCGCGGTTTGTCGGTGGCTGCTGGCGCGCAAGGCCGGGCGTGCCGACTGCGCTGCCTGGACCCGATGCGCTTCGCTGGCCTGTGCAACGATCTCGGCGCCATTGCCTTGTTGCACGGTGTGGTCGCGGTCGCCGTGGAAGACGATGGTCGGCACCGCCCGCGTGGCTTTTCTGCTTGATGTGGATGTGGATGTGGGTGCGTAGGTGGGAGGATTCCCGGGCAAGCCCGTGCCACGCCCATTGGCACCGCGACCGCCCTTCATCGCCACCAATGCCGAAGGCACGTCGTGCGCACTGCCATAAGGCAAGCCTGAATGGGCGCCCACACCGGCGAACAGTTCAGGGTAGGTTTGGCCCAGCACCACCGCCATCGCCGCGCCTGCAGACAGCCCGGCAACGAAGATGCGCCGCGGGTCCGCACCATGGCGGGCTGCCACTTCGCTGACCAGGCCCGCGATCAGCGCCGGCTCACCGGCGCCGCGCGCCTGGTCTTGCGGCTTGAACCAGTTCCAGCATTTCGACGCGTTGGCCTGGGCCGTCTGTTCGGGGTAGACCACCAGCAAGCCGTGCTGTTCGGCCAAAGCATTCATCTGCGTGCCGGCAGCAAAGTCGTCTGCAGACTGGGTGCAGCCGTGCAGCATGACCAGCATCGGCCGCAGCGCAGCGGCCGCGTGGTCCGTGGCGGCCGGCACATAGAGCTTGTACGACAGCCTACCCGCGTGGTTGCTGAATGCATGCGTCTGAAAGCTGCCGGACGCCTGCTTGGCGCCGCCAGCCGCTACGGGCTTCGCATCGCCCTCGGTGTCTCGCGGCGCATCCACCACAGGGGCCACGACACGGGCCTCGACATCAATCACCGTCGCATCCACAGCCGGGCCCCGCGCCGCTTCGGCGCTGCTGCCGGGTGCCAGTGCGCGCTGGATGGTTTCGGTCACGCGCAGCAGGGTGCCCGACGTGGTGTCCAGACCGGCCGACGCCAGTGCGCGCGCAATGGTGGCGTTGATGGCTTGGGCGTCGAAAGCCGGCGCCCGAATGTTGAACGGGTTTTTCATGTGGTGTTTTTTCTGGGTTGGGCCGACGGTGAAGGTGCGTCGCGCCGGGTTTTGTGGTGGCGCGTCGGCATGCGCGGCCCCTGCATGTGGAATCTGCTTGCAACATTTTCAAGACGTGGACGCTGTTCATTGCGCCGCTGACAAGGCACTTCGGCTGTGGCCCAGCGCACTGACGCCGCAACGCGCTGCGGCCACGCTGGTGGCATGAAAACGCAACGGCCGAACATGCCCAAGAAGTCTGACTCCTGCGTTGCGCCACACGCGGCCCCAGACCTGCCACCCGCCCTGCATGGCGAGCACATCACTTTGAACGGTATGCATTGCTATGTCGCGGGCAACGGCCCACCGCTGGTGCTGGTGCACAGCATCAACGCGGCACCGTCGGCGGCCGAGATGCGGCCGCTGTTTGACCATTTCCGTGCCACCCACACGGTGTACGTTCCAGACCTGCCAGGCTTCGGCCTGAGCGACCGCACAGACCGCCGCTACGACCCGCGCTTGATGACCGACGCGCTGCACGCTTTGGCCGCGCAGGTGCGCCTGCGTTGTGGCCCCGCGCCGATCGCCGCGCTGGCCGCTTCACTGGGCTGTGAATTCCTGGCCCGTGCTGCGGTCGAGCAACCTTCGCAGTGGGGCCGTCTCGCGTTCGTCAGCCCCACCGGCCTTGAGGGCAGCAAGCCGCGCCGCGGCCCGCCTGGCAGCACGCGCGCCGTGCCGGGGCTGCACGCGCTGCTGGCCAACAGGCTGTGGGCCCGGGCCTTGTACCGCAGCCTGGCCAAGCCTGCGGTCATGCGCTACTTTCTGCGCCGCACCTGGGGCAGCAAGGCCATCGACGAAACACTGTGGGCCTATGCGGTACGCACAGCGCGCCAGCCCGGTGCGCGTTTTGCGCCGCTTCATTTCTTGTCGGGCGGTTTGTTCAGCCAGGACATCCACCGCATTTACGAAGCCCTGGCGCAGCCGGTGTGGATGGCCCACGGCGTGCGCGGCGACTTCAAGGACTTCCGCGCCAAGCGCCTGGTTCACGACCGTGGCAATTGGCAAACCACCGTCTTCCAGACCGGCGCTTTGCCCTACTTCGAGGTGCCGGCGGAATTCTTCCGCGAATTCGATGCCTTTCTCGAACTCAGCGGTGATCGGCCAGCGCAGGCCGCATTTTCTGGAATGCGCGGCGCAGCGCACTCTTCACCGTACCCAGTGGCTGGTTGAGGTGTTGCGCGATTTGTGAGCAGCTCAGGCCATCGTAGAAAGCCAGCGTCAAACTTAGCCGCTGCGTATCGGGCAGCGCACGCAGCATGTCCCGAATGGCATGCGCGCCCTGGTTTTGGATGACGCTTTCCAGCGGCCCGGGCGTGGCCGAAGCGAAGCCGGCATAACAATCATCCGCCGCTGACACGTCGCTGTTCAAGTGGACCTCGGGCCGGGCCTGGCGACGGCGCAGGCTGTCAATGGCGCCATACCTGGCAATGGCCGCCAGCCAGAACATCACGGGGCCCTTCGCACCGTCAAAAGATGAACGCCGCGTCCAGACCTTGACATAGATTTCTTGCAGCACCTCTTCAGCCTCTGGCCGCGTCGGGTTGATGCGCAAGACGATGCCGAACAGGCGCGACGCAGTCAACTGGTACAGGCGCTCGAACGACGCCCGACAGCCGTTGCAGATGAGTGGCATCAGGCCGAGCAAGACCTGTTCCTGCGCTTGCTCCTGCTGCTTCGCCAGCTCCACATCGGCCGCTGCGTCGCAGTGCAACCAAGCCTCGCCCGCTGTCGCCCGCGTCGGGTCTGGCTGTCCTGCAAACGAAACTGAATTCATGTCACCCACTGCCTACTGCACAGCATCACACGACGCCAGTCAGCGACGTTGTGCGCTCGCACCACCCGGGTCTGTTCGCCGCCGCACAAAGATGGCTTTTCGCAAAGCCAGCGAGCTTTCTTTCACCGTGCTTGAAGCACCGCAGGGCCTCAGGCCGACAGGCCAGGGCGAGAAGGTTTAGGGCAACGCTGATCAAGTCCCTCGCGGCGCGCGCCACCCAGCTTTGGGCGGTCTGCGGCGTTGCAAAACCTCGCCATAGCAGGGCTAAGGCTGTGGTTTGCGCCTTGCAGCCCATCCCGAACCAGGGCGCGCGCACTCGCGACGGACTCAATCAGCGTCGCCTTAGGCGCTGCTGCGCAAGACCCTGTTCGAGGCCGGCTTCATCGGTTTCACCAGCGCGTTGAGGATCGCCGCGCGACGCATTGCCGACATGACGCCGCCATGGCACGCGGATACCTGCGCCGACAAGAGACGAGCGCTGACGCCGCCGGCTGGCGGTTCACTCAAGCCTGCGGCGCACCGTCCTGCCGCGCTGGGTCGGCCTTGGCAAAGGCTTCGAGTTTTTCGCAGGCCGCCATCACGCGCAGCACGGTCGGTATGCCCTCAACGTCGATCTTGAAGACGCGCATCACGGCGATGATGCTGGCCAGGCAGATGTCGGCCACGGTGGGCGTGTCGCCATGGCAGAAGACGCCGGTTTGCGCTTCGTTGCACAGCCGCTGTTCCAACGCTTGCAGGCCGGTGGTGAACCAGTGAATTTGCCAGGCGCGCCAGGCCGCGTCGTCGAACTTGCCCACGCCCACCAGGTACTTCTTCACCCGCGGCGTGATGAGCGGGTGGGTGTCTGCGGCCAGCAGCGCAGCCAGCGAACGCACGCGGGCGCGGCCATGCGGGTCGCTGGGCAGCAGCGCCGGCGTGGGGTAGGTCTCGTCGAGAAATTCCAGGATCGCCAGCGACTGTGTCAGCGGTGTGGCTGGCTGGCCCGGGCCGTGGTCCAGCAGCGCCGGTATCGCGCCCATCGGGTTGATCTTCAGAAAGGCTTCAGCGCGTTGTTCACCGGCGTCCAGGTTGACGTTGTGTTCCCGCGGCTGCACGCCTTTCAGGTTGAAGCCCACGCGCACCCGGTAGGTGGCCGACGTGCGCCAGAAAGAGAACAGCTCGAAGCGGGCGGGATCGGTCATGGCAACTCCAAAAGGGTGGGCAGCGGGCAGCGGGCAGCGAGCGGCGGTTTTGACGCCAACGCAGCCTTGCGCGTGGCGCTTGACATATTCTGGCAGCACGGCGTCGCGACCACTTCGCTGGACGACCTAAGGCAACGCTGATCAAGTCCCTCGCGGCGCGCGCATCCCTGCTTTGGGCGGTCTGCGGCGTTGCAAATCCTCGCCATAGCGGGGCTATGGCTGTGGTTTGCGCCTTGCAGCCCATCCCAAACCAGGGCGCGCGCACTCGCGGGGACTTCATCAGCGTCGCCCTAAACGCAGACTTTCAGATGCGGCCCTCGGCCACCGCGTGGCAGGCCACTGCCACGCCTTCGAGCAATGTCAGCGCCGGCCTTTCGCTGGCGCAGCGCGCGTTGGCGTGCGGGCAACGCGGATGAAAGGCGCAGCCGGTGGGCGGGTTCAAGGGGTTGGGCACTTCGCCTTGCACCGGCGTGCGTGCGCGGCCGCTCATGTGGATGTCTGGAATGGCGTCCAGCAGCATGCGCGTGTAGGGGTGGCGCGGCTGGCGAAAGAGTTCTTTCTTCTCAGCAATCTCCACCAGCCGGCCCAGGTACATCACGCCGACGCGGTCGGCCACATGCCGCACCACTGCAAGGTTATGGCTGATGAACAGATAGGTCAGACCGCGGCTGCGCTGCAGGTCTTTCATGATGTTCAGCACCTGGGCCTGCACCGACACGTCGAGCGCTGAAGTGGGCTCGTCACAGACCAGGAATTCTGGTTCGGTGGCCAAGGCCCGCGCGATGCTGATGCGCTGGCGCTGGCCGCCGCTGAACTGGTGCGGAAACTTCTCGCGGTCGGCAGCGGCCAGGCCGACTTGCAGCAGCAACTCGCCCACGCGGTCACGCAGCGCTTGCGCGGTGGGCACCAGGCCATGTTCACGCAGCGGCTCGCCCACGATGTCCAGCACCTTCCAGCGCGGGTTCAGGCTGGCATAGGGGTCTTGAAAAATCATCTGCATGCGCCGGCGCAGCGTGCGCAACTCACCCGCGTCGCGTGCTGCATCGGTGGCCTGACCGTCAAAAAGCACGTCACCGCGGGTGGGTGCGTACAAGCCCACCAGCAGGCGCGCGACGGTGCTTTTGCCGCAGCCCGATTCACCCACCAGTGCCAGCGTGGTGCCGCGGGCTATGCTGAAAGAAACGCCGTCCACCGCATGCACAAACTGCCGCGGCTGGCGTTCGATGACGCGGTTCAACCACGGCGCCGAGACATCGAAGGTCTTGGCCAGGTCGCGCACTTCCAGCAGCGGGCTGTTCATGCGGCGAGCCCCGGCTCGGCCACCAGCCAACACGCTGCGCGGGTGGCACCCGCGTCAAGCAATTCGGGCCGCTGCGTGCGGCAGCGGGCCATCACCTGCGGGCAGCGCGGGTTGAAGGCGCAACCTTGCGGAATGGCGTTCAGGCGCGGCATTGCACCGTCGATTTGCAGCAGCCGTTCACGCTCGTCGTCCATCGCCGGGATCGAGCCCATCAGCCCGCGTGTGTAGGGGTGGCTGGGGCGGTGGATGACATCGCCCACCGGCCCGATCTCGGCCACGCGGCCGGCGTAGAGCACGGCCACGCGGTCGCAGGTCTCGGCGATGACGCCCATGTCGTGGGTGACCAGCATGACCGCGGCGCCGTGGTCTTTGCACAGGCGTTTGAGCAGCGAAATGATCTGCGCCTGTATCGACACATCCAGCGCCGTGGTCGGCTCGTCGGCGACGATGAGTTTCGGCTCGGCGGCGAGCGCCAGCGCGATGACCACGCGCTGGCGCATGCCGCCGCTGAACTGGTGCGGGTACTGGTCGATGCGCTGTGCCGCCGCCGGGATGCCGGTTTCCTCCAACAGCTTGATGGCCCGCTGCCGCGCTTCGGCAGCACTCACCGGCAGGTGCGTGAGGATGGTCTCGGTGAGCTGGCGGCCGATGGTGTACAGCGGGTTCAGCGATGTCAGCGGGTCCTGGAATATCGCGCCGATTTGGCGGCCACGTATCGCGCGCATCTGCTCGTAGGGCAGGTTGTCGATACGCTGGCCGGCCAGGCGAATTTCACCACCGGCGATGCGGCCGGGCGGTTCCAGCAGGCCGATGATGGCCGCGCCGGTGAGGCTTTTGCCGGCCCCCGATTCACCCACCACGCCCAGGATTTCACCGGGCGCGATGGAGAAATTGATGTCGTCCAACGCCAGCAGCGTGCCGTGGCGCGTCGGGAATTCGACGCGCAGATTTTTGACTTCGAGCAGCGGTGCATTCATGTCAGCGCAGCCTGGGGTTGAGCGCGTCCCGCAGCCAGTCACCCAGCAGGTTCACGCTCAGCGCAATCAGCACCAACATGGCGCCGGGGAAGATCGTGATCCACCATTCGCCGCTGAAGAGGAAGTCATTGCCGACGCGGATCAAGGTGCCCAGCGAAGGTGATGTCGGCGGTACGCCCACGCCCAGGAATGACAGTGTGGCCTCGGTGAGGATGGCCGCCGCCACCTGGATCGTGGCCAGCACCAGCACCGGCCCCAGCACATTCGGCAGCACATGTTTGAACATGATGCGCAGCGGCGCCACACCGATGACACGCGCGGCCTGCACATATTCCTTGTTGCGTTCGACCAGCGTGCTGCCGCGCACCGTGCGCGCGTACTGCACCCAGCCGGTGAGCGCGATGGCCAGGATCAGCACGCCCAAAGCCAGGCTGTCGGGTGCATGCGGAAACATCGCCCGTGCCACACCGTTGATGAGCAGCGCCACCAGGATGGATGGGAAGGACAGCATCACGTCGCACACGCGCATGATGAAGGCATCCACAGCGCCGCCGACAAAGCCCGACAGCAGGCCCAGGCCCACACCCACCACCAGCGACAGCAGCACCGAAGCCAGGCCCACCGCCAACGACAGCCGCGCGCCATAGAACAGTGCCGACAGGATGTCGCGGCCCTGGTCGTCGGTGCCCAGCAGGAAGCTGCGCTGGCCACCTTCCATCCAGGCCGGCGGCAGGCGGGCGTCTGACAGGTTCAGCGTGGCCAGATCGAAGGGGTTGTGCGGCGAGACCCAGGGTGCGAAGACGGAACCAAACAGGCACAGTGCGGCGATCACCGCAGCCAACATGGCCATCGGCGAAGTACGAAAGCTGTGCCAGACATCGCTGTCCAGCGCCCTTGCCAGCCAACCGGGGCTGTCGGTGGATGTGTTCATGCTCAATGCCCTGCCGCTGTTTTTTCAATGCGCAGCCGCGGGTCGACGGCGAAGTACAACAGGTCAACGACAAGATTCACGATGACGAAGATCAGCGCAATCAAACACAGGTAGGCGGCCATCACCGGAATGTCGGCGAACTGCACCGCCTGGATGAACAAGAAGCCCATGCCGGGCCACTGGAACACGGTCTCGGTGATGATGGCAAAGGCGATCAGCGAGCCCAGTTGCAGACCCGTGATGGTGATGACCGGCACCAGTGTGTTTTTCAGCGCATGGCCGAAGTAGACATTGCGGTTGCGCAGGCCGCGGGCGCGCGCAAATTTCACATAGTCGGTACGCAGCACTTCCAGCATCTCGGCGCGCACCAGACGCAAGATCAACGCCAGTTGGAAGACGCTGAGCGTGAAGGCTGGCAGCACCAGGTGCTTCCAGCCGTCCACCGTCAGCAGGCCGGTGGTCCAGTTGCCAAACGCCACCGTGTCGCCGCGACCGAAGCTGGGCAGCCAGCCCAGCGTCACTGAGAACAGCAAGATGAGCAGGATGCCTATCAAAAATGTGGGCAGCGACACGCCCAGCAATGACAGTGTCATGACCATCTGCGAGCCAAAACGACCGCGTCGCAAGGCCGCGTAAACACCCAGCGGGATGCCCAGCATCAAGGCCACCACCGCGGCGGCAAAGGCCAGTTCCAGCGTCGCCGGGAAACGCTCGACGATCAAGGCCGACACCTTGCGGCCCTGGCGCAGGCTAAGGCCAAATTCGCCCTTCACCGCGTTGCCGACGAAGCGCGCGAATTGCACCGGGAAGGGCTGGTCCAGGCCGAGGTCTTTGCGCAACTCATCACGCTGTTCCTGCGTCGCGTCCTGGCCCAGCATGCCGGTGACGGGGTCGCCCACATACTGGAACAGCATGAAGGCGATGAAGGCCACCGTGAGCATCACGATCACGGCTTGCATCAGGCGGCGCAGGATGAAAACGAGCATGGGCCGTCAAGGCAATAAAAGGTCGAATCGGCTGGACAAAAAATTGGCCGCCCGAAGGCGGCCAATCAGAGCCTGCACACCACCTGTTGCCAGGTGCCGCGGGATCAGAAGTTGTGGCGGACGCCGAACTCGTAGCCCGAAGAAGTGCCGCCGCGCGTGATGCCGGCCAGACCGCCGCTGGAAGCCGTGAAACTCGCGCCAGTCAGGTTGGTGCCGTCGTTGTTGACGCTGCCGTACTGCGCGTACATCGACGTGCGCTTGGACAGGTCGTACACGTAGCCAAAGCCGTACTGCGTCGCCGCGAAGGCGATGGAACCACTGGTCTTCGTGTACGAAGCTTTCAGCGTGCCCGAACCCAACGGCACCAGCACACTGCCGTTAAACAGCTTCTGGCTGTTGGACGAGTAGGAAGCCTTCTCGTACACACCCTGGAAGGTTGCGAAGCCGGCATTGAACGAAGCACCAATTTCAGCCTGCTTCAGATCATCGACCATGATGCCGGTCTTGTAGGTCTTGCCATAAGAAGCCGAAACGTTGACCGGCCCGGCAGCGTAGCCCAGGCGACCACCCACGTACTTGTTGCCAGTGGCATTTTCGCCAGCAGCCACTTGCACCTGACCGTACAAACCACCCATGGCGGGCAGGAAGTAGCTGATGGCATTGTTGGCGCGCACGCCGGTGGTAGCGCCGGAAGCGATGCCAGAACGCACGTTGGCCAGGGTGGCCACGCCGACGTAGCCCCAGGCGTCGTAGGTCGCCACGGTGTTGAAGGTGGGGGTGTAGTCACGACCCAGGCGAATTTCACCGAAGTTGCCGATCAGGCTGACGGTTGAGCGGCGTTGCCAATCCATACCGTTGGCGGTGCTGCCGTTGACTGTAGCTGCGGTCTTTTGACCGCCACCGACGTCGGCAGAGATGTCGCCTTCCAGCCAGAAGCCTGCGCGCAGACCGCCGCCCAGGTCTTCAATGCCACGGAAGCCAAGGCGGCTGGAAGCATTGCCGTTGGTGCTCAGCGTCTTCAGCGAACCGGCGGTGCCGTCGTTTTTCACGTTGCGGGCAGCCAGGTCGATGATGCCGAACAGGGTGACGGACGACTGGGCCGAAGCCACGCCTGCAAACGCGGTCAGCGCTGCGAGGGCGAGCAGGGATTTTTTCATTGCGCTATCTCCTAAGGTTGAACGTGAGGTCCCGATCTGGGGGGCGCTCGGCGAGGAGCGGATCAGGCCAACCTCCTCAGCGGAAGTTGACCGTATTGCACCAGACCGCTCCACTTATTGCCAAGGATTGGCCTTGAAAACACCGGCGCCTGTGGTCTGGCAACAACGCACTGAAGCAGTGTGTGCGGCTTGTCATTCGGCTATGCTGGCGTATGAATGTGAGTGACCGCCTTCTCTCTGGCCTAGACCACGCGCTGCGCACGGTGTCTGGCGCCGTACATGCCGCACGCCCTTTTCCGGGGCCTTCATGGGCCGCCGAGGTGCTGAACCCGCAGGACCGTCGGCTTTCTGGCGCGCTCATGCGGGTGAACCATGTCGGCGAGGTCTGCGCCCAGGCTTTGTACCAGGCGCAGGCCTTGACCGCCCGCACACCGGCCCTGCGCCAGCAGATGGAACATGCGGCCCGTGAAGAAACCGACCATCTGGCGTGGACGCAGCAGCGCTTGAACGAACTGGGCGCCCGGCCAAGCTGGCTGAACCCGCTGTGGTACGCCGGCTCTTTCGGCATCGGCCTGCTGGCCGGGCGTTTGGGCGACGGCACCAGCCTGGGTTTTGTCGTTGAAACCGAACGCCAGGTCGAACAGCATCTGGCCGGCCATCTGGCGCGGCTGCCGCACGCCGATCAACGCTCGCGTGCTGTGGTGCAGGCCATGAAGGACGACGAGGCGCGGCATGCCGACGAGGCACTGGCCGCCGGCGCGCACACGCTGCCCGCGCCAGTGCGTGGCCTGATGCGTGCCGCAGCGCGCGTGATGACGGCCACCGCCCACCACATTTGAACGGCGTGGCGGCCAGCGCCGCGCCGTTCAGGTTTCGACGATCTCGAAGCTGGTGCTGATCTCGGCGGTTTTGGCCAGCATGATGCTGGCCGAACAATAGCGTTCGTGCGACAGCGCGATGGCACGTTCTACCGCGCTGGCCGCCAGCCCGCGACCGCTGACGATGAAGTGCATGCGTATATGCGTGAAGACTTTTGGATCCTCGGCCGCGCGCTCGGCGCTGACCTTCACCTGGCAGCCGCGCACGTCGTGGCGGCCGCGCTTCAGGATCAGCACCACGTCATAGGCGGTGCAGCCGCCGGTGCCGGCCAACACCGTTTCCATCGGCCGCGGTGCCAGGTTGCGGCCACCGCCATCGGGTGCGCCGTCCATGGTCAGGAAGTGGCCGCTGCCGGTTTCGGCGACAAAGCCCATGCCGGTGCCGGGCATCCAGTTGATGGTGCATTCCATGGTGCATTTGCCCCGTTAGTGCGCACGGCAGAAGGTGCGCGGAAAAAAGTTGTGCGGCTTGTCTACTGACCGCCACACACAGCATATTGCAGCGCAGCATTCCGGTGCTATATTGACTTCGTTGGCGCTGTTTTGAAGCTCGTTTTTTGCGCTTCGGCGCCGCTCGATTGTCTCCTCCACCCTCATCAACGGTGGATTCGGCCCGGGGCCCCAAACCCCGGGCCTTTTTTCGGCCAGGCATGGGCGCGGGCTGGGCTGTCCCTGGGGTCGCCTTATCATCCGCGGCCCTGTTCAGAAGCCCCCCACCATGTCCGCAGGCCAGAGCCCGCTTCCTGCCCGCGCCGTGTCGGCCAAGGGCCAGCGCATCGCCGCGCATTACCTCAAACATGTGCTGACAGCGCGGGTCTACGATGTCGCGCAGGAAACGCCGCTGACGCTGGCCCGCAACCTGTCGCGCCGCCTGTCCAACCAGGTCTTGCTCAAACGCGAAGACCAGCAGCCCGTGTTCAGCTTCAAGCTGCGCGGCGCCTACAACAAGATGGTGCAGCTGACGCCCGAGGCGCTGGCCCGCGGCGTCATCTGTGCCTCGGCCGGCAACCATGCGCAAGGGGTGGCGCTGGCGGCGAAAAAACTGGGCTGCCGCGCGGTCATCGTGATGCCGGTGACGACACCGCGGCTGAAGGTTGATGCCGTGCTGGCGCTGGGGGGTGAGGTGGTGCAGCAGGGCGACAGCTACAGCGACGCCCACGCCCACGCGCTGCACTTGCAGCAGGCGCAAAGCCTGAGCTTTGTGCACCCCTTCGACGACCCCGATGTGATTGCCGGCCAGGGCACGGTGGCGATGGAGATCCTGCGCCAGCACCAGGGTCCGTTGTACGCGGTCTTCGTGGCCATCGGCGGCGGCGGTTTGATCTCTGGCGTGGCCGCCTACATCAAGGCCGTGCGGCCCGAGGTGCGCGTGATCGGCGTGCAGACGGTCGATTCAGACGCCATGCTGCAATCGGTGCGCAAGGGCAAGCGCGTGACCCTGGCCGACGTGGGCCTGTTTTCTGACGGCACCGCGGTCAAGCTGGTCGGCGAAGAAACCTTCCGCATCACGCGCGAACTGGTCGATGACTATGTGGTCGTCGACACCGACGCCGTTTGCGCCGCCATCAAGGACGTTTTCCTGGACACGCGCAGCGTGCTGGAACCGGCCGGAGCCTTGGGCGTGGCGGCCATCAAGCAGTACGTGGCCACGCACAAGCTCAAGGGCCAGACGCTGGTGGCCATCACCTGCGGCGCGAACATGAATTTCGACCGCCTGCGCTTTGTCGCCGAACGGGCCGAGTTCGGTGAAGAACGTGAAGCCTTGTTCGCGGTGACCATCCCAGAAGAGCGTGGCTCGTTCAAGCGCTTTTGTGAACTGCTGGGCCCGCGTTCGGTGACCGAATTCAACTACCGCATTGGCGATGCCCAAGCCGCGCATGTGTTCGTCGGTCTGGCCATCCAGCGCCGCGACGAGGCCGAGCGCATCGCGCGGGCCTTCATCAAACACCGCTTTGCGACCATCAACCTGACCGACGACGAACTGGCCAAGGAACATGTGCGCCACATGGTGGGCGGGCGCAGTGAACTGGCGCGCGACGAGCGCCTGTTCCGCTTCCAGTTCCCTGAACGGCCGGGCGCCTTGATGCGCTTCTTGGCAGCGCTGCACCCGGGCTGGAACATCAGCCTGTTCCACTACCGCAACCAGGGCGCCGACTACGGTCGCATCCTGGTCGGCATCCAGGTGCCGCGCGGTGACGAAGCGGCGTTTGACGACTTCCTGCGCACGCTGGCCTACCCTTGCACCGAAGAAACGCGCAATCCCCTGGTTGCACTGTTCCTGAAGTAGCCGCGGCTTGAGTCTTGCAAGGGCCACCAGCATCGCTGGCTACACTCGGCCGCTATGGTTGCACCCAATCGCTCGCTGGTCACGCCCACCACCAATCCGCTGCTTGAAAAAGCCCTGCGCGACAAGCTGCAGCGGCGCAATGAAGTGGGCGGCAGCCTGGGTGAACTGGAACCGCTGGCGGTGCGCCTGGGGCTGATGCAGAACACGCTGCGACCGCGCTTCAACGACCCGCACCTGCTGGTGTTCGCCGCCGACCACGGCATTGCGGTGGACGGCATCCACGACGAGCACCACCGCGCCACCCACGAAACCGTGCACATGCTGCTGACCAACCAGCTGCCGCTGACGGTGTTCGCGCGCGCCCAGCAGCTCGACGTGACGGTGGTCGACTGCGGCATGGCGGAAAACATGACGCCGCACGACCGCCTGCTGGTACGCAAGATCGCGCACGCCACGCGCAATGCCCGCGTGACATCGGCCATGAGCCTGGAACAGGCCCACGCCGGCATGCGCGCGGGCATGGAAATCGGTGACAAGCTGCGCGGCAACTGCACCATCCTGGCCGGCGTCGGCGTCGGTTCGCACGAAAGCGCGGCGATGGTTTTGTCACGCATGACAGACACCTCGGTGCGCGACCTGATCGTCAGCGGCCCGCACATGAACAACGACGAGCTGGCCCACCTGCTGATGGTGTTGCAGGGTGCGCAGAGCCGCCACCGCGAAGTGGCTCAGCCCATCGAAGTGCTGGCCGCTTTTGGCGGCTTTGAAGTGGCGGTGATGGTCGGCGTGATGCTGATGGCGGCCAGCAAACGCCACCTGCTGATGATCGACGGCGTGCCGGCCTGCGCCGCGCTGATGCTGGCCGCGCGCATCGCCCAGCCCGTCACAGACTACTGCCTGTTCTGCCGCAGCCACAGCCACCTGGGCCTGGACCAGGCACTGAACCTGTTCCGCGCTTCGGCGCTGCTCGAGCTCGGCATGGAAAGCACCGACGGCACGGGCGCCACGCTGGCCTGGCCGATGGTCAAAAGCGCGGCGGCACTGCTGACCGAAGTCGCCGATGGCGAAGACCCGGGGCCTTCACGGCCGGGCGACATGTTTGAGCCTTTCGCCGAACCGCGGCCCGAGGGTTCGCCTTTCGGCGACGCGCTGTATTGACGTTTCGGTGTGACGCCCCCCGCGAAAGGGCTAAGGCAACGCTGATCAAGTCCCTCGCGGCGCGCGCATCCCTGCTTTGGGCGGTCTGCGGCGTTGCAAATCCTCGCCATAGCTGGGCTATGGCTGTGGTTTGCGCCTTGCAGCCCATCCCAAACCAGGGCGCGCGCGCTGGCGGGGACTTAATCAGCGTCGCCCTAACGCGTGAGTGTGGTGTCAGGCGCGTTGCCCGGCGCCAACTGCGGCGGCGGGCTGTTGTCGGGCCCGGCCTGCCCGGGGCGGCGCGCATTCGGCAGCACCACCGGCGGTGCCATG
>JANMJI010000302.1:0-41924 GCA_031371275.1 Betaproteobacteria bacterium
GAATTCGATCGCCGTTTCCTGGTCGCCGGCCTTCACGATCAAACGCTTGCTGGGTTGTTCGGTGGCGCCGGACTGTTCGCAGCGCAGTGCCTGATGGCCGGTGAGCAGCGTCACGCCGTCGGCACGCAGCGCGGCGGCCACCAGTTCAGCCACCTCGGGGTCTTCGCGCAGCATCACCCGCGGCGCCATTTCCACCTGCGTGACCTGCGAGCCCAGGCGGGCAAAGCTCTGTGCCAGCTCGCAGCCTATGGGCCCGCCGCCCAGCACCACCAGGCGCTTGGGCAGCTCGGTCAGGCCCCACAGCGTGTCTGATGTGAGACAGCCCACTTCGGCCAGGCCCGGCAGCGGTGGCACAAAAGGGCTGGCGCCGGTGGCAATCACGATGCTCTTGGTTGTCAGCGATGTCTTGCTGCCATCGGCCCTTGTCACTTCCACACGCCACGGCGAGGTGATGCGGGCGTGGCCTTGCACCACGTCGACGCCGAGTGCGGTGTAGCGCTCGACAGAATCGTGCGGTTCGATGTCGCGCACGATGCGCTGGATGCGGGCCATCACGGCGGCAAAGTCCACCCGTGCATGGGCGTCCTTCAGACCCAGATCCAGGCCCAGGCTTTGCGCCTTTGCAATGTCCTTGGCCAGCTTGGCCGAGCGTATGAGTGCCTTGCTGGGTACGCAGCCATAGTTCAGGCAATCGCCGCCCATCTTGTGGCCTTCCACCAGCGTCACCTTGGCCTTGACGACAGCGGCGATGTAGGCCGTGACCAAGCCGCCGGCGCCGGCGCCAATGACGACCAGATTGCGGTCGAACTGGCGCGGCTTTGCCCAGCGCGCATAGACCTTGCGGCGCTTGATCGCATCGACCGCGAATTTGGCGATCAGCGGGAACAGGCCCAAGAGCACAAAGCTGGCCAGCAGGCCGGGCGAGAAGATGTCGGATGTTTTTTGTATCGCCGCCAGTTGCGTGCCCGCGTTCACATACACCGCGGTGCCGGCCAGCATGCCCACTTGGCTAACCCAGTAAAAGCGCGTTGCGGTAATCGGCGTCAACGCGGCCAGCAGGTTGACAGCGAAGAAAGGGAACAGCGGCAACAGCCGCAAGGTCAGCAGGTAGAAGATGCCGTCACGCTGTATGCCCTGGTTGATGGGTTCCAGCAACTTGCCAAAGCGCCGCTGCACACTGTCGCGCAGCAGATAGCGTGCGCTTAAAAAGGCGAGCAAAGCGCCGATGCTGGAAGCAAACGACACCACCACCAGCCCTGTGAGCAGACCGAACATGGCGCCACCTGCCAGGGTGAGGATGGCCGCGCCCGGCAGCGACAACGCGGCCACGCCGACGTAGAGCCCAAAAAAGGCCGCCAGCGCAACCGCGGGCCGTTGTTGCACCAGGGCAGCCAATGCGTCGCGGCTGCCCTTGAGACCGTCCAAGGTCAACAGGCGGCCCAGGTTGTAGTGGCGGTACAGCAGCCAGGCCAGCGCCGCCAGCACGGCCAGCGCCAGCCACAACTTCCACCGGGCCTGCGGTTTCATCGGGGTCGGCATGGTTGTGTGCGGCTTGAAGGGCATGGCTGCATGAAATGAGGGGCCTGGTGGATGGTGGGGGCCGGCGCTGGGGGCTGGGCGAACGCCGCGCGCGGCTGGGCCCGGCACTTCAGTCGCAAGCCAGCGCTGCGCATTACGCGGATGGCGCGCCGGGCCACGCTGGGGCTTGATGCTGGGGCCAGGTGCTGAAGCCGCAAGCGCGCCATCGTTGCACAGACCCGCCGCGTCACGCAAACTGCGACGACACCGCCGCGTCAACGGTCCCGACCACAGCCCCAACCATGAAAGAAGCACGATGAGCAGCTACTACGAAAGCACCGACCTGGCCAAGTTTGGCAGCATCGGCGAACACGGCAAACCGATGGCCGATGAGTTCTTCAAGTACTACGGCATGGTCACCGGCGCTGATGGCGCCTTGACGCGGCGCGAAAAAGCGCTGATCGCGCTGGCCATTTCGCATTCGGAAAAATGTCCGTATTGCATCGACGCCTACACCACGGCTTGTCTTGAAGCCGGCGCCAACCCGGCGCAGATGATGGAAGCCGTGCATGTGGCGGCGGCCATGAAAGCTGGCATTACGCTGGTGCATGCGGTGCAGATGAAAAACCAGTTGGACAAGCTGGTGTTGTGATCGGCCCGGCGATGGCTGTTGTGAGGCGTGTTCGCAGAGAATTTTCCGCATCCTGTGAGAACAAGGCATCGTCATTCGACTGCTCAGGAAGTGCCGATTCTGAGCCGACCCTTGAAGCCCTCTGCGGAGCCACTATTGAATCCACGCCACAACCTCAGCCCGCTTGAAGTGGCGCAGTGGATGCCGTATGAACTGCCCAGCGACGGCCTGACAGCGATGGAGCAGGCCCGCCAACGCATGGAAAAAACAGGCCAGTGGCAGCCCTGGCAGGTGGTGGGCCGGCGCATGGCCATAGGCTGTGTGGCGCTGGAGATCACCCAGCGCTGCAATCTTGACTGCACCTACTGCTACCTGTCCGAGTCTTCAGAAGCGCTGAAGGACATCCCGCTGGAAGAAGTGTTTCGGCGCATCGACATGATCCACGCCCACTATGGCGAACGCACCGACGTGCAGGTGACGGGCGGTGACCCGACGTTGCGCAAACGCAGCGAGCTGGTGCAGATAATCCGCCGCATTCGCAGCCTGAACATGCAAAGCTCGCTCTTCACCAACGGCATCAAGGCCACGCGCGACCTGCTGGAAGCGTTGTGCGAAGCCGGGCTGGAAGATGTGGCCTTTCACGTCGACATGACGCAAGGGCGCAAGGGCTACGCGAGTGAGACCGAACTCAATGCCTTGCGCGCCGAGTACATCGAACGCGCCCGCGGCCTGCCGCTGGCGGTGGTTTTCAACACCACCGCCTGTCCGAGCAACTTTCACGAACTGCCCGAACTGGTGAAGTTCTTCGTCAAGCACTGCGATGTGGTGCGCGTGGCCGCCTTCCAGGTGGGTGCAGCCATCGGCCGCGGCACCGAACGCCGGCGCGTGGCCGTCAACACCCACACCGTGCAGGCGCAAATCGAAGCCGGCATTGGCGCCAAGCTCGAATTCGGCGCCGCCAGTGCCGGGCATTCAGAATGCAACCGCTACGCCTTCGGCCTGGTGGTCGGTGGCAAGGTTTACGACTTCTTCAACGACCCTGATTTCGTGCATGAAATGTTGATGCAGACGGCCCACCTGCAGTTCGACCGCCGCGACAAGCGCCGTTCGATGCAGGCCATGGCCAGCTTCCTGGTCAGGAACCCGCGCCTGCTGGTGGGCTTTGCCTCGCGGGCATTGAAGACGGCCTGGCGGGGCCGCGCCGACTTGCTGGCCGCGCGCGGCCATGTCGGCAAACTGTCGTTTCACATTCACAATTTTCAGGACGCGCAGGCGCTGGACAAAGAGCGCTGCGAAGCCTGCGCATTCATGGTCATGACGCCCGAAGGCCCGCTGTCGATGTGTGTTCACAATGCCAAGCGCGACGACTATCTGCTGGTGCCGGCGCAGGTGCAAAAACAAAGCACGGTGATGTTCTGGAACCCGGCCACTGGGCAATTACAAAAGAGCAAACCCGAGAAAATTAGCGTGGACTTGACACGCAAGAACGCCCGTGGTTTGGCCAAGGCCGCGGCCCAGACTGGCCGGGTGCAATGACATCGCGCCGCATCTTCATGGCTTGTGGCGCAGCGGCGTTGTTGCCGGCTTGTGCCACGCTGACATCCACCGCACCCGCTGCCACCGCAGGGCCCGAGCCGCGCGAACGCTGGCAGCGTGTGTTGACGGACTTTGTCGATGACCAGGGCCGCGTCGACTTCGACCGCCTGGCCAGCCAACGCGCCGACCTGGACGCCTATGTGGCCTGGGTCAACCACAACGGCCCCGACAACCGCCCCGCGCTGTTTGCAAGCCCGGCCGACGTGCTGGCCTACCACCTGAATGCCTACAACGCACTGGCCATGCACGCCATCCTTGACGATGGCATTCCGGCCACGCTGGCGGGCTTGACGAAGGTGCGTTTTTTCTACTTCAAAAGGGTGCAGGTAGCAGGGCGTTCGATATCGCTGTATGCCTATGAAAACGATGTCATCCGCGCGCTGAAGGAGCCGCGTGTTCACTTTGCGCTGAACTGCATGTCGGTGGCTTGCCCGCGGCTGCCGCGCGAGCCTTTTGATGGCCGCCGGCTGGACGCCCAACTGGACCGCGAAGCGCGCTTCTTCTTCAACGAGCCGCGCAACCTGCGTGTCGACGACACCGCACGCACGTTGCAGGTGTCAGAAATCCTGTCCTTCTACACTGCCGACTTTCTGGCGGCCGCGCCCACACTGGCGGCCTACATCAACCGCTACCGCAGTGCATCCGTGCCTGCCGATTACGCCGTGCAATTCATTGCCTACGACTGGACTGTGAACCGCCAGCCGCGGGGCGGCGGCTGAGCCAAGGAATATTCCCGTGAACGCCCGCATCCCCATCCACGCCCAAGCGCCCGAACCCGCCAGCGCTGGCGGCCACGACTTCAACGCACTGTTGCAGCGCCATGGCATCGAACTGCCGCCGCTGGGCATAGAAACCCTGCAAGTCAACATCACCAAGATGTGCAACCAGGTCTGCCGCCATTGCCATGTCGACGCATCCCCCACGCGCACCGAAGCGCTCAGCCACGAAGGGGTTGAACGCTGCATCTGGTTGCTGGCGCAGTACCCGGAAATACGCACGCTGGACATCACCGGCGGCGCGCCCGAACTGCACCCCGACTTTGAATGGATGGTGCAGCAGGCCACTGCGCTCAAGCGTCATGTCATGGTGCGCCACAACCTGACGGTGACTTTCGATGGCCACCCCGGCACGGGGCAGGCCATGACCCACCTGCCCGAATTCTTCGCCAGCCAGCGTTGCGAAGTGGTGTCGTCACTGCCCTACTACCAGGAATTTTTCACTGACGCGCAGCGCGGCGGCGGCGTCTTCGACAAAAGCATTCGCGGCCTTCAGCAACTCAACGCGCTGGGCTATGGCATGCCCGGCACGGGCCTGCTGCTGAACCTGGTCTACAACCCGGTCGGCCCCTACCTGCCCGCGGCGCAGGCCACGCTGCAGGCTGACTATGAGAAAGAACTGGGCAGCCGCTTCGGCATCCGTTTCAACCAGCTCTTCACCATCACCAACATGCCCATCAACCGCTTTGCGCTGCACCTGCGCAAGAGCGGCCAGTACGAGGCCTACATGGACAAGCTGCTGGCGGCCTTCAACCCGCAGGCAGCGGCCGGTGTGATGTGCCGCAACCTGTTGAGCGTGGCGCACGATGGCGCGCTGCACGACTGCGATTTCAATCAGATGCTGAACCTGCCGGTGGCATCGGTCGGCGGCCAGGCGCCCACCATCTTCAACTTCGACTTTGCCGCACTGATGCAAAGGCGCATTCGCTTCGGCAGCCATTGCCTGGCGTGTACGGCCGGCGCGGGCTCGTCATGTGGTGGCGTCACGGCCTGACGCGCCGGGCCTGACTTGA
The DNA here is from genome assembly GCA_031371275.1 of Betaproteobacteria bacterium. GTDB lineage: Bacteria > Pseudomonadota > Gammaproteobacteria > Burkholderiales > Burkholderiaceae_C > Rubrivivax. The sequence continues at coordinate 5,535 of JANMJI010000302.1, forward strand.
ACCGGGCCCGCACCTGAAATCGGCGACGCGATGGAAAGCATTGATGCTTTGGTGATCGGGGCCGGCGTGGTGGGCCTGGCGGTGGGCCGCGCGCTGGCGCAAGCGGGGCTGGAAACCATCGTCGTCGAAGCCCAGGGCGGCATCGGCCAGGGCGTCAGTTCACGCAACAGCGAAGTCATCCACGCCGGTCTGTACTACACGCCCGGCTCGCTCAAAGCGCGGCTGTGTGTGCGCGGCAAACACATGCTGTATGCGCTGTGTGAAAGCCACGGCGTAGCGCACGCGGCCTGTGGCAAGCTGGTGGTGGCCACCGCGCCAGAACAGCACGCCGCACTGGAAAAACTGGCGCAGCGCGCCGCGGCCAACGGCGTGCCCGTGCAGGCCTGGACAGCCGCGCAGGCGCAGGCGCTGGAACCCGAGTTGGCCTGCACCGCGGCGCTGTGGTCGCCCAGCACCGGCATCGTCGACAGCCACGCGCTGATGCTGGCCCTGCAGGGCGACATGGAAGCCGCTGGCGGCCTGCTGGCATTGCGCTCGCAGGTCGTGGCCGCGCAATTCCTCGCTCGTGTGCCGGCGCGGGTGCAGGTGGTTTCGCCCGATGGTGATTCAGAGATCGAAGCCCGCTGTGTCGTCAACGCCGCCGGCCTGCACGCCTGCGCGGTGGCGCAGCGTTTTGAAGGCCTGGCAGCGCAGCATGTGCCGCGCGCCCGCTTCGCCAAGGGCAGCTACTTCACGCTGCCGGGCCGGCCGCCTTTTTCGCATCTGGTCTACCCCGCGCCGGTGGACGCCTGGCTGGGTGTGCATGTGACGATCGACCTGGCCGGCCAGGTGAAGTTCGGGCCCGACCTGGAATGGCTGGAGGTGGCGCGCGCCGAGGACATCGACTACACGGTGGACGCCGCGCGCGCCGCGCCTTTTGAGGACGCCGTGCGCCGCTACTGGCCGGGCCTGCCGGCGGGCGCCTTGCAGCCGGCCTACAGCGGCGTGCGGCCGAAGATTCACGGGCCGAATGAGCCCGCGCCAGACTTCCGCATCGACGGCCCGGCCCAGCATGGTGTGGCAGGCCTTGTGAACCTGTTCGGTATCGAATCGCCCGGGCTCACGTCTTCAATGGCCATCGGCGAATATGTGGCTGCCCTGCTGGCCAGCAGCTGAAATGTGCGGATCGGCGGTGCGATGAAAAACGGCCCCGCAAAGGGCCGTTGTTCGCGGCGCCAGGGACGGCCTAAATGAAGGCCGAACTCAACGCCGAAATCAAGACTGAATTCAGGGCCGAACTCAGGGCTTTTTGGCGTAAGCACTGCACCAGCCATTGGCGCTGACCACCTTGACGCCGAACAACGGGCAGCCGCCCCAGGCTTCACCGGCCTTGTCTTGGAACAGCGCGCAGCCGCTGCACTTCTGGTCCTTGCTGTGCTTGGGGTACTTCTTGACATCGGCCTTGGTGGTGTCGGCGACATAACCCAAGCCCGCAGCCTGCGGGTCTTTTTCATCGACCTTGGCGGCCTGGGCTTGTGCTTGCGCGGCCACCAGGGCCGAGCCAGCGACGGCCACTTGCAGCATGAAAGTACGACGGTTGCTTTGCGACATGGGACAGTAACTCCGTTGGTTTGAGTGGCGATATTTTCAGGCGAAAAGGTTCAGGGTGTGGGCACGGTGACGCCAAGGCAATTGTTGCAACGGCCCAGGCCGCGCAGCCGCGGGTCGGGCTTGCCGTCGCCGGTCTTGAAATTGGCGTGGCAGCGAATGCACACGTACATCTTCGAGCTGGACATCATGGGCCGCACGCCGGGTTCGGCGTTGGGCCTGGCGGCCGTGTATTCGGCCTGGGTTTGGCGGAGCTTGGGTCCGCTGGCAGTTTCGGCAACAGTTGGCGTGCGGCGGGTGTTCATAGCAGATGTTGGACGGGGTGTTGCTCCCCGATCGACGCGAAGTGCCTATTGTCCCCTGAAATTAGGGCTCTTTGCATACCGGGGTGCCCTGCTGCGGCTTTGCCTTAAGCGCCTGTGCCCTGGTCTCTGCCGTTGAAGCCGGGCACACGCACCGCGCAGACGATGCCGCGCTCGCCGTTTTCGCGCCAGGCAACTTCACCGCCCAGCAGCTTCACACGCTTGCGCACACCGCCCAGCCCCAGGCCGTGGGCCCAGGCCGCGGGCGCACGGCCGCCGCCGTCGTCGGCCACGGCCAGCGTGAGCAGGCTGCCTTCTAGGTTGAAGGTCACGTCAATGCGCGCGGCGTGGCCGTGGTACAGCGCGTTGCTGACCAGTTCACGCAGCACGCGCGTCAGCGCCGACCACTGCACCACCGAAAGCCGCAGGTCGCGGTCGTAGCTGAAGGCCCAGCCCAGGCCCACATGGGCCGCGGTCAGGCGTTGCGTCAGGTCAGACTTCCATTCCGCCGCGGCGTGCGAAAGGCGGTGTTCGGCCGCGGCCAGGCCGCGCGTCAGCGTCTTCAGGTCTTGCAGCGTGTGGCGGATGTAGTCTTCCATCTCGCGGTTCGGGGCCTGGTACATCAGCGTCAACAGCCGAGCGCCGATGTCGTCGTGCAAGTCTTGGGCGATGCGCAGGCGCTCTTCGTAGCGGCCGCGTTCCACCGCCGCGTCGTAGGCCACGGCGCGCCGCAACTGGTCCAGCACGCGGTCGGCCAGGCGCGCATCTTCCAGCGTGAACAGGCGCTGGCCGCGCTGCGCAAAACGCAGCACCAGCGCCACGCTGGCGGGCACGGCGATGGGGCTGTGGCTGGCAGCGTCGTCGTCGGCGCCGCGCATCGGCACCACCAGGGCCGAACCGCCACCGACCACGCGTGAACGCACCGGCACACGCTCTGTGCGCAGCACTTCCAGCGGTTCGAACAAATCGCGCAGCAACTGCGCCAGCACCTGCGGGTAGTGCGCCGGGTGGGCCTGCACTTCGCGCGCCGCGCGGTAGAGCTGATCGAAGGTGCGTTCGGTGCTGAGCACGCGGCTGCCTATGAGATGGCCCAGCGCCCATTGCCGCGCGCCGGCATAAAGCCCCAGGCCGACAAACACCGCCATCGCCAGCGACGTGAAGGTGCCGAGTGAAAACACGGCCACGAACAACAGGTCCAGCGAAGTGGCCACGGTGCTGACGCCGGCCAGCAGCGCAAACTCGCGCAGCACCTGGCGGCTGCGCGCCAGGAAGGGGGTCAACAGCAGCAGCGAGGCCAGAAACAGATACCAGGCCATGCTGGCCGCAGCAGCCACATCGGCCGCTGCTGGCAGCATCGAAGCCACCGCCACGGCCACCGTCACCAGCACCAGCGTGGCCAGCGCGGCCATCGCCAGGCGGCGCACCACCAGCGCATAGGGGTTGGGTTCCAGCCGGTATGAACGCCCGGCCACGGCCAGTGCGGCTGCACCGAGCGCGATGCCGGTGGCCTGCGCCGTCCACCACAGCGGTGCGGCTGGCCAGGCCCAGGCCATCGCGGCCCAGGCCCCCACCGCGGCCCAGGCGCCGGCCGCCATGGCGCTGGCCCGCGGCAGGCGCAAGGGGTGCAGCGCCAGGGCATGCACGGCCGCGGCGGCGGTGGCCAGGTCAAGCAGCGCCCGCGCGGGCAGGGCACTCCACCAGCCACCCACCGGCAGACCCAGGCCGCCCGTGCTTTCAACGGCGATGCACAGCAGATTGGCGGCCTGGCACAGCGCCATCGTCACGAACAACAGGCTGCGGGCTTTGGGTCTGGCCAGCAGCAGCACCACCGCGAACAGGTACAGCAGCAGCGCCAGCCCCGACAGAGGCCAGAACACCAGGCCCAGGCCCCGGTAGCCGCGCGCGGACACCGGCGCGCGCACGGTGCTGCCGTCGTCGAGCTGCAAGTGCACGACGGCAGCGGGTGCCTGCCCCTGTGTTGGCGTCTGCGCTTGTGATTGCCCCTGCGTCTGCGTCAGCAGCGTGGCCAGGGCGGCGTGTTGCAGTTCCTGGCGTTGGCGCAGGCCGTCGTCGACCTGCCAGCGTGGCCAGCGGTGCAGCAGCAGTGCGTCGACCGGCAGCGGCGGTGCGCGCGCCACGCTGGTGTCGCCGGTGTCGGCTGCGACGATGCCTACCACCGCGTGGCCACGGTAGGCGTTCAGCCTGGCATCGGTACTGCCTTGAAGTACCAGCTCGCCCGTGGGCCCGGCCGTCCAGCGGGCTTGCAGTTGCGGCGCCGCGGCCAGCCAGCGGGCCACCGAAAACACCGCCACGCAGGCCAGCAACACGGCCAGCACCAGCGCGCGCCGGCGCCAGCCTATCCAGCGGCGCGGCGCGTCGCTGCCCAGGCTGCGCTCAAAGGCGCTGGCCTCGAAGATTGAATCAGCACCGCTGCGTTCGGAGGTGTCGGGCGGCCGGCTGGCCGGCGCGGCCGTTGCGTGGGCCGCCATCGACGTGCGGCTGCGGGTCAGGCGCCGACCCGCGCCGGCCTCACACCAGCCCCTGTTTGCTGGCCAGCACGGCCGCTTCGGCACGGCTGCTGACGTTGAGCTTCTTGTAGATGGACTTGATGTGGTCGTTGACGGTGAACCACTTGATGCCCATCAGGCTGGCGATTTCCTTGATCGTGAAGCCCTTGCTCAGGTAGGTCAGGACTTCGCTTTCACGCGGGGTCAGGCGTTCGTGGTCGGGCTTGGTCTCCATCGGCACCGGCTTGCTGGTGGTGAAGCTGCTGGCGGCCATGGGCATGAAGCCGGAATCGGGCGCCTGCGTATCACCCAGCGGCCCGCCGCCGTGGCGAAAGTGCGTCAGCAGACGCCGTGCAATGGCCGGTGAAAGCGGTGGCTGGCCGCGCACGATCTTTTGCAACTCCTCCACCAGCACTTCGAAGCGGTCTTCCTTCAACAGGTAGCCGTCGGCGCCGCATTGCAGCGCGGGGAAGAGATGGTCGTCGTCGGAATACAGCGTGGTGACGATCTTGGTGGCCGGGTAGTGCGCCAGTTCGGTCAGCAATTCCATGCCGTTGCCGTCGGGCAGTTCCAGGTCGACCAGCACCAGCTTGAAGGGGTCGGTGCCGTGCAGGCCTTGCGAGCCCCCGGTCAGCAGGATGTGCCGGCGCGCCGTTTCCAGGTCACCGGCTTCGGTGATGGTGATGGCGTCGCTGAAGCTTTCGCGCACCACGCGGCACAAAAAGCTGCGGGCGACCGGGTTGTCTTCCAGGATCAACACCTTGATGGCCATCGAGCGGTTCTCCACCAGAGAAGGCCGCGATGCTAGCGCGGAAAGACCGCGCAGCAGACCGTATGTGACTCCCTCTTACGGGTTGATCGCGGGCTTGGCCATGTCATCACTCGGGAGCTTGACAGCGTCATTCACCAGCACCAGCTTGCCCTGCACCTGGCGTGTGCCCATGCGCGCGTAAGCGGCCTTCAATTCGCTCATGGCCAGCAGGCTGTCTATCACCGGCTTGACTTTGCCTTGCGCGTACCACTGGGCGAGCTGGCCCATGGCCGCGGCGCTGGCCTGGGGTTCGCGGCGCACAAAATCACCCCAGAACACGCCCACCACCGAAGCCCCTTTGAGCAGCGACAAATTCCATGGCAGCGCCGGGATGCCGCCGCCCGCAAAGCCGACGACGAGGTAACGGCCGCGCCAGGCGATGCTGCGGAACACGGGCTCGGCGAGGTCGCCACCCACGGGGTCGTAAACCACATCGGGCCCCTTGCCGTCGGTCAGCGCCTTCAGTCTGTCGCGGATGTTCTGGGTGCTGTAATTGAGTGTGGCGTCGGCGCCCAATTCCATGCACCTGGCGCACTTCGCGTCGGTGGAAGCGGCAGCAATCACGCGCGCGCCAGCGGCCTTGGCAATCTGCACCGCGGCCGTGCCCACGCCACCGGCGGCGCCCAGCACGAGCACGGTTTCACCGGCCTTCAACTGGGCGCGATCGATCAGCGCGTGGTGTGATGTGCCGTAAGTGAAGGCAAAGGCGGCACCGTCGGTCAGCGCAAAACCCGGCGGCAGCGGCAGCGCCTGCATCGCGTTGACCACCGCATGCGTGCCAAAGCCGCCGCTGCTGCCGATGGCGGCCACCGGCGTGCCCACTTTCAGGTGCGTGACGCCTTCGCCCACAGCATCGACCAGCCCAGCGAATTCAGAACCCGGCACAAAAGGCAGTGGCGGCTTGATCTGGTACTTGCCCTGCACCGTCAACAGGTCTGGGAAGTTCAAGCTGGCGGCGTGGATGGCAATGCGCACCTCGCCCGGCTTGGGTTCGGGTGTGGGCAGTTCCTGCCAGACCAGCGCGTCAACGCCATCGAGGGTGGTGCAAAGCCAGGCGTGCATGGGGCAAGTCTCCTCAACTCATTTACAGGGTTAGAACCCTTGTCGTTGCAGTGGCGCGGCCAGCGCCTGGCGCAGCGTGTCCACGCTGTCGGCCAGGTGCACGGCGGTGTCGGTGTCGGCCTTGCCCTGGCGACCGGCCGGGCCTTGTGCAACTTCCAGGCGGGCCAGCAGTTTGCGCGCCTGCACGCGCAGCAGACCGCGGGCGTCGGCGCGGGCAAAGGGCGATGTGCGTATCAGCGACAGCGTCATGCGGTTGATGTAGCTGCGCTGCAATTCGCGGCGCTCAGCCCGGATCGTGGTGGCCAGCGTGCCCCCCTTGCCCAGCTCGCTCCACACGTCGTCCAGCAGGCGCTGGTACATCTCGGTGAGCTGGAAGGCCTGGTCGGCTTTGTCGACCTTGCCGCCGCTGTCGATGACGCGCGCGGCCAGGCCGTCGCTCATCAGGTAGTTCAGCACCGCGCGCTGCAGATCAAGCAGGCGCTGCGACAAAGCGAAGTCGGTGGCATCGCCAATGAAGTCGGCGCGGTCCAGGTAGTCAGGCGCCAGACGGCGTTGCAGGGCCGGGCTCAGGCTCAGGCCGTCTGCCGCCAGCACGGCGCTGGACATCAGGTGCAGTGATTCGCGTTGCACGCTGGCGGCCACCGGCAACAGCGGGTCGCGCCCGCTGCCCGGGAAGTCGCGCAGCGTGCGCACGCCGCCAATCTGCCGTGCTAACACGCTAACAGCACGCGCCACGTCGTTGATGGCGTAGCCGAGTGAGCGCCGCAGCACGGCGTAGTCACGCTGCGGCGAAAGTTCGCGCGACTCTTGGCGCTTGAACAGGTCACGCGCTATTTCCAGCCGCTTGGCGGCAAAGGCCAGCGGGTCTGAACCCAGGTCGCCCTGGATCGTCTCTGGGTCCAGCCCGAAGAAGATGTCTTCGTCGGTGCCAAAGGCCAGCAGCGGCTCGCTGCTGCGCGCAGCGATCTTCTGCAACTCGGTGCGTTCGGCTTCGGGCTTGGTGCCCGGGGGCATGGTCTTGTAGGCGTACTCAATCGCCCAATAGTCATACGGCCCCAGCGCGGTGTGGAAGGGCACGCCGCCGGTCTTGCCCGGCCGCGGCAGGTTCACCGCGTTGTATTCCATCACCGACCCCGTGGTGCCATTGGCGCGCGTGAATTCGGCGTCGGCCAGTTGCGCTTCGGTGTAGGCGCGTGAAGCGCGGAAGTTGTGGCGCAGGCCCAAAGCGTGGCCTACCTCGTGCATGATGGCTTCCTTGACATAGTCCTGCACAAACAACTGTGCCGTCGGGCTGTCGGCTTCCATCTCGCCGCGCGCTTCCATCAGGTCCAGCGCATACCCGAGTTGTTCGGCGCCCAGGGCGCTGTGCTGGCAGCGCATCAATTCGGGTGGCATCACAGCGCTGTTGGCCAGTTCAGCCGGGGGCTCGAACAGGCGCGCAAAGGCAGACACCGTGCCCGCAGATGCCGTTGATCCCGCCGCGGCGCTGGCCCCCAGCACCTGCGAACGCAGGCCGCGCACGTTGCGCGTGGCAATGCCTTCGAAGGCGATATCGGCGTCCAGAATCTCGCCCGTGCGCGGGTCGACATGGCTGGGCCCGATGGCGCTGAACATCGGGTCGGCGTTCATCATCCAGCGCACCGACGGATAGCCGAAATCCAGCGTGTCGTATTTGGCGTCGTCGGGCTGTTGTTCCACCTTGATGGCGCCGCTGATGCCGATTTTCTCGAAGGCCTTGTTCCATTCCAGGATCGCCGCGCGCACTGTTTCGCGGTAGGCCAGCGGCACGTTGCGGTCGATCCAGAAGGTGATGGGCTTGACGGGCTCTGAGATGTCCGCCGCTGGGTCTTTTTTCTCCATCCGCCAGCGGTTCACGTAGCGTTGGCGCGGTGACAGCGGCAGGTCGTCAGAGAAATCGAGCACGGTGCTGGTGAACAGGCCGATGCGGGGGTCGGCGCGGCGCGCCGGCATCGGCACCTCAGGCAGCGGCGCGAGTGAATAGTTCAGCGTCACCAGCAGGCTGCGCGCGTCGGGCAGGTAGCGTGGCAGCAGTGGCACCGGGGCGCCCGGCGGCGCGCCAGAGAGTGGTGTGCCCAGGTTGCCGGTGTAGAAGTGGCTTTGCGTTTCCAGCGTCGTCGCCTGCAGCGTGCCGCGCACCGCGGTGATGAGCGAATTGTTGCGGTCCAGCACATAGCCCTGGCGCAGGCCGCGCTGCAACATCATGCCGATGCCCAGCATGTCGCCCAGAAAGATGCTGTGCGCTTCCACCAGCACGCTCTTGCGGTCGGGGTGGGGCTGGCTGACCACGGGCACCGAAGCCAGCAGACTGTGCGAATAGCTGTCGGCCACGGCGCGCGCTTCCGGCGTGCCGGCTTTGGCCAGGGCGTCGGTGTTGCGGGCCTGCAGACGCACCTGGTTGTGGACGCGCACGAATTCCACCACCTGCGCACCGCCGGCGCCGTTGATGGGCATGGCCATCAAACCGCCTAACACCCAGGCTTCACTGACACCGCTCTTGATCTTGGGCGACAGCAAAAAGAGCTGGCCGAATTGCGCCGGCAGCAACTCTATCCAGACCTTTTCTTCCTTTTGCCACAGCACCAGAGGGCCGTCGATGCGGCGAGCGTCCTTGATGACGGCGGCAAACGGCGGCGGGCCGGGTGGCGCCGGCGGGCTGCCGTTGGACAGCACGTTGGCCATCGCATTGAGGGGCGAGGTGTTGGCCAACCCAGACCCCGAACCCGATGCCGCGCCGCTGGCAGGCCGGGCGGGTGTCGCAGCGAACACCGCGGCTGCGGCAGGCACCGCAGGCAAAGGCGCCACAGACGCCGGGTTCTTGACCTCGGGCCCGGCCACCTGGGGCGCTTGCACGCAGGCCACCAGCAGACCGGAGGCCACCGCAACAAAGGCCGCGCGAGGAAGGTATTTGGGTGTGCGCATGGTGCGGCGGGCGCCAGGCGCCAGAGGGTCGTCGTTCATTGTGGGCCAAAGCCCGCCCCCCTGCTGCGCTGCTGGCGCGCAGCCCTGCACGTCTTGGGTGCCCGCGCGCGCCACTTACGACTTAGCGAATCGGCTTGAAACGCACGCGCTTGGGCCGCGCGCCTTCTTCACCCAGCCGCTTCTTCTTGTCGGCTTCGTATTCCTGGTAATTGCCGTTGTAGAAGAACCATTGCGAGTCGCCCTCACAGGCCAGGATGTGGGTGCAGATGCGGTCCAGAAACCAGCGGTCGTGGCTGATGACCATCGCGCTGCCGGCAAATTCCAGCAGTGCTTCTTCCAGCGCGCGCAGCGTTTCCACGTCCAGGTCGTTGGAAGGCTCGTCCAGCATCAGCACGTTGCCGCCCTTGGCGAGCGTTTTGGCCAAATGCAGCCGGCCGCGTTCACCGCCCGACAGGCTGCCGACCTGCTTTTGCTGGTCATTGCCCTTGAAGTTGAAACGGCCCAGATAAGCCCGGCTGGGCATCACGAATTTGCCGACGATGATGTTGTCCAGCCCGCCAGACACATCCTGCCAAACGGTCTTTTCGTTTTCCAGGCTTTCGCGGCTTTGATCGACAAACGCCAGTTGCGCCGTCTTGCCGATCTTGACCTCGCCCGAGTCGGGTTTCTCGACCCCTTGCAGCATGCGAAACAGCGTCGATTTGCCCGCGCCGTTGGGGCCGATGATGCCCACCAGCGCACCCGCCGGCACCTTGAAGCTGAGCTTGTCTATGAGCAGCCTGTCGCCAAAGCTCTTGGAGACATCGACAAATTCGATGACCTCATTGCCCAGGCGCTCGGCCACCGGAATGAAGATCTCGTTGGTTTCGTTGCGCTTCTGGTATTCGACGTCGCTCAGTTCTTCAAACCGCGCCAGCCGTGCCTTGCTCTTGGTCTGCCGCGCCTTGGCGTTGGAACGAACCCATTTCAGTTCTTCCTTCATCGCCTTCATGCGCGCGTCTTCGCTCTTTTGCTCGACTTCCAGGCGCTTTTCTTTCTGCTCCAGCCAGTCGGAGTAATTGCCTTTCCACGGAATGCCCGAACCGCGGTCGAGTTCCAGAATCCATTCGGCCGCGTTGTCGAGGAAATAGCGGTCGTGGGTGATGGCCACCACGGTGCCTGAGAAGCGCTGCAGGAAGTGTTCAAGCCATTCCACCGATTCAGCGTCCAGGTGGTTGGTGGGCTCGTCCAGCAACAGCATGTCGGGTTTGCTTAACAGCAGCCGGCACAACGCAACACGGCGTTTTTCACCGCCCGACAGCAGGCCGATCTTGGCGTCCCAGGGCGGTAGGCGCAAAGCGTCGGCGGCCAGTTCCAGTTGCAGGTCGGTGTTCTCAGAACCGGCCGCGGCGATCACCGCTTCCAGCTCGGCCTGCTCGGCCGCCAGCTTGTCGAAATCGGCGTCCTCTTCGGCGTATTCGGCATACACCTCGTCCAGCCGCTTCTTCGCCGCCAGCACGCCACCCACACCTTGTTCCACCACCTCGCGCACCGTCAGCTCGGCCGGTAGCAAAGGTTCCTGCGGCAGATAGCCGATGTTCAGGCCCGGCATGGGCACGGCCTCGCCTTCAATTTCCTTGTCGATGCCGGCCATGATTTTCAGCAGCGTGCTCTTGCCCGAGCCGTTGACGCCCAGCACGCCGATCTTGGCGCCGGGGAAGAAGGACAGGCTGATGTTCTTCAGGATCTGCCGCTTCGGCGGCACGACCTTGCCGACGCGGTTCATCGTAAATACGTACTGGGCCATGGCAGGGAATCTCGGGTGGAATAGCGGGGAAACCCGCAATTATCAGTGAGCGCCCCAAAGGCACTGTCTGCACGGCTGTTGCATCGAAGCCAAGGACCGTGAAAACCCCATTCCGCCTGGGCCCCGCGCCACTATTCTGCGGCTGCCGTGCCTGCAAGTCGGAGGGCGCTGAAAGGCGCTTCAGGGCTTGGCATGTCTTCACTTGTTCGATTCATCTGGAGGAGTTGTTCATGACGTTCAGATTCAAGATTTCAGCGCTGGCACTGGCTGCGGCCTCGTTGGCCGGTTCTTCGGCCTTCGCCGCCGAGCCCGGCGCGGCGCAAGTGCGCAGCATGGAAGCCCGGGCCCGTGCCCACCTGACGGCCTTTCCCGGCCGCACGCTGCACGGTGCTGACCACAGCTATGTGATGAGCGATGCGCTGGTCGACGACGACGGCGCGCAGCATGTGCGCTTCCAGCGGCGCTACCGCGGCATGGTCGTCATCGGTGGCGACACGGTGGTGCATTCAGACCGCAACGGCAGCTTCCGCGAGGCTTCGCAAACGCTGGACCGTGCCATCAACATCGCACGCGGCGCGGCCTTGTCTGGCGGCCGTGCCATCCAGCTGGCGCTGGATGCCCATGCCGGCGGCAGCACACGCGGCACGGCGCCCGAACTGGTGGTCTACGCCCGCGGTGATGTGCCCGTGCTGGCCTGGGACGTGCGCGTGTTCGGCGAGCAGGCCGACGGCACGCCCAGCGAGAAGCATGTCATCGTCGATGCACAAGTGGGTGCCGTGCTGGAAAGCTGGGACGACATCCACACCGCCGCAGCGGCAGGCGCCGGCGCGTCGCTGTACAGCGGCACGGTGGCGCTGACCACCAACACCATCAGCGGTGGCTACGAATTGCGCGACCCCAGCCGCGGCAACACTTACACCATCAACCTGGCCAACCGAACCAGCGGCGGCAGCATCTTTACCGACGCCGACAATGCCTGGGGCACGGGCACCACAAGCAGCACCCAAAGCGCCGCCGTGGACGCGCAATACGGCACCGCCGTGACCTGGGACTACTACAAGAACGTGCATGGCCGCACCGGCATTGCGAACAACGGCGTGGGTGCCTACAACCGCGTGCATTACAGCAGCCGCTACAACAACGCGTTCTGGTCAGACAGCTGCTTCTGCATGACCTATGGCGACGGTGACGGCACCACCTTCACGCCGCTGGTGTCGCTGGACGTGGCCGGCCACGAGATGACGCACGGTGTCACCAGCCGCACCGCGGGCCTGACCTACTCGGGTGAATCAGGCGGCCTGAACGAAGCCACCAGCGACATCTTCGGCACCATGGTCGAGTTCTATGCCGCCAACGCCAACGACCCGGGCGACTACCTCATCGGCGAGAAGATTTACAAGGGCGGCGTCAATGGCCTGCGCTCGATGATCCAGCCGAGTAGCGACGGTGGCTCGGCCGATTGTTGGTATTCGACCGTGAAGAACCTCGATGTGCACTACTCGTCGGGCGTGGCCAACCACTTCTACTTCCTGCTGGCGCAAGGCACCACCAACGGCAGCCCGAGCAAAACCTGCGTGGCCGGCAACACGCGCGTGGCCACTGGCAACGGCACGCTGGTGGGCATTGGCCGCGCCAAGGCCGAGAAAATCTGGTACCGCGCGTTGACGGTGTACATGACCTCGTCGACCAACTACAGCGGCGCGCGCACGGCCAGCATCAGGGCCGCGAACGACTTGTACGGCACCGGCTCGGTCGAGGCCAATGCGGTGGCCGCGGCGTGGACGGCGGTGGGCCGCACCTGACGTACCCACCGGACAGAGGTTGGCCAACACCGTTGGCCGTTTTTGCGAATGTTCTCGTGAAGGCCGGGCACTGCCCGGCCTTTTTGTTGCGCCGCCGCATAGAATGCAGACAGCTTCGCGGCTTCCAGTCATCGCGTCGCGGTCGATTCCGACAATCGAATCCTCCCTCGTGCCTACCCGACTGGTGCACCCGCAACGGGTGACAGCAGGCAGCGAACCACGGCCCAGCGGGCCCACCCTAACCCATGCATTTCACTGACCTCGGCCTGGCCGAGCCGCTGCTGCGCGCGGTGCGCGAACACGGCTACGAAACCCCCACCCCCATCCAGGTGCAAGCCATTCCCGCCGTGCTCAAGGGCGGCGACCTGCTGGCCGGCGCGCAAACCGGCACCGGAAAAACGGCAGGCTTTGTGCTGCCGATGCTGCAGCGCCTGATGGCCCAGCCCAGCAAGAAGGACGCCCGTGGCCGCACCGTCATACGCTGCCTGATCCTGACGCCGACCCGCGAACTGGCCGCCCAGGTGGAAGAAAGCGTGCGCACTTACGGCAAACATGTGCCGCTCACCAGCATGGTTATGTTTGGCGGCGTCGGCATGTCGCCGCAGGTCGACCGGCTGCGCAAGGGTGTGGACATCCTGGTGGCCACGCCAGGACGTTTGCTGGACCACCACCAGCAGCGCACGCTGGACCTGGGCCATGTCGAAATCTTCGTGCTCGATGAGGCCGACCGCATGCTGGACATGGGCTTCATCCACGACATCAAGAAGGTGCTGGCGGTGCTGCCGGCGAAGAAACAAAGCCTGCTGTTCAGCGCCACCTTCAGCGACGACATCAAGGCCCTGGCCGACAAGCTGTTGAACGAACCCGCTTTGATTGAAGTGGCGCGCCGCAACCAGACGGCCGAGAACATCGCGCAAAAGCTGCACCCGGTGGGGCGTGAACGCAAAAAGGAATTGCTGGCCCACCTCATCAAGACCGGCCCGAACGGAGGATGGCACCAGGTGCTGGTCTTCACGCGCATGAAACACGGCGCCAACCGGCTGACGGATTACCTGAACGACCAGCGCATCACCGCCATGGCCATTCACGGCAACAAGAGCCAGACGGCGCGCACCAAGGCGCTGGCCGATTTCAAGGCCGGTGCGCTGCAAGTGCTGGTGGCCACCGACATCGCCGCGCGCGGCATCGACATCGACCAGCTGCCCCACGTCGTCAATTTCGAGATGCCCAACGTGCCTGAAGATTACGTCCACCGCATCGGCCGCACCGGCCGCGCTGGCGCGATGGGCGAGGCCATCAGCCTGGTGTGTCTGGACGAGGAAATATTCGTGCGGGACATCGAAAGGCTCATCAAGCGCAGCATCCCGCGCGAGGTCGTGCCCGGCTTCGAGCCGCCAGCCGGCGAGAAGGCCGAGCCCATCGTGTTGGGGCGCATGACCATCGGCATCGGTGGCACGCAGCGCAATGGCGGTGGTGGGGGCGGTGGTGGCCGCGCCGGGTTTGGCGGCGGTGGTGGTGGCCGCGGAGGCTCGTCTGGCCGCCCGGGTGGCGGTGGCGTCGGCGGTGGCCGCGGCCCCGGTTCGTCATCGCCGGGTGGCCGCCCGGGTGGTGGCCGTCCGCCGGCTTCACGCGGCGGACCGCCCAAGCGCTGAGGTCTGGCAGCCGCGGCGGCCGCGGCATTCTGGGCGGCAGGGTGGTGGGGGAGGGCAGTGCCGGTGGCATGACACCTTGGGATCATGGACGGTGGGGCAGGCGGTGCCTAAAGTTCCTTCATCGCCAGCCCAACGGAGCCCACCCCATGAACACCCGCCACCTGCTCGCCTGCGCCGCCACCGCGCTGGTTTGCTGCGCCGCACCCGCCCAGGCCCAGAACATCTGGGCCCAGAACGCCGCGTTTGACCAGCAGTTCAACCAGTGGCTGGGCAACGCGCAGCGCCAGAACGCGCAGGCGCAACAGCAAGGCTGGCAGCAACACCTGCAAACCAACGGCCCGCGGCTGCGCCAGCAGTACGGCCAATTGCGCGCCAGCGGCCAGGCCGTGGGCAGCTTCGAGCAGTTTGCCTACTGGGACATGATGACCGCCGCCGGCACCAACGTGCAGGGCGCGCTGGCCCACCAGCAGGCACAGTTTCGCGGCCAGCAGCAGGCCCACCAGACCGTGGTGCAGGGCCACGACAGCTACAACCAGGGCTGGGCCCAGAACAGCCAGCGCCAGAGCGCGGCGGTGGCCAACTACACGAACCAGGCCATCCGTGGCGTGGCCCCGTATACAGACCCCAGCAGTGGGCGCAGCACCCTGCTGCCGCACTACCTGCCGGCCGGCCAGGTGCTGCAAAGCGGCGGTGAAACCTATGCCCAAGACGCAGCAGGCACCTATTACAGATTGCAGAACCAGGCCTGGGTACGGCTGAACGCCGCCGCCCGCTGAACCACTTCCACACACCAGGAGCAATGACCATGAAGACCCGCCAAGCCCTTCGCCTGCTGCCCTTGATAACGCTTGTGTTGAGTGGCCTTGCGGTCGCACAAAACATCAAGGAGATTCGCCCCAGCGAAGGCCTGAACCTGCCGCCGCTGCCGGGCTCCAGCTTCCCCACACAACCCACGCAACCCACGCAAGCGACGCAGCGCAACCCGCAGGGCCCCGCCGCCAACAGCGGCAGCCCGCTGGACGCGCTGATGGCCTGGGAACGCCAGGACATGGGCGTGGCCCCGGTGCGTGAACTGCATGCCGGTGCATTCCACGGCCCCACGCCGAACCAGATTCCTGGTGGCCAGGTCATCACCACCAAGGGCCTGCTGCCGCTGTTGCAACAAGGCATGGCGGTGCGGGTGTTTGATGTGCTGGGCGGCCAGCAGGTGCTGCCCAACGCAATGCCGCTGGCCTGGGCAGCGCAGCCCGGCAGCTTCAACGACAGCACGCAACAGCAACTGGCCCAGGCCTTGCAGCAGGCCACGGCCGGCCGCAACGATGTGCCGCTGGTGTTTTATTGCGGCGGGCCGCAATGCTGGATGTCTTACAACGCTGCACTGCGCGCCATCCAGCTCGGTTACCGCAACGTGCTGTGGTACCGCGGTGGCATGGAAGCCTGGCAGCGCGCGGGGCAGCAGTTTGTGATGGCGGGCCGTTGATTCAGCCGCGGCCCATCTGCTTCAGCGCGTCAAGCCGGCCGGCGCGCAAATCAGCCCGCAAGGGGCCCAAATCCAGCGGCTGTTGCAGCAGCTTGGTGAAGGCCTTGGCCGTGCCCGGTGGCCCGACGTACAGGCCACCGGCCAACTGGCCGCTGCGCACCACCAGCCGCCACCAGGCTTCGTCACCTTCGCGGGCGTGGAAGTCTTCGTCGCCTTCACGCGCCACGGTGTCGCCCTGGCTGCGCAGGTCTATGCCCTCGCACTTCAGCTGCAGCACGGTGCGCGGCGTGGCATAGGGCAGCGGCTCACCCAGCAACGACGCCACTGCGGTGCCGGCATGGGCCGCGCCTATCGGCCACAGGCCACGCGGTGTGCCCTTCAGGTCGGCGACATCGCCGACGGCATAGATGTCGGGGTCTGAGGTCTGCATGTGGCGGTCCACGCGTATGCCGTTGTCGCCCAGCGCCAGGCCGGCCTGCTCGGCCAGATAGGTGTTGGCCTGTATGCCCAGCGCGGCGACAAACACATCGGCACGCACCCGCGGGCCGTGTGACAACCACGCCGCCTGCAACTGCGGCTGGCCTTCATAGCGTGTGACGGTGGCCTGCGTCACGACCTGGATGCCCAGGCTTTCCAGGTAGGCCGCCAGCTTGGCCGCACCTTGTTCGTCCAGCTGCGCGTTCATCAGCCGGTCGGCGCGCTGCAGCAGCGTCACCTTCAGACCCAGCTTGTGCAGCGCGTCGGCGGCTTCGACGCCCAGCACGCCGCCGCCCACCACCAGCGCGCGCTGCGCCTGGCGTCGGCGCACGTAGTCGCGCAGCGCGCGGGCGTCGTCGGCGCTGCGCAGCACAAAGGCATTCGGGTGCGACATGAACTGCGCGTCGGGCGGCGTGCTGCGCGCGCCGGTGGCCAGCACCAGCTTGTCGTAGGGCAGGCTTTCGCCTTCGGAGGGCCCGTCCTTGCTTTGATTTGCCAGCACCAGGGTCCGCGCCGCGCGGTCTATGCGTGCAGCCACGGTGTTAGGCCAGACTTGAATGTCCTGTCGGGCGGCCCAATCGTCGGGCACCAGCTTCAGCGCTTGCATGCCTTCGCTGTCGTAGATGAGCCGGCCTATGCCCATGCGGTTGTAGAAGGCCTGCGGCTCGTTGCCGACGATGTCGATTTTCACGCTGGGGCTGGCCTGCCGCAGCGCTTGCGCCACACCCATGCCGGCGACGCCGTTGCCGACGATGACGACGCGCCGCAGCGCCACGTTCAGCGCGCGGTCGATCTGCGGCAAGGTGTGGAGGGGCACCACTCTGGCCGCAGGCGCCGAATGCGCCGAATGCGGGTCGCGGTCTATCAGCACGGGGCCTGTGCCCAAGCCCTTGAAGGTGCACATGCAGGCCAGCCGCGCGCGGCCTTCCAGGCCCAGGCGGCGCAGCGTGGCCAACTCATCTTCGCCGGGCGGTGACAGCTGCGCATGCCCCTCGCATACCGCCACGGCGTCGGCACCACAGACGCCGGCGCGGCAGCCGAAGTTGATCTTCAGCCCGGCCGCTTCTATCGCTTCCAGCAGCGTGGCATCGGGTGCGACCTGGAAGGTGATGCCCGATGAACGGTCTGTCACCTCGGCCGCTTCGTGGTGGGCCAGTCTGTCCTTCAATGCCGTGCCGCCGCCGAAGGCGGTGGCGGTGCGCTGGCCTTCGCCCGCCGCCCGCGCGCTGCTGCGCTGGGTGGCCTTGAAACGCCGCTCTGCATGCAGGCCGCTGGCGGCCAGCAGCAAGGCTAAAACGATCCCCATGGCTTGTGACGATTGCAGCAGCAGCGGGCCCGCTTCGGTGTCCAGCAGCCCGGCCAAGGTTCGAACAGCGCTGGGCCCGGCGAACCAGTAAAAGGCACTCAGCGCCAGCGCGCCAAACAGCAGCGCCACGCGATAGGGGTTGGCCGGTGTGGCTGGCACAAAGGCCACGACGATCATGTACAGGCCGGCCGACGCGCAGCACGCCCCCAGCAGCACCAGCGTGTGCCAGGGCTCGCCATAGGCCGGTGCCTGGCCTTGCAGGAAGTAGCCCAGCACCAGCCCCGGCAGCAAGGCCATGAAGAGCCGGCGCTGTGCGGCGTGGCGCGGGTCGAGGTCGTAGACATCGCTGAACACGGCGGCGCGCGGGTTGAAGTCGTAGCAGCTTTTCTGGCAGCCGACGCAGGGGTTGCAGTAGCCGTTCTTGACGACGATGAGCGGCGCCTGGCCGTAAGTGCGCTGAAGGGGCGCCAGCGGGCAGAAGGTGCCGCACCAGCCGCTGCGGCCCTTGAACGCGCTGCCACCGGCGAAGGCCAAAGCCAGCACCGTCAACACGCCCACGCCCACCAGCACGCCGCTGTGGTTCAACAGCGGCACGCGCAGCGCCACGGCGCCGACGAAGAAGGCCACCGCAATGCCAAAGGCCGATGCTTTCAGCGCCGGCGGCAGGTCCAGCGCGCGGCCAAAGCCGACCAGCCGCGGCAGCTGGTTCATGGTCGCCATGGGGCACACCTGGCGCCACAGACCGGGCGCAATGACGAGCAGTGCCGGCACCAGCGGAATGGCCAGGCCCCAGAAAAGTTTCAGGCCCAGTTCGGGCTTGAAGATCAACAGCCCCGCCAGCGCCAGCGTCACCGCCATCACCGCGGCCCTTGCGGCATACCACACGGCCATCGGCACCCGCGTTTGCAGCTTGGTGTAGTTGCTGAAGAACTGGGTCGCCGCGGCGGTGGGGTCGGCGGTGTTGGCTGATGCAGCCGTCGTGGACGCGATGGCGATGGTGGTGGGTGGCGCCATGGGTGATGTCAATCGCCCGGCTGCAGCAAGCGCAGGCGCGCGGCCACATGCGCGCCCAGGTCGCGCAGCAGGGCCAGCGCGATGCGCGGTTGCCAGGCCGCCAGTTGGGCCAGCGTGTCGGGCAACAGCATCAGCAATTCGACCGGCCCGGCGGGGGTGACGGTGGCGCTGACGCCGCTGGGCGCCGCGTCCAGAAAACTCAGCATGCCGAAGACCTCGCCCTCGCCACGCAGCATGCGCGCTGCCTTCTTGGCGCCGTTCTCGGTGCGTACTTCGACCTCGCCGCTGGCGATGAAACACAGTGCGCGTGTGGTGTCGCCGGCGCTCAGGATCACGGCCCCCGCGGGGTAGCGCCGGCGCGCCGCAAAGCCGATGAACTTTTCCCACTCGTCGCTGCTGAGTTCGGCCAGGATGGCGCGCTGTTTGGCCGGGCGCTGGCCATCCATCGGCGCCGCGCCGCTGTAGCTGAAGAAGTCGCTCACGGGGTCTCCTCTGGCGTGGCCGCGGCCTTGTTCAGGCCTTGCCGGGTTCGTCGTAGGCAGCGGCCAGGTGCAACAGCGCGGCTTCCAGAAAACCCCGCTCCCAGGTCTGCCCCGGCGCCAGGCCCAGGCCCTGCCAGAGTTGCGTGTACAGCGCCCACAGCTCGGCCTGCGGCGCGCTGCCTTGCATGGCGCCAGCGCCCAGCGCGGCTTGCAGCGAAGCGGGCGCCATGTCCTGCCCCAGCCGCGTGGCCGCGGCGCGAAAGGCCGCCATCAGCCGTGTCTGGTGCGAAGCCAGTTCGGTGGCGGCGCGCTGCAGCGGCGCATCAACATCGGCGCCTGGCGCCAGCAGCGCCAGCAACGCCGCTTCGGGGCTGCTGGCCAGGCGTAGGGGGTTCACGTCGCGCACGGGCAGCAGCGCCGGTGCGCGGCTGCCGATCTGGCGCCGGCCCTGGGCCTGCTGTTCGAGCAACTGGCGCAGCACGGTGACGGCCGCACGCGCCAGCGCACCCACTTGCGCCGCGGCCTGCGCCGGGTCGCGCCCGGCCAGAGCGTCGGCGGGCAGGCCCAGGCCGCTGGCCAGGTGGGCCAGCAGATCGGTGGCTGGGGCGGCGGTGAGCGTTGGCGCTGTGGGCGCGGGTGCCACCGACGCCATCATCATTGGCGCCGGCATTGCGGGCGCCACCAATGCTGGCGCGACCACGGCCGGCGCAGCGACCACCGGGGTGGCGGCCAGCGGCCTGGAGGCGATGCGAATCTTCGTCATCGGCAAGCCCGACGCTTCGGGCGCCGCTGCATTGCGCAGGATTTCCGTCAGGCCCACACGGGCCAGGCTGCCGCCAGAAAGCATGGCCGCGGGGTCGCCACCGCGCAGCGGCGCGGTGCTGGCCGGCGCGCTGGGCTGGATGGCCAGCGCGGGCTGCGCTGCGACCACCACGGCCAAGGCTGGCAGTGCCGCCGCAGGCCACGCGCCGCCTTGCACGACGATGGTGTAGGGCCCCATATCGATGCGGTCACCATCTTGCAGCGCATGGTCGCCCAGCAGACGTGTCACCGCGCCATTCACAAAGGTGCCGTTGGTGGACAGGTCGCGCAGCACGGCGCCGCGGGGTGTGGCGACGATCGCGCAATGGCGGGCCGATATGGCCAGCGTGCGGTCGGGAATGGGCCAGTGGTTGCCGGGGTCGCGGCCGATGGTGAACTGCGCCGGCACTTCGGCCAGCCGCATCTCGGCGCACACGCCTTCGGCCAGCTCAACGCCCTTGACGATTTTCAGGCTCAACATCGGTAGCGTTCCTCGTTGTACGTGCAGCCACGCTGATGTTGCGGCGACAGCAAGACCGCGGCCATCCCCAAAAAGGGGTTCAGGCTGGTGCCAATGTCACCGCCACACCACTGAGCACCGCGTTGCCCGACAGCGGGTCGCGCGCACTGTCGTCCAGCAGCAGGTTCAGATTGGCGCCAGGGCGCTCTGCCGCCAGTTGCATGTGCGCCCCGGGCAGGTTGTGGCCCCAGCCGTGCGGCAGGCTCAACACGCCGGGCATCAGCGTGTCACTCACTTCAACCGTTACTTGCACGCTGCCGTGTGGGTTGAACAGTTGCGCCGTGGCGCCGTTGGCGACACCGCAGCGTTGTGCATCCAGCGGATGGACCAGCGCCGTGCCGCGGAACGGCCCCTTGGCCAGCAGCGGCAGGTTGTGCATCCAGCTGTTGTTGCTGCGCATGTCGCGCCGGCCTATCACCACCAGCGGCGGCGTGGCCACATGCAGCTCGTTCAGTGCGCGCGGCAGATCGGCCAGCAGCGCGGCGGGCGCGAGTTCGATCTTGCCGCTGGGTGTGCGCAGCACCTCGGGCACACGGGGCTGCAATTCGCCCAGGTCGATGCCACCGCCGGCGGCCTGCACCTGGGCCAGGTTCAGGCCGTTCGGCTTCAGACCGAAGGCGTCGCCATACGGGCCGCTGCGCAAGGCCAGGTCGAGCAGGCGCTCAGGGCCACGCCGCCCGGCCACGGCGGCCAGCACCTGCGGCGTGCTGTCGCCGGCCAGCTTGCGCACATCATCCGCCAGCAATGCGTCGTCCAGCGCATGCACATCGGCCTTGGCGCCCAGGCCCTTGGCGATGGCGGCCAGCCGCAGCAGCGTTTCCCACTCGGCGGGGTGGTCGGCCGCGGGCGCAAACACTGGCGCGCTGAAACGTGCGTGGTTGCGAAAGCTGAATTGCGGAAAGGCGACGTCGTAGTGGCTGTCTTCCAGCGCGCTCAAACCCGGCAGCACGACATCGGCATGGCGCGTGGTTTCGTTGATGTAGATGTCCAGGCTGACCATGAAGTCCAGCCCGTCCAGCGCTTTGGCAAGCCTTGCGCCGCCGGGTGAAGACAAGACCGGGTTGGCGGCGATGGTGATGAGCGCGCGCACCTGGCCGGGGCCCGCGGTTTCTATCTCTTCGGCCAGGCAGGTCATGGGCAGCTCACCAAACACTTCGGGTGCGCCGCTGACGCGGGCGTGGTGGCGGCCCACGCTGATGCCGCGCCCGCGCCCCGCGGGCCCTTGGGTATTCTGCGCAAAGGCTGCGGCTTTGGGGAACATCGCGCCGCCGGCTTCGTCCAGATGGCCGGTCAATACGTTCAACACATCGACCAGCCACGAACACAGCGTGCCGTAAGCCTGGGTGCAGGTGCCGATGCGGGCGTAGACGCAGCCGCGCTCGGTGCCCGCCAGTTCGCGCGCCAGGCTGCGGATCACGGGTGCCGCGATGGCGCAACGTTCGGCCACGCGCTCGGGTGTGAAGGCTGCCACGGCGGCGCGCACTTCGTCCACACCACTCACATGCGACGCTAGCCTGCCCAGGCGGACCCCGCCTTCATCGAACAGCGTGTGCACCATCGCGGCCAGCAGCAGCACGTCGGTGCCGGGGCGTATGAAGTGGTGGGCGTCGGCCACGGCCGCGGTTTCTGTGCGGCGCGGGTCTATCACCACCAGCCTGCCGCCGCGGGCCCGCAGCGCCCTGGCTTTGGCGCGAAAATCGGGCACTGTCCACAGACTGCCGTTGCTGGCCATGGGGTTGGCGCCGATGACCAGCAGGAACTGGCTGCGTTCGATGTCTGGCACCGCAATGCTGAGCCAGTGGCCAAACATCCAGCCGCTGGAAAGTTGCTTGGGCATCTGGTCCAGTGTGCTGGCCGAAAACACGTTCTTCGTGCCGAGTGCTTTGGCCAGGCGGCTGAAGTACAGCAGCAGGCCCATCTTGTGCGCTGCCGGGTTGCCCACCGCCACGGCCACCGCATCGCGCCCATGCGCCTGCATCACCGCAGGCAGGCGCTGCTCGATCTCGGCAAAGGCTTGTTCCCAGGTGGCGGGCTGCAGTTGGCCATCGCGGCGTAGCAGCGGCGTGCGCAGGCGGTCGGGGTCTTCGTGCAGGTCTTTCAGCGCCACGCCCTTGGGGCAGATGTAGCCACGGCTGAAGACATCGTGGTCGGCGCCGCGGATGTGGCTGACGCGGCCACCCTGGGTGTGCACGTCCAGCCCGCAGCAGGCTTCGCACAGCGGGCAGATGCGGTAGTGGACGGTGTCTTGAACGGTGTCGTGAATGATGTCGTGAATGGCGCTGTCATCCATGCGTGTCTCCCATTGGTGGTGGGAACGATACTCCGCGCTACTGGAGACATGCCATGACCACTGAAGTCGTCACCACCGAACGCAAGGACCACGTACTGACCATCACCTTGAACCGGCCCGACAAGCTGAACGCTTTCAATGTCGAGATGATGAACGCGCTGGTTGCCGCGTTTGACCGTGCCGATGCCGACGACAACGTGCGCGCCGTGGTAGTCACCGGCGCCGGCCGTGCTTTCTGCGCCGGGGCCGATCTGTCGCAAGGTGGCAAGACCTTCAACTACGCCGCGCGCAGCGACCGCCCCGAAGCTGTCGCCGCACAAACTGGCGACGCCATCGCCTGGGGCCATGAATCGGTGCGCGACGGTGGCGGGCGCGTCACCTTGCGCATCTTCAATTGCCTGAAGCCGGTGATAGGCGCCATCAACGGCCCGGCGGTGGGCATCGGCGCCACCATGCTGCTGCCTATGGACGTGCGCCTGGCCAGCGCCAGCGCACGCTTTGGCTTTGTCTTCGCGCGCCGCGGCATCACGCCCGAGGCCTGCAGTAGCTGGTTCTTGCCACGCGTGGTGGGCATCAGCCGCGCGCTGGAATGGACCATGAGCGGGC
Source organism: Betaproteobacteria bacterium (assembly GCA_031371275.1). Lineage (GTDB taxonomy): Bacteria > Pseudomonadota > Gammaproteobacteria > Burkholderiales > Burkholderiaceae_C > Rubrivivax. Next base: position 28,960 of record JANMJI010000302.1, read on the forward strand.
GCGTGTTCGACGCCACCGAAGCGCTGCAAGGCGGCCTCGTGCGCCAGGTGCTGGCAGACCTTGATCTGCTGCCCGCTGCGCTGGCATTGGCGCACGAGATTGCCGACAACGCAGCCCCCGTGAGCGTGGCGCTCACACGCCAAATGATGTGGCGCATGCTGGGCGCTGCGCACCCCATGGAAGCACACCGCGTTGACAGCCGCGCGATCTTCTCGCGCGGTGCGGCAGCCGATGCCAAAGAAGGCGTCACAGCCTTTCTGGAAAAGCGCCCGGCGCAGTTTGCCGACCGCGTTTCAGAAGACCTGCCGCCGTGGTTTCCTTGGTGGGAAGAGCCGCTTTACAAGTAGCGCCAGCGCCAGCGCAGCGGCGCATTTGGGGCATGTGCGCGTTCAGGGCGCCGTGCCCCACAGCTGCTGCAAGCGGGCGTCGCGCCCGCAAGAGAAGCGGTAGTAGTTGTAGCGCACCGGGTTCTTCTTGTAGTAGTCCTGGTGGTAGTCCTCGGCCGGGTAGAAGGGCCCGGCAGGCTGGATGGTGGTGACCACGGGGTCTTTGAAAGGCTTGCTTTTTTCCAGTGCCGCCAGCGATGCCTTGGCCGCGGCTTCTTGCGCTGCGTTGTGCGTGAAGATGGCGGTGCGGTAAGGGCTGCCGCTGTCGCAGAACTGGCGGTCCTTGGTGGTCGGGTCGATGCTGTGCCAATACTTCTGCAACAGCGTTTCATAGCTCACGCGCACCGGGTCATAGACCACCAGCACCGCTTCGGCGTGGCCGGTGCGGTGGCCCGACACCTGTTCATAGCTGGGGTTGACCACGCTGCCGCCGGTATAGCCCGAGGTGGTGGAAATGACCCCAGGCACCTTGTCGAAGTCGGCTTCCACACACCAGAAACAGCCGCCGGCAAAGGTCGCCTGGGCGGTGGCTGCGGGGGTGGTGGCAGGGGTTTGAGTTTGGGTTTGGGCTTGGGCTTGGAACACCGTCAGGCCAGCGCCCAGCAAGGCCAGCGCCAGCGTCACGGCCAGCGTCAACGTTCTCGCTGCGTGCTCACGAAGTGACAGGCCCTTCATGCTGTTTCAGCCACAAAACGCAATGCCACGCCGTTGTTGCAATAGCGTTTGCCGGTGGGGCGCGGGCCGTCGTCAAAGACATGGCCTTGGTGGCCGCCGCAGCGCGCGCAGTGGTATTCGGTGCGCGGCAATATCAGCTTGAAGTCGGTGCGCGTTTCCACAGTGCCGGGCAGGGTATTGAAGAAGCTGGGCCAGCCGGTGCCGCTGTCGAACTTCAAGGCCGCGCTGAACAAGGCGAGCTCGCAGCCCGCGCATTGGTACGTGCCAGCGCGCTTTTCTGCGTTCAGCGCGCTGCTGTAAGGGCGTTCGGTGCCTTCGTGGCGCAGCACTTCATAGCTGGCGGCGGGCAGGCGGCGCTTCCATTCGGCGTCGTCCAGCGTCAAGCGGTCAGCGCGCGGTGCGGGCGTGGCTGGCTTGGCGTTGGCGGCTGGCGCGGCCTGGGTGGCGCTGCCAAAACCAAATGCGGACAACAGGGCAGACAGCAGGTTCATCAGTTGGCGTCTTTGCATGGTGTTCTCTTGCTTGATGTCTGTGTGTCGGTCCAGCCGCGGCGATCTTTCATGCACTGGCGGGTCATTCAGATGCCGCCAGCACCAGGTTCTGCTTGCGCGTCTGGCCTTCGCGCCACACGCTCAAGGTAACGCTGTCGCCGGGCTGGCGGCGTTCCAGCACCTCCAGCATGTCGTCCAGGTCTTTGATGGCTTCGCCGTTGATGGCGGTGATGACATCACCTTGCAGCACTTCGCCGCGGCCACCGCGGCGAAAGGCCTGCAGCCCGGCTTTGGCCGCTGGCGAGCCCGCGCCCACCTGCACCACGATCACGCCCTTGGGCAGGTTCAGCGCGCGCTGCAAACCCGGCGCGCCGGCTGAAACGCCTATCGCCGGCCGCACAAAACGCCCGTCACGCAGCAGCCGCGGCACGATGCGGTTGACCTCGTCCACCGGAATGGCAAAACCGATGCCCGCGCTGGCGCCGCTGGGGCTGGCGATCTGGGTGTTGACGCCGATCAGCCGGCCGGCTGAATCCAGCAGCGGGCCGCCGGAATTGCCGGGGTTGATGGCCGCGTCTGTCTGCACCACGCCGCGTATGGTGCGGCTGTTGAAGGATTCGATTTCGCGGTTCAGCGCGCTGACGATGCCGGTGGTCAGCGTCTGGTCCAGGCCGAAGGGGTTGCCGATGGCGTAGACACGCTGGCCCACGGCCAGGTCGCGGCTGGTGCCGACCGCAATCGGCGGCAGCTTTTCCTTGGGTGCTTCGATCTTCAACACGGCCAGGTCGCGGTCGGGAAAAGTGCCCACCAGCTTGGCGTCGAAGGTGGTCTGGTCGGCCAGGGTCACACGCGCGCCGCTGGCGCCCTGAATGACATGGAAGTTGGTCACGATGTGGCCGGCGTCGTCCCACACAAAGCCGGTGCCGGTGCCGCGCGGCACCTGCTGCACGTTGGCGCTGAACATGTCGCGCTGCGCGCCCAGGCTGGTGATGTGGACCACCGAAGGCGAGGTTTTCTTGAACAATTCGATGTTGCCCAGCTCGTCGGCGGCGAGCGCGCCGCGGGCTGCAATGGCCCGTGGCGCCGCAGCATCGGTGCGGCTTTGCACCAGCGCGGGCACGGCGAAGAAGGCCGCTGCTGCGCCCAGCAAGGCAGCGGCGGCCAAAGTGATCTTGCTGGGGGTGGCAAACACGTTCATGGCTGCTGGGGGTGCCCGCGGGCACGCTGCGGTGGTGGTGGGATGGTGCCAGATGGGGGCGGCGCAACGGCGCGCAAGCCCGGTGCGCTGACGATCAAGCCACCACGTAGGCCGCTGCGCCGGTGGCGATCAAAGTGCCTGCATCATTGACCAGCCGCATCTGCGTGTTGCCAATGCGACCGCCCAGGCGCGTGACTTCGGCACTGGCGGTGAAGTGCAGGCCCAGGCCCTGGCGCAGGTAATCCACGCGCAAATCGATGGTCGCCATTTTTGAGAAACGCTGCATCACCTGCAGCGTGTTGTCGTGCGGGAAGCGCTCGGCAATACCGACCATCAAGGCCAGGCCGCCCAACGAATCCAGCACCGCGGAGATCACGCCGCCGTGCAGCCGGCCATAGGTGTAGTGGCCCACCAGTTCGGCGCGCATGGCCAAGGTGGCGCGGATGTCGCCGGGCCGGGCGGCGGCAATCTTCAGGCCCAGCACCTGGTTGAAGCTGATCTTGTGCTCGAACAGGTCTGCGAGTGCGGCTTCCAGGTGGGCCTGCTCGGCCACGCTGCGGGGCACCAGAGTGGTCATGCGGCAGTCATCGCGCTGTTATGCAGCCGCGGACGCCGCGGCCGATACCGCAGCGCGCAGGCCCAGCCGCGCACGCGCCTCAGTGGGCGTGGCCACGTCGCGCCCGGCCTGGCGCGCGCAGGCCGCCAGCGCTTCGATCATCACGCCATTGCCGCTGGCGCGTGCGCCGCTGGGCAGGTAGAAACTGTCTTCCAGGCCGGTGCGCAGCATGCCGCCCAGTTCTGCCGTTTTCTGGTGCACGGGCCAGATTTCTGTGCGGCCTATCAGCGTGCTTTGCCACACCGCATCGGCCGGTGCGTAGCGGGGCAGCAGCGCCAGCAAATCGGCATCGCAAGGCATGCCACTGGCCACGCCCATGACGAAGTTGAGAGAGACTTGGCCGCTAAACCCGGGCCGAGCACGGCCCGGGCGTTCGCCAGCCGAAGAACCGTCCGCAGTGGACGGTTCTTCGCGCGGGCTCACCATGCCGGCCTTCAAATACATACCCACGCTGCGCACGATGCCGACATCGAAACACTCGAACTCGGGGTGGATGTGCAGCTCGTTCATCACGTCCAGCATGGCCTGCACCTTGCTCACCGGGTTGTCAAAAACCATCGGCGGCCAGGCCCATTCCCCGTTGTCCTTGATCTTCAAATAGTTCAGCGTGCCGGCGTTGCAGGCCGCGGCTTCGGGCCGCACACGGCGCAAGCAGGCCAGCGGGCCGCTGATGTCTTTGCCCACCACGCCGGTGGTCAGGTTGATGATGACGCCGGGGCAGGCATCGCGAATGGCGTTCACCACCGCCTCGGCCACGTCGGGGTCCCAGCTGGGCATGTGGCCGAAGCCTTCTTCCTGCGCACGCAGGTGCACATGCATGATGCTGGCGCCGGCGTTGAAGGCGTCACGCGCCTCGGCGGCCATCTGCGCCGGTGTCACCGGCACCGGGTGTTGTTGCGGGTTGGTCAGCACGCCGGTGAGGGCGCAGGTGATGATGGCTTTGTCGGTGTTCATGGCGCGATCTCCAGTTCCACAAGCACGGTGCCGGCAGCCACCGCATCTTTGATGTTTGCATGCAGCGCCCGCACCGTGCCGGCGGCGCCGGCGTGCAGCCACATTTCCATCTTCATGGCTTCGACACACAGCAGCGGCTGGCCGGCGATGACGGCATCGCCCACCGCCACCGCCACCTGCGCCACCACGCCAGCCACGGGGGCGCGGGCTTGGCGCGGGTCGTTGGTGTTTGCAGCCACCGGGTAGGGCGAGGCTTCGGCGAAGACGAAGACAGCCGCTTGCCAGGCCAGGTGCAGTGCCGCGCCTTCACGCACGCTTTCACGCAAGCAAGGCAGGCGCTGTTGCACGCCGTCAATCGTGCAGTGCAGTTGCCCGCCTTCCAGCGCATGCACCTGCACGCCCGCCACCGGCGCGCGCAGCGTGCGTGTCTGGCCGTGCCATTGCAGCGTTAGGTCGAAAGCCTGCACGCTGGCCGGCCGCATGCCTTCATCAGCACGGGCCAGCACAGCAGCGGCCAGGCGCCACGCGGCTTCGGGTGGCGCGGGGCGCTGCAGCAAAGCCTCGCCACGGGTGGCCCATTCGTCCAGCCGCGTGGTCGTCAGTTGCGCTTGTGTGAACTGCGGGTGCAGCAGCAGGTCACGCAGGAAGCGCCCGTTGTTGGCCAGGCCCAGCAGCGGTGTGTTTTCCAGCGCACGGGTGAGCCGGCGCACGGCGTCGGCGCGGTCGTGGCCGTGGGCCACGAACTTGGCCACCATGGCGTCGTAGTAAGGCGAAACATCGTCGCCTTCGGCAATGCCGTGGTCGATGCGGACGTTGTTCAGATCACCCGCCCGCTGGTCAGCGCCGAGCTTTCCAATGACGGGGCGCCAGCCCAGGATGCGCCCGGCCTGCGGCTTCCAGCCGTCGTACGGATCTTCTGCATACAACCTGGCTTGAATGGCGTGGCCGCTGAAGGTGATCTGCGCTTGCGTCAGCGGCAATGCTTCACCCTGGGCCACGCGCAATTGCCATTCCACCAGGTCCAGCCCGGTGATGCATTCTGTGACCGGGTGTTCCACCTGCAGCCGCGTGTTCATCTCCAGAAAGAAGTGCTGCATCTGCGCATCGACGATGAATTCCACCGTGCCCGCACCGCGGTAACCCACGGCCAAAGCGGCGGCCACGGCATCAGCGCCCAGCGCTGCGCGCAGCGCGGGCGTGACCACCGGCGAAGGCGCTTCTTCGATGACCTTTTGCCGCCGCCGCTGCGCCGTGCAGTCGCGTTCGCCCAGGTGTACGGCATGGCCGTGGGCGTCGGCGAAGACCTGCACTTCGATGTGGCGGCTGTTTTCGATCAAGCGTTCCAGCATCAGCGTGCCGTCACCAAAGGCACTCATCGCTTCACGCCGCGCGCCGGCCAGCGCTTGCGGCAATTCGGCGGGTTCGCGCACCAGCCGCATGCCACGGCCACCGCCGCCGGCCACGGCCTTGACCAGCAGGGGCAGGCCGAGCTTCTTGGCTTCAGCCGCCAGGTGATCGTCGTCCTGGTCGTCGCCAAGATACCCCGGCGCGCAAGGCACGCCCGCTTCCAGCATGCGGCGCTTGGCGCGCGCCTTGTGGCCCATCGCGGTGATGGCCGCCGGCGGCGGGCCGATGAACACCAGGCCAGCGTCGGCGCAGGCTTGCGCGAAGTCGGCACGTTCGCTCAAGAAACCGTAGCCGGGGTGGATGGCATCGGCGCCGGTGGCGCGCGCTGCGGCCAGCAATGCCTCGATGTTCAGGTAAGACGCTGCTGCCGGCGGTGGGCCGATGCACACGGCTTCATCGGCCTGCTGCACATGCGGTGCGTTCGCGTCGGCATCGCTGTAGACGGCCACGGTGCGGTAGCCCAGCCGGTGCGCTGTGCGCATGACCCGGCAGGCGATCTCCCCGCGGTTGGCGATGAGGATTTTCGTGAACATTTCAGCGCGCGGGGATATGGCCTGCATGCGCTGCGCGCACCAGGCAATTTGGCTTCGCCGCAACGGCCTTGCAGCCGTTGTCCCCGCGGTTGGCGATGAGGATTTTCGTGAACATTTCAGCGCTTGACGGTGAGGATTTTGCTGAGCGCTACTGAGGCACCCAGTTGGCCTTGCGTTTCTGCAAAAACGCCGTCGTGCCTTCCAGACCTTCGGGGCCCAGCGCTGCTTGCGCAAACACTTCGGCCGCTTCCTGCACCAGTGCGGCCGGTGAGTGAAAGCGCGCTTTGGCCATCAATGCCTTGGTGGCCGCCACGGCGCCCGGCGCACATTGCAGGATGTCGGCCAGCACCGCGGCCAGCGCCTTGTCTAACGCTCCAGCAGCATGCATGGCGTGGACCAGGCGCAAATCAAGCGCGGCCTGCGCGTCCAGCCGGCCGCCGCTAACGGCCAGGCGTTTGGCTTCCGCATAACCCAGCCGTTCGACCAGGAAGGGCGCTATCTGCGCCGGCACCACGCCCAGCGATGTTTCGGGCAAGCGGAACACCGCACTGGTGCCGGCCAGGGCCACGTCGGCCACGCAGGCCAGGCCCAGACCGCCGCCCATCACCGTGCCTTCCAGCACCGCCACCATGGCCAGGCCGGTGTTGGCGAAGGCCACGCACAAATCGCCGAATGCTGCGTTCACTTCCACCACGGCCTTGGGGTTGCTGTCCAGTTGTTGGCGTGCCGCGGCCATGTCTTTCAAATCAGCACCGGCGCAGAAATGGCCGCCGGCGCCGCGCAACACGATGACGCGCATGCTGCCCGAACCCTCGGCCTGCAACAGCGCCGCACGCAGTTCGCGCACCATGGCCAGCGACATCGCGTTGCGCACCTCGGGCCGGTTCAGCGTGATGTGCAGCACCGGGCCTTCGCGCTTCAGCGCCAGGGTCAGCAAACTCACCTCGTTCGCGCTCACAAACCCTTCCCGGGCAGCGTGCCTTCGAGCTTGCAGATGATGCCCAGCATCACTTCATCAGCGCCGCCGCCGATGCTGATGAGCCGGCTGTCCCGGTAGGCCTGGCTGGCGGGGTTGTCGGCCGTGAAGCCCATGCCGCCCCAATATTGCAAACAGGCATCGGTGACCTCGCGGCTCAGCCGGCCGCTTTTCAGCTTGGCCATGCTGGCGAGTTTGGTCACGTCCTTGCCGCCCACATACATCTCCACCGCGCGGTAGGCCAAAGCGCGCAGCGCTTCCACTTCGGTGCGCAATTCGGCCAGCCGGTAATGCACCACCTGGTTGTCCAGAATGCTCTTGCCGAATGCTTTGCGTTGGCGCGTGTAGTCGATCGTCTGGTCTATCAAACGGTCAAGGCTGCGCAGTGAGCCGGCCGCACCCCACAAACGTTCTTCCTGAAATTGCAGCATCTGGAAGGTGAAGCCCAGGCCCTCCTGGCCGATGAGATTTCTTTTCGGCACACGCACGTTGTCGAAGAACAGTTGCGCCGTGTCGCTGCTGTGCATGCCCAGCTTGTGGATTTTCTGGCGTGTGATGCCGGGTGCGTCCATCGGCACCACGATCAGGCTTTTGTTCTTGTGCGGCGGGCCGTCAGACGTGTTGGCCAGCAGGCAACACCAGTCTGCTTGCAGCCCATTCGTGATCCACATCTTGCTGCCGTTGATGAGGTAGTCAGCGCCGTCACTTTTGGCTGTGGTCTTGATGGCCGCCACATCACTGCCGCCGCCGGCTTCACTGACCCCCAGGCAGGCGACGACATCACCAGCGATGGTGGGCGTGAGGTATTCCTTGCGCAATTCATCACTGCCAAAACGCGCCAATGCCGGTGTCGCCATGTCGGTCTGCACGCCGATGGCCATCGGCACGCCGCCGCAATTGCACTGGCCCAGGGCTTCGGCCATGACCATGCTGTAGGAAAAATCGAGGCCGGCGCCGCCGAACTCTTCCGGGTATTTCAGGCCCATCAAACCCAGCTTGCCCAGCTTCTTGAAGACCGCGTGCGAAGGGAACTGTTCTTCTCTCTCCCATTCGGCCACGAAGGGGTTGATTTCCTTGTCGCAGAACTTGACGACGGTGTCTTCAAGTTGGCGGTGTTCGAGTGTGAATTTCATGGCTGTCTCCTTAAAAGCGTGCGACGCCGAAAGTGTTGGGTCGCAGTCGTCGTTGTTCAGCTTCGCGGGTGATGGCCAGGCACAGACCCAACAAGCGACGTGTGTCGCGCGGGTCTATGACGCCGTCGTCCCACAAGCGCGCGGTGCCAAACAGCACATGGCTTTCTGCGTCAAGGCGTTGGCGCAGCGCGTCGCTCATCGCGGCCAGCGCTTCGTCGTTGGCGGGCAAGCCCGCGCGCGCCAGCTTGTTGCGGTTGACGATGTCCATCACCTTGGCGGCCTGCGCGCCGCCCATCACGGCGGTGCGCGCGCTGGGCCAGCTGAAGATGAAACGCGGATCGAACCCGCGACCGCACATGCCGTAATTACCGGCGCCAAAACTGCCGCCCAACACCACCGTGAATTTGGGCACGCGGGCATTGGCCACGGCCTGGATCATTTTGCTGCCGTGTTTGATGGCACCGGCTTGTTCGGCGGCTTTGCCGACCATGTAGCCGGTGGTGTTCTGCAAAAAGACCAGCGGCAGGCCGCTTTGGTCGCACAGCTGGATGAACTGCGCGGCCTTGGCAGAACCCGTGGGTTGTATCGGCCCGTTGTTGCCAATGATGCCCAGCGCATGGCCGTGAATGCGGGCGTGGCCACACACGGTATCGGTAGCGTAGTTGGCTTTGAATTCGAGGAAGTCGCTGCCGTCGGCAATGCGGGCGATGACTTCGCACACGTCATACGGGGCGCGTTCGTCAGCAGGCACCACGCCCAGCAGTTCTGCGGCGGCGAACAACGGCTCGGCTGCGGAGGCGGCGCTTGCGCTGCTTGGGCCGTTTGCGCTGTTTGGGCTGGTTGCAGTCACCACGGTGTCCCACGGCAGCTTGTCCATCAGTTCGCGCGTCAGCGCGATGGCGTGGGCGTCGTTGTCGGCCAGGTACTCGCCCAGGCCAGTCACTTCGGCGTGCATCTGTGCGCCGCCCAGTTCTTCTTCGTTGGTGTCTTCGCCAATGGCCGCCTTCACCAGCGGCGGGCCGGCCAGGTAGATGCTGCTGCGGCCTTTCACCAGCACCACGTAATCACTCAAGCCCGGCAGGTAGGCGCCGCCGGCGGTCGAAGCGCCATGCACCACGGCGATTTGCGGAATGCCGGCCGCGCTCAGCCGCGCCTGGTTGGCAAAAGTGCGGCCACCGTCGACAAAGATTTCGGCCTGGTACATCAAATTGGCGCCACCGCTTTCCACCAGCGCAATCAAGGGCAGCTTGTTTTCGCGCGCCAGTTGCTGCGCGCGCAAGGCCTTTTTCAGGCCCATCGGTGCGATGGTGCCGCCCTTCACCGCGCTGTCACTGGCGCTGACAAGCACGCGCTTGCCGGCCACCACGCCGATGCCGACGATGCTGCCGCCGCCCTGCAGGCTTTTCTTGCCGTCGTCGTCATGCATGCCCAGGCCGGCCAGCGGGCTGAGTTCGAGAAAGTCGCTGCCGCGGTCGATGAGCCGCGCCACACGTTCACGCGGCAGCAATTGACCGCGCTGTTCGAACTTGGCGCGCTTGCTTTCAGATTCGGCCACCACCCTGGCCTGCAGCGCCAGCACTTCGTCCAGGCGCTGCTGCATGCGCTGTGCGTTGGCCGCGAAGGCGGCCGACTGTGGGTTGAGGCTGCTGCCCAGCGCGGGCATTACTTCAACACCTCGGGGGTGCGCGCACGGTGAAAGCCGTCAAACGGCACCGATGTCGATGTATCGCCCAGCGGAAAGATATCGCTGCCCAATGAAGCAGCACCGTCAATTTGCAGTGTGATGCCGGTGATGAAGGCCGCCGCCGGCGACAGCAGAAACACCATCGCGCCACTCACCTCGGCTTCCACGCCCAGGCGGCGCAGCGGCACATGCTGCTTCAGCCTGGGTATCAACGCCTTCATCGCGCCGCCGTAGGTGTCCATGCCGCTGGAGGCTATCCACCCTGGCGCCACCGCGTTGACGCGCACGTTGGCGTGCGCCCATTCGAAGGCAGCGGTGGCCGTCAAGTTGGCCATGCCGGCGCGTGCCGCGCCGCTGTGGCCCATGCCGGGCATGCCATTGCGGAAGTCGGCCGTCATGTTGACGATGGCCCCGCCGTGGGCCTGCATGCACTGGTTGAAGAGTTCGCGCATCATCAAGAAGCCGCCGGTCAGGTTGTTGGCCACCACGGCGTCGAAGCCCTTTTTGCTGATCGCAAGCAGTGGCGCCGGGAACTGGCCGCCGGCGTTGTTCACCAGCCCGGCCACCGGGCCATGCTGTTTGATGACGGCGGCCACGCCAGCCTTCACCGCTTCTTCGTCGCGGATGTCAAAAGCCGCGGTGCTGCAGCGGCCACCGTCTTGCGTTATCTCTGCGGCCACGCGGTCCAGTTTGTCTTGCGTGCGACCGCTGACAAGCACCTGCGCGCCCAAGGCAGCCAGTTCGTGCGCCACACAGCGGCCGATGCCGCTGCCGCCGCCGGTGACCCACACCACCTGGCCCGCAAACAGGCCGGGGCGAAAGACGCTGGCGTAGCGTGTGGCGGCAAGGTTTTCGGTCATGGGTGCGGTGCGGGTGTTGCAGGTCGGGTTTGCAGTGCGGCATTAGGCGCCAGGGTAACGTTAACGTCAACCGAATGACCAATAGGTAAATACGCGGATGCGCAGCGCAACCGACCGCCCTAGCATGCCGGCCATCATCACTGTGACCGGAAGCTTTTCATGGACATGCAAGCCTGCACCGAAGCCCTGCGCGCCAAGGTGGGTGATTCCAGCGGCCTCAACGCGACGCTGAAGTTTGACTGCGGCGCTGATGGCGTGGCCTTTATCGACGGCAAGAGCACCCCCAACAGCGTGAGCAACGAGAACAAGGAAGCCGACTGCACGGTGGCCATCACGCTGGCCAACCTGGCTGCGCTGATGAGCGGTGAGTTGGAACCGGCCACCGGCTTCATGATGGGCAAGTTCAAGGTCAGTGGCGACATGGCCGTGGCCATGAAGCTGCAGCGCGTGGTGTGAACATGCTTGCGGCACCGCAGGCCACGCGGCGTGCGGCCACCACCACGGCGCAGGCGGTGGTGAATTCGCACCGCGACCAGGCCGACGGTGAACTGTTCGGCATTGCCCAGTTGTGCGCTGAATTCGGCATCACGCTGCGCAGCATTCGCTTCTATGAAGACAAAGGCCTGCTGGCGCCGCGGCGTGTCGGTGGCACCCGTGTCTACACGCGGCGCGACAGGGCGCGGCTGGCGCTCATCCTGCGCAGCAAGGCGATTGGCGCCAGCCTTGCCGAGATCAAACACTACCTGGACCTGTACGGCGCCCACGGTGAAGGCCGCGCGCAGCAGATGACGTTTGTGCTGGACCGCACCGACAAGGCGATTGCAGCGCTGGAAACCAAGCGCGCGCACATAGCGGCCACACTGGCCGAATTACGGGTCATCAATGCAACGGTTCGCAAACAACTCAATACCAAATGAGCTTGCCCAACTTTCCGTCGCCGTGGATCACCGAAGAACACCGCATGTTGCAAGACAGCGTACGCCGCTACATCGCCGACAAATGGGTGCCCAACGCGGCGCAATACCGCGCCGCCGGCAAGATGGGGCCCGATGTCTGGCGCGAGGCGGGCGCGAATGGTTTGCTGTGCGTCAGCACGCCTGCTGTGTACGGCGGCGGCGGCGGCGATTTCGGTCATGAAGCGGTGATCTTGCTGGAACAGGCGCGGGCCAATCTGAGTGGCTGGGGTGGCGGCCTGCATTCGGCCATCGTCGCGCCTTACTTGTTGCGTTACGGCACCGAAGCACAAAAGCAGCGCTGGCTGCCGAAGATGGTCACGGGCGAATTCATCACCGCCATTGCCATGACCGAGCCCGGCACCGGCAGCGACTTGCAGGCCGTGCGCACCAGCGCGCGACATGATGGTCAGCATTACGTCTTGAATGGCGCCAAGACTTTCATTACCAACGGCCAGAACGCCAACCTCATCATTGTTGTCTGCAAGACGGGTGATGTGGGTGGTGCGGGCGGCGCAAATGACAAACGCGCCGAGGGCGGCGCAAAGGGTATTTCCCTGCTGATGGTCGAAACCGACAACGCCCCCGGTTTCCGCCGTGGCCGCCTGCTTGACAAGGTGGGCATGCACGCGCAAGACACGTCGGAATTGTTCTTCGACGACGTGCTTGTGCCGGTGGCCAACCTCATCGGCGAAAAAGAAGGCCAGGGCTTTTTCCAGTTGATGGAACAGCTGCCACAAGAGCGTTTGATCATCGCCGTCAGCGGCATGGGCGCGATGGAACGCGCGCTGGAAGAAACGCTGAAGTACACCAAGGAACGCATGGCCTTCGGCAAAAGCCTGTGGGACTTTCAGAACACACGTTTCAAGCTGGCCGAGGTGCAGGCCGTGGTGCTGGCCGCGCGTGCTTTTGTGGATGCCTGCATGGTGGCCCACCTGAAGGGCGAACTTGACGCCGCCCGCGCCGCGCTGGCCAAGGCCTGGGTGAGCGAGCAGCAGTGCAAGGTGATGGACGAATGCCTGCAGCTGTTCGGCGGCTATGGCTACATGATGGAATATCCGATTGCCGAGTTGTATGTCGATGCGCGGGTGCAGCGCAT
>JANMJI010000287.1:0-6282 GCA_031371275.1 Betaproteobacteria bacterium
TCGGCCCAGTAGTCGTCGCCGTAGTCGTGCAGGTCGGGTTCGGCCACCACCTGCGCCCCTGCGGCGCGGGCGTGGGCGCAGTGGGCGTCGACGTCGTCAACGAAGACCATCAGGTTCTGCGTGTTGCAGCCGGCGTTCAGCGGGCTCAGGCGGTTGGTGTTGAAGCGGCGGGCATCACCTGCCAATTCTTCGCCGACCATGATGAGCCCTTCGCCATAGGTCAATTCGCTGTGTTCGATGCGGCCGTTCTCGCCTTCCACCTTCAGCTTGCACTCAAAACCATAGGCCTCACACAGCCAGTCAATCATGCGGCCGGCCTCTTTGTAATAGACGCCGGCCGAGATGCGCGGCCAGCCGGCAGGAGTGGGTTTCATAGGCGGGTCTCCGGAAAATAGATGGTGTACGAATGTGCCAATAGTTAACGTTAATGTCAACTACTTGGAAGCATTGCTTGCAAGCACGCTGTCTGGAAGCACCCCATTCTGGTTCTGCGCCCTGCACAGCCCGGTTCAGTGGTAGTCGTCTTCAAGCTGGTGACGAACGGCCAGGATGTTGACGACCGACCCGCCTTCGATCTCGTACAACACCAGATAGCCGCCCGCTCGAAACGGAATCACAAGCTCGCGCAGGAAAGGGCTTGCGCCGGCCTTGCGGTAAATGAACGGCGTGCGACTCAGGTGGCCTTGCACCGAAGCCTGGATGGCGTTGACGGCGAGTTGCGCATCGTCGAAGTCTTCCGCGGTTTGTGCGCGGTCCAGCAAAAAGTCGAACAGCCGCAGCAGGTCATCACGCGCACCGTCGGTGTAGCGAACGACGAAGCCCGGGATCAACCCAGCACCTTCCTGCGCCGAGCATCCAGCCGCCGCTGCAGCGTTTCAGTCACCGCCGTGGCGGAGTGATAACTGTCAGTGCGCTTCGCGTGTTCGCTGGCCCGCAGACCACGCGCCAGAAACTCGTCCTGTACGCGGCGGCGGTGGATGGTTTCGCGCACCGCTGTTTCGATCAGGCTGGTCAGGGTTTCGCCCTCGCGCAAAACACTCTCGGCGTCCGCTCGCAAGCCGACATCCACACGAAGCGAGGGGAAGGTGGCTGTCTTCATGGTGGCATCCAATGCGTTGCGTTTGCGACGCTATTAGCTTATCACCCCAGCGGTGCGGCGCGCTAGCCTACGATGCACACAGGCACCGCCGAAGAAGGAACCCCATGAACGCCCCGCTGCCCGAACATGTGTTGCCCGCCACCTGGCGCGCCCTGCCCCCCGCCATGCTGGCGACGCTGCGCCAACGCTTCGGCGACCGCTGCAGCACCGCCGCCGCGGTGCGCGACCAGCATGGCCGTGGTGAAAGCGTGTACGACGCCGCGCCGCCCGATGCCGTGGTGTTTTGCGAAAGCACCGAAGAAGTGGCCGCCGTGGTGGCGCTGGCTGCGGCGCATGCGGTGCCGGTCATTCCGTTTGGTGTGGGCTCGTCTTTGGAAGGTCATCTGCTGGCGGTGCAAGGCGGCGTCAGCGTCGACCTGGGGCGCATGAACCAGGTGCTGCGCGTCAACGCCGAAGACCTGACGGTGACGGTGCAGGCCGGCGTCACGCGTGAGCAGCTAAACCGCGAGATCAAGGACACCGGGCTGTTCTTCCCTATCGATCCCGGCGCCAACGCCAGCCTGGGTGGCATGGCCGCCACACGCGCCAGCGGCACCAACGCCGTGCGCTACGGCACGATGCGTGAAAACGTGCTCGGGCTGACGGTGGTGGCGGCGAGTGGCGAGGTGCTGCACACCGGCACGCGGGCCAAGAAAAGCAGCGCCGGCTACGACCTCACGCGGCTGCTGGTGGGCAGCGAAGGCACGCTGGGTGTGATGACCGAGATCACGCTGCGGCTGTACCCGCTGCCCGAGGCCGTCAGCGCGGCCATCTGCCACTTTCCCAGCATTGACGCGGCGGTGCAGACGACCATCCAGATCATCCAGATGGGGGTGCCGATTGCGCGCTGCGAACTGCTGGACGCGAATGCCATTCGCGCGGTCAACCTGCACAGCAAACTGGGCCTGCGTGAAGCGCCGATGTTGCTGATGGAATTCCACGGCAGCGAAGCCGGCGTGAAGGAACAGGCCGAGACCGTGCAAGGCCTGGCGCGCGAACACGGTGGCGAAGACTTTCAATGGGCGCGCACGCCCGAAGAACGCACGAAGCTATGGGCCGCGCGCCACCAGAGCTACTTCGCCGCGCTGCAGACCCGCCCGGGCTGCCGCTGCCAAAGCAGCGACACCTGCGTGCCCATTTCGCGCCTGGCCGAAAGCATCAACGACAGCATTGCGGAGGCCGAAGCGTCGGGCATTCCGTACTGGATCGTCGGCCATGTCGGTGACGGCAACTTTCACCTGAGCTACCTGATGGACCCCAACGACGCGGCCGAAGTGGCGGCCGTGGAACAACTGAACGTGCAGATGGTGCGGCGCGCGTTGCGGCTGGAAGGAACCTGCACGGGCGAACACGGCATTGGCTTGCACAAGATGGGCTACTTGCTGGAAGAAGCCGGTGCCGGCGCGGTCGGCATGATGCGCAGCATCAAGCGCGCGCTGGACCCGCAGAACATCATGAACCCGGGCAAGGTGTTCAGCCTTTGATGCAACCCCCGGCTTGGCCGCGACGGCGCAGCCACAGGCCCAGACCGGCCAGGCCTGACAGCCACAGCGCGCAGCTTTCGGGTTCGGGCACGGCGCTAACGTCCTGGGTGATGTGCAGGAACACGTCGCTGTGCAGGCTGTCGTAGACCACATCGAAAGCACCACTGCCAAAGCCCGCCAGCGTGACCTAGGCAAAGCTGCCACTCAGCGTGCCGGTGGCGTCCAGCAGCAAGATGTCGGTGCCGGCGACAAAGGTGCACGCGCCTTCGCAAGCCAGGGCCAACGTGCCACCCAAAGCGGCGTCGCCCAAGACCAGCAGCACAGCGTGCGCACCGGCTTCGCCGATTCGCATCTGCAGGCTGCCGGCGGCGCCCAGCGCCAGGTGCGAAGCCAGCGTCAAGGTGCCAGGCAAAGCACCCGACGAAGCCCCAGGCGCAATGCGGCCAGGTTGACGATTTGCGTCGCCGCCAGCGTGCCGGTGCTTGTCACCAGGCCTTCGTTGCTGAAGTTCGCAGGCAGGCGCAGCGTGCCGCTTTGCACGTTGATGGCGCCGGTGTTGGCCAGGTCGATGCCGGCCAGGCTGTGGCCGGCCGCAAATTCCCAGTTGCCGGCCAGGCTGCCACCGGCCCAGCGCGTGCGGCGCGTCCCCCTGTTCACGGGGCACGGCTGCCATCAACATCAAACCAGCAGCGATGCCAGCAGCGCGGCCACATGCAGCGCCTGCCGTTGCGCGCCGCCTTCGATCTGGTGGCGGCAACTGGTACCGTCGGCCACCACCACCGCATCGGGCTGGCGGCGGATGGCCGGCAGCAGCAGCAGCTCGGCCATCTGCATCGAAACGGCGTGGTGCGAAGCCTCATAGCCAAAGCTGCCGGCCATGCCGCAGCACGCGCTTTCGATCAGCTCGGGCTTGGCGCCGGGAATGAGCTTGAGCACTTCAATCACCGGGGTAATGGCGCCAAAGGCTTTTTGGTGGCAGTGGCCATGCACCAGCAGCGGCTTGTGCAGCGGCTTGAAGCTGATGGCAAAGCGGCCGGCCTTCACCTCACGCGCGACGAACTCTTCGAAGAGCAGGGCCTGCGCGGCGACGGTCTCGGCCGGTGCGCCCAGGCCCAGCGCCAGCGCTTCGTCGCGCAAGGTCAGCAGGCAAGAGGGCTCCAGGCCGACGATGGCGATGCCGGCTTCGGCCAACGGCAGCAGCGCGTTCAACAGCGCTTGCAACTTTTGTCTTGCAGCGCCGACGCGGCCAGCGGCCAGGTCGGTGCGACCGCAGCAGTGGTGGCCGCCCGCCTTCTGCGCGGTGTGCAGCCGGTAGCCCGCGGCGCGCAGCACCTGGGCAGCGGCCAGCGCGTTTTCGGTTTCGAAGCCGCCGTTGAAGGTGTCGACAAACAGCACCGCCACCTTGTCGCCGGCCTGTGCCGCAGCCAGCGCCTGGTCGCGGCTGATGAAGCCGCTGGCGCTGCGCCAAAAGGTGTCGCGGCGGCCCACGGGCAGGTCGCGCCGGGCCGACAAACCCAACGCGCGTTCACCCCAACGCCGCAGCAACGCTGAGCGGTTGCGCAGCGCCGTCAATGGGCCCAGCCACGCGCCCCAGTGCACTTGCTGCGGCAGGCTGGCCAGCAGCCGATCTTTGAGCGTGAAGCCGTGGCGCTGCTTGTACTGCGCGGTGAATTCGATCTTCATGCGCGCCATGTCCACGCCGGTCGGGCATTCGCGTTTGCAACCCTTGCAGCCGACGCACAAGTCCATCGCTTCGGCCACGGCCTGGCTGGTGAAAGCGTCTGCACCCAGTTGCCCTGACAAAGCCAGCCGCAGCGTGTTCGACCGGCCGCGCGTGACATGCTGCTCATCGCGCGTGACCCGGTAGCTGGGGCACATGGTGCCGGCGTCGAACTTGCGGCAGTGGCCGTTGTTGTTGCACATCTCCACCGCCATGGCCAGGCCGCCGGTGCTGTCGCCGCCGGTGCCGGGTGCGGTGGTTTGTTCGGTGACGGCGTCGGCCTTGACGTTCCAGGCCGACCAGTCCAGCACCGGTGTCAGTGCAATTCGCTTGTAAGGCTTTGATGCCGTGGCGGGAGCGAAGCGAAACAAAGCGCCGTCGTCCATCTTCGGCGGGTCGATGATCTTGCCGGGGTTGAACAACGCGCCGGGGTCGAGTTCGTTCTTGATCGCCCGAAAGGCGTCGTTCAGCCGCGGGCCGAATTGCCATTCAATCCATTCGCCGCGGCACAGGCCGTCGCCATGTTCGCCGCTGTAAGCCCCTTTGAATTTGCGCACCAGCACGGCAGCTTCATCGGCGATGGCGCGCATCTTCGCGCCGCCGCCTTGTGGCCCACCCTGGCGCATGTCCAGGATAGGCCGCACATGCAGCGTGCCGACGCTGGCGTGCGCATACCAGGTGCCGCGCGTGCCATGGCGGGCGAAGACTTCGGTCAGCGCATCGGTGTATTCGGCCAGGTGCTGAAGCGGCACGGCGCAATCTTCAATGAAGCTGACGGGCTTGCCGTCGCCCTTGGCGCTCATCATGATGTTCAGCCCGGCCTTGCGCACTTCCCAGAGGTTTTTCTGTGGCGCTTCGTCGGCCATTTCGACGACGCTGCCGGGCAGGCCCAGGTCGCCCATCAAGGCCGCCAGATCGCGCAGCTTGTGCCGCAGCGCGCCGCGCTCGGCACCAGCAAATTCAACCAGCAATACCGCCTGAACATCATCAATCTGCCCACCGATCAAGGCCGTCTGCATCGTCGCGCTGAAGGCCGGGTTGGCCAGCGCCAGTGCCACCATCGTGCGGTCGACCAGTTCCACCGCGGTGGGGCCCAGCTTGACGATGTGCTGGGCCGAGTCCATGGCCTTGTGGAAGCTGTTGAAGTTGACGACGCCCAAAACCCTGCCCCCTGGCAGTGCGCTCAGTTGCAGCGTTAGTGTCTTGGTGAAGGCCAGCGTGCCTTCACTGCCGACCAGCAAATGCGCCAGGTTGACACTGCCATTGGCGGTATACGGTTTTTCGCTTTGCGGATGAAAGATGTCCAGGTTGTAGCCGGCCACGCGGCGCAGCACTTTGGGCCAGTGCGCTTCAATCTCGCCGTGGTGTTGTTCGGCCAGGCCGCGCACGAAATTGGCGATCTGCGTGGCGCGGCCGCTGGCCTGTGCCACAGCGCCGAAATCAAGCAGCGCACCGTCGGCCAGCCAGGCCTGCGCGCCGGCCACGTTGTGCACCATGTTGCCGTAGGCGATGCTGCGGCTGCCGCAACTGTTGTTGCCCGCCATGCCACCCAGCGTGGCCTGCGCGCTGGTGGACACATCGACCGCAAACCACAGGCCGTGTGGCTTCAACTGCGCGTTCAGGTGGTCCAGCACCAGGCCCGGCTCGACGGTGGCGGTGCGCGCCGCCACGTCGACGTCGAGCACGCGGCGGAAGTGTTTGCTGCAATCGATGACCAGCGCTGCGCCCACCGTCTGCCCGCACTGGCTGGTGCCGCCGCCGCGCGGCAGCACCGGCACTTTCAAGTCGCGGGCGATGGCCAGCGCGGTGGCGATGTCGGTGTCGGTCTTCGGCACGAACACGCCCACCGGCATGATCTGGTAGATCGAAGCGTCGGTGGCATAACGCCCGCGTGATGCGGCATCGAACAGCACCTCGCCTTCGGTGTCGCTGCGCAAGCG
>JANMJI010000290.1:0-13773 GCA_031371275.1 Betaproteobacteria bacterium
CTGGGCAACGTCGGCTTTGGCCGCAACAACGCCATCGGCAGCTTCGTTGACACCTACACCTTCACGCTGACAGGTTCATCGTTTTTCGTCACTTCCACCGCCAGCAGTGCCGCATCAGGCCTGCAAGACCTGGACTTCACCAGCTTGGTGATACAGAACGCTGCCAGCGTCGTGGTCGCCACTTTCACCGGCAACCTGGGCAACGACGCCACCGAGTTCTATGCGCTGGGCCCAATCACGCTGGCCCCTGGCGCCTACAGCCTGATCGTCAGCGGCGTCAACTCGGCCGCCCAGGCTTCGTACTCGGGCAACATCGCCGTCACGGCCGTTCCCGTGCCTGAACCGTCAACCAGCGCATTGATGCTGGCCGGCCTGGGTGCCGCGGCCTTCATCACGCGCCGCCGCCGAGCGGCCTGAAGCCGCGCCCCGCAGTCGCGGGTGCGCTGAAAGTGAACGGGCCCGCAGGGGCCCGTTTTACGTTCACCGTTGCGGCTTCAGAATGCGGGCCAGACCCGCTGCCATGACTGCTCCTGCCCACGCCCGCTTTCGTTCGCTGGACATCTTTCGTGGTGCCACCGTGGCGCTGATGATCCTCGTCAACAACCCCGGCAGCTGGGCCCATCTGTACCCGCCGCTGGCCCACGCACCCTGGCACGGCTGCACGGCCACCGACCTGGTCTTCCCCTTCTTCCTGTTTGCGGTAGGCAACGCGCTGGCGCTGGTCATGCCGGGGCTGCAAGGCGCCGTCTTCTGGCCGCGTGTGCTGCGCCGCACGGCACTCATCTTTGCCATTGGCCTGTGCCTGAACGCCGCACCTTTTGTGCGCTGGAACGCCGATGGTGAACTGGTGCTGCGCAGTTGGGACACGCTGCGCACGATGGGCGTATTGCAACGCATCGCGCTGGCTTTTGGCGCTGCCGCCGTGGTCGTGCGGCTGGTGGCCAGCAGACGCGGTGTGCTGGCCGTGGCTGCCGTGCTGTTGCTGGGTTACTGGGTGGCTTGCGTGGCCTTGGGCGCCCCGGGTGACGCCTACAGCCCGGCCGGCTGGTTTGGCACCGCGCTGGACCGCGCGCTGCTGGGTGCTGCCCACCTGTACCAGGGCGAGGGCCGGCCTTTCGACCCCGAAGGCCTGGCCAGCACCGCGCCGGCCATCGCGCAGGTCTTGCTGGGCTGGTGGGTGGGGGCCAAGGTGCTGGCCGCCGGCCGGGTTGCACCCGGCGCGGCGCCGCGGCATCTGGTATCGAAACTGGCTTGGCAGCTTGCGTGCATGGGCCTGGCGATGGTCGGTGTCGGCCTGCTGTGGCAGCAACTGGGCCTGCCCTTCAACAAGAAAATCTGGACGCCCAGCTATGTGCTGTTCAGCACCGGCTGGGCCACGCTGATCCTGGCCGCGCTGATCGTGCTGGTTGAAGGCCGTGGCCGTGCGCCGTGGCTGGCCGGCTGGGCGTGGGGCTTTGAGGTCTTCGGCCGCAACCCGCTGTTCATCTTTGTGCTCAGTGGCCTGGTGCCGCGGGTGCTGGCGTTGTGGCGCTGGCCGGTGGGCGTGGATGTGGGGCCGAGCGCGGGTGTCAGTACAGACGGTAGCCCGGTGTGGATGACGCCGCTGCCCTGGCTGTACCAGCATGTGTTTGCCGGCATCGCCAGCGACCCGCGCACCGGCTCGCTGCTCTACGCCGCCGCTTTGCTTGCGTGCTACGGTGCGCTGGCGTGGTGGCTGGACCACCGCCGCATCTACATCCGCGTCTGAAGCACGGCGGCGCAGGCCATCCAAGCGAACAAGGAGCACCGGCCATGAACCCCCTGGACAAGCGCGTCGACGCCTACATCGAACATGCCGCACCCTTCGCGCAGCCGCTGCTGAGCTACCTTCGAAAGTGCATGCATGGCGCTGGTGTCGACCTGAGCGAAGACATCAAGTGGGGCATGCCCTTCTTCATGCACGGCGGCAAGCCGCTGGCCCACATGGCGGCTTTCAAGCAGCACTGCGCCTTCGGTTTCTGGAAGGGCCGCGGCATCGTCAGCAGCGGCAAGGAAGACGAGGCCATGGGCCAGTTCGGCCGCATCACCGCCCGCACCGACCTGCCAGGCCCGCGCGAGATCAAGGCTTTGGTGCGCGCCGCCGTGGCACGCCAGCAGACCAACGCCGCCATTGGCAAGACCTAAAATCGGCGCCCCTCACCTGAAGATTCCATGTTCAAGAACGCACTGATTTACCGCATTGAAAACTGGCAGCCACCGCCGTTGCCCGACATTGAAAACCGCCTGGGCGCTGCCCGTTTCGTCGAATGTGGCGCCAGCCAGCCCGAATCGGCAGGCTGGGTCGCGCCGCGGGGTGAAAAGCACGGCGCGCTGATCGAAAGCGTCGGCGGCCAGTTGATCCTGAAGCTGTGTTCTGAGACCAAGGCCGTGCCCGGCGGCGTGGTGAAAACTGAGGTCCAGGCCCGGCTGGACAAGATCGAGCAAGACACCGGGCGCCGGCCCAAGGGCAAGATCGTCAAGGAATTGAAAGAAGAGATCGTCCACGCGCTGCTGCCGCGGGCCTTCCCCAAACGCAGCGACACGCTGGTGTGGGTGGATGCCAAAGCCGGCCTGGTGCTGGTCGGTGCGGGCAGCGCGAAGAAGGCCGATGCCGTCGTCACACGGCTGCTGGACCTGTTGGGAACATCTGGCGGGAGCCTGAAGCTGGGCCTGCTGCAGACGGCGCTGTCACCGGCCACTGCAATGGCCACCTGGCTGAGCGAGAAGGAGGCGCCCGCCGGCTTCAGCATCGACCGCGAATGTGAACTCAAGCAGCCCGACAGCGAAAAAGCCGCGGTGCGCTACGCCCGCCACACGCTGGACATTGACGAGGTGGGCGAGCACATCAAGGCCGGCAAGC
The DNA here is from genome assembly GCA_031371275.1 of Betaproteobacteria bacterium. GTDB lineage: Bacteria > Pseudomonadota > Gammaproteobacteria > Burkholderiales > Burkholderiaceae_C > Rubrivivax. Next base: position 2,879 of record JANMJI010000290.1, read on the forward strand.
TGCCGACACAACTGGCGCTCAGCTGGGCCGGCCGCGTCAGCTTTGTGCTGACCGAAGCACTGACGCTGAAAAAGATCAAGCTGCTGGACGTGGTGCTGGAAGGTGCTGCTTCGGCAGCCAAGGAAGAAGGCGGCTTCGACGCCGACGTGGCGCTGACCACTGGCGAGCTGAAACTGCTGCTGCCCGATCTGCTGTTGGCTTTGGGTGGTGTGCAGCAGCGTGGTGTGGCCACCGCCGCGAAGGTGGCGTTGCTGCCGGCATTGGCCGATCAAAGTGTCGCGCCGTGGGATGCCGTGGCTGCTTGACCCGCCTGCCCCATCAGGCCATCCCATCAGGCCATCGCGCCAGGCCAGGCGGCGCGTATGCTCGGCGCTTTCAAGCCGCCAGGAGCCGCCATGACGCTGTGCCCGATTGCCATCGTTGCTTCCTGCGCCAAATGCCCCGCGGTGTCGGTGTGCCCGTTGAAAACGGTGATTGGTGACGCGCCCAAGGCCGCCGACACCAAGCCCGCCAACGGCGCGAAAAACTAAACCGCATTTGGCGTTAGGCTGCAAGCCAGCGCGCCGGTGGCGGCGCGGCAGTTGGCAAAGGGGCCTGTGTGCAGACCTTGGACGAGATGTTGAGTCGCCACCTGCTGACGCCTGCGCAGCATTCGGAGATCGGTGCCTGGATAGCCCGCGCCCGCACCCCCGAGGCCATTCGCCAGATGCCCGCGCCGCTGTGGCGCACGCTGGAATTGGCCAGCGTGCTGATGAACGTCGACGCCGACCTGACGCAGCCGCCGCTGTTTTCTGAAGGGCTTTGAGCCTGCGCCGGCGTGCGCTTCAACCCGCCTTCACGTACCTGTGGGTGAAGCGGTCTGATTCACCCATCGCCAGGTACTTCTCACGGTCCACCTCTTTGCCACTCAACGTGGGTGGTAGCTGCCAGACGCCGCCGGGGTGGTCTTTGGTGTCGCGTGGGTTGGCGTTGATCTCGCTGCGGGCGGCCAGCGTAAAGCCGGCGGCGCGGGCGCGTTCTTCCATCAGCGCTTCGCTGACGTAGCCGCTGTCCATCATCTGCTTGACGCTGGTGCCGGGCGCGGCGCGGTGGTCTACCACGCCCAGCACGCCACCGGGTTTGAGCAGCGCAAAGCAGGCGCGCAGCATGGGGTTCAGCGAGTCGTCAGCGAGCCAGTTGTGGACGTTGCGAAAGGTCAGCACGCTGTCGGCGCCGCCGGGCGGGCTGATGTCGGTGAAGCCCGCGGCGCCGGGCAGGCTGCCGACCACCACCCGGTCGTACAGCGCCGGCTCTTTGGCCAGCCGCGCTTCGAAGTTGGCACGCGCGCGGCGCCGGCCTTCGCTTTCGCTGTCGCGGGCGAAGTGGGCTTCGTACAGGCGGCCCTTTGCACGCAAGTAGGGCGCCAGGATTTCTGTGTACCAGCCGGCGCCGGGTGTCAATTCCACCACGCTGTGCTGCGGCTGGATGCCGAAGAAGCGCAGGGTTTCGTACGGGTGGCGCGCGCCGTCGCGGGCGCGGTTGGCGGCGCTGCGGTGGGCGCCGGCGATGGCCGCGGCCAGCGCGGTGTCCGTGTCGGCATCCGTGGCAGAGGCGGTGGCGGTTTGTGCATGGGCGCTACGGGCTGCGCCCAAGCCGGCGACCAACGCGGATGCGGTGAAAGCCAGGCCGCCAAGACCGGCGAGCTGGGTGATTTGCGTGAGGGCCATACGGCGTGGGGTGTTCATGGCCGCCATTTTGGGCCCGCCGTTGCGACCGCGTGGCCTTGCCGCCCTGCGGGTTGTCCAGGGCGCCAGCGGCGGCAGCAAGTTCGATACTGCGGCCGGTTCATCCGCCCCCCAAACGAGAATTCAGCATGCAAACCCAGACCGTCAAAACCTTGTTCATTGGCACCGCGCTGGCCATCGCCGCCGGCACCCTGCTGGCCCAGGCCAGCGGCCTGACGCGCACCATGGTTGCGCGCGGTGATGTGTCGGTGGCCGGCCGTGAAGCCGTCGTCGCCCGCGTTGAAGTCGCCCCTGGCGCGCGCGCCGGCCGCCACACCCACCCCGGCGACGAAATCAGCTATGTGCTGGAAGGCGAATCGCAATTGCTCATCGATGGCCAGCCACCGCGTACCGTGAAGGCCGGCGAAAGTTTCATCATCCCCGCCGGCGTGGTGCACGACGCCCACAACAACACCGACAAGCCGGTCAAGCTGGTGGGTGTGTATGTGGTGGAAAAGGGCAAGCCGCTGGCCACGCCAGCGCCGTGAGGCACTGGCCCGCGTGATCTCGGCGCCGTAGCCGATCAGCCGGCCAGCAACACCGCCAGCCGTTCGCGCACCGCGGCGGTGTGTACCGGCAGCACCACCACATCACCCGGCCGGGCCCAGGCCAGCAAGGCCAGCGCGGCGGCGTGCTCGTCGGGCTCGTGCGTGCAGGCAATGCCGGCGCGGCGCAGTTCGGCTTCGATCAGCGCCGGCACTTCGCCTGTGGCGCGGCCCCGCAGCATCAGCGGCAATTCCTTGACCACGGTGCGGTCGGGCGCAAAGCCGGCCGCCGTGCGCGCCAGTGCCGTGATGGCGGCGTCGTTGCGGTTGCCGGCCTGGCCCAACAGCAGGCCCAGGCGCTGTGGCTTCAAGGCCCGTGCCACCGTCAACAACTGCGCCAGGCCGTCGGGGTTGTGGGCGTAGTCCACAAGCACGGTGGCGCCGCGGTGGGTCCAGCGTTCCAGCCGGCCGGGGTTGTCTCGCGGGTCTTGGCCGAAGTGCGCCAGCGTGTGGCGGATGACGGCCAGCGGCAAGTCCAGTGCCAGCGCGGCCAGCGCGGCAGCGGCGGCGTTGGCGATGCTGTGGTGGGCGGCGCCGCCCAGCGTCAATGGCATCGAATTGATCGCGCCGAGGTCGTGTTCGCTGCCCGCGTGTTTCAGCCATGACCACAGCACCAGGCGCCCCGCACGCACGCCACAGCAAGCACCCACTGCCGCGCGTTGGCGGGCCAGCGCCGGGTTGTCAAAGTCCCCTGCGAACAGCGCCTGGCGGGCCACCGCGGCATGCGGCAGGCGCGCTGCGGCGGCCATCAGCACGGCGTCGTCGGCGTTCAACACCAGCGTGCCACTGCTTTGCACGGCGTGCGCCACGGCCAGCTTCACCTCGGCCAGGTCGGCGGCACTGTCGATGCCGTATTCGCCCAGATGATCGGCTTGCACGTTGGTGACCACTGCCACAGCGGCGTGCCGCACCGCCAGGCCGCGCCGCAGCAGGCCACCGCGCGCGGTTTCCAACAGCGCACAGCGCACGCCGGGGTGGCGCAGCACGGTCCTGGCGCCGGCCGGGCCGCTGTAGTCGCCGCGGTGCACCACGGTGCCGCCCACGAACACGCCTTCGGTGCAGCAGTAGCCGGTTGCGAGCCCGGCCGCTTGCGCCATGGCCGCCAGCAGGCGCACGGTGGTGGTCTTGCCGTTGCTGCCGGTGATGAGCGCGGTGGGCACGTCGTGCAAAGCCGGCCACGGCACTTCAGCAGGCCTGGGCAGCGCCGCCAGCGGCCAGCAACGGTTGCCCGCGCCAGCGCCTATCGACACGGCATCGTCATCGACAAACAGCGGCAGCCCGCGGGCCGCCGCCTCGTGGCGCAGCGCGGCCAGCGCCGGCCGCTGCTCGGCCGCAGCGCGCGCTGCGAACACCGCCGTGGCGCGGTCGTCGTCACCGATGTCTTGCGCCAGATCAAAGCCCGCCTCACCGGCTTCGGCTGCACTGCGTTCCCAAGCCCATTCGTTGACTTCGGTGGCGCTGAACAGCAGGTCTGCTGGCGCCGCGAACGTCAACATCGGCTCGCGCGCATGGGGCTGCATGCGCGGCTGTGGCGCGGGCCAGCCGAGTTGCCCGCACACCGCCTGCACGCGCGCCGCCCAACGCGCGTGGGCTTGCACATCCTGCGCGGCCACGCCCAGCGGCGTCAGCGTCACGGCCGTGCCGGCATACCAGCGATTCGGCCCGGTCAGGCGGCGTGAACCGTCGAAGCCGTGCTTCGGCTCAAGGTCTGCAACGGGCGGGGCGTGTTTGCTGGCAACTTCAGGCATTGCGGATCATCGCAGCCGGGGCAGGGGTCTGTCCGGTGCCACACAGACCTTGTCACACCCAGGACCTACCATACGTTGACGCCCCGCCCGTGCGGACTTGGCGCCTCACTCCCACAACACCAAGGTCTGCCCATGAGCATCTTCAGCGCCATCCTCGACAAACTCGGCTTTGGCCACAAGACCGACGCAGCGCCCCCGGCTGCCCCGGCCGCCGACGCCGGTGCGCCGTCGGCTGCAACTTCCAGCCCCGCGGCGCCCAGCCCGGTGGTGGCCATTTCCCAGGTCGATGTGATGGCCAAGCTGGAAGCGCTGGCCGCGGCCAGTCCGCAAAAATCCAACTGGAAGGTGTCGATAGCCGACCTGTTGCGCTTGCTGGGTCTGGACTACAGCCTGGACTCGCGCAAGACCCTGGCCGTCGAGCTGGGTTGCCCGAAAGAGTTCATCGGTGGCGACTATGCCCAGATGAACATGTGGCTGCACAAAACGGTGCTGCAACGCCTGGCCGCGAACGGCGGCAACATTCCCAAAGAACTGCTGTGAACCATACCGGCAGGCCGCCAGCGGCCCGCCGGATGTGCATTCAGTTGGCGCGTTAGGCGGCCCGGCGGGCGACCAATCAATCGGCCGCTTCACCCACAAAGCGCAGCCCGCGTTCGTCTCGCACAAAACCCGCGGCCTGCAGCGCGCCGTCGTCTTGCGTGGCCAGCTCCATCGCAGCATCGGGCACCGCGGCGCGCGGCGCTGCCATTTCGCGCGCAGGCGCAGCGCCGCCGCCGGCCTCGGGCTTGAACTTCGTCACCTGCTTCCAGCTGCGTGTCAGCGCGTCGGCAAAGACCAGCAGCAAGTCACCGAACTGGCCCATGCGCAGGGCGTGGTCTATGGCTTGCTGCTCGTCGGGAATGAGGGTGATGGCGCTGTCGGCCACGCCTTGTTCGCGCAGCACCGCGGCGATCATGTTCGGCACTTCGTCGGCTGCGCGCCCGCGCAAGGAGTCGTCGCGGCGGCAGATGTAGTGGTCAAAGCGCCCGGCCACGGCCAGCGCAATGTCGCGGATGTCTTCATCGCGCCGGTCGCCCGGCCCGGCCACGACCACGATGCGCCGGCCGCGCACGTCCAGCCGCTGCGCCAGGTCGGCCATCACACCCACGGCATGGGCGTTGTGGGCGTAGTCGAAGATGACCTTGAACGGATGTTCGTCATACACGTTCATGCGCCCCGGGGCCTGGAAGAAGGTGGTGTCGAAGGTGCGCAGGCCCTGGCGTATGGCGTCCAGTTTGATGTCGAGTGAAAACGCCAAGGCGGCGGCGAACATCGCGTTCTGCACGTTGTGCATGGCGCGGCCTTCGAGCGTCGCCGGTATCAGGTGCGTCCACATCAGCGGAATGTGCCGGCCCTTGTCGTACAGCGTAATCATCTGGCCGTTCACGCCCGCTTCCAGCGCGCAGGCGCGGCCGCCGGCGCGGATGTGTTCGCGCATGAATTCGGCCGTGCGCACATGCTGCGACTGGGTCGTGACATAACAAAGATGTTTGGCGTCAGTGTGCGCGCTCATGCGGATGACGTTGTCGTCATCGGCGTTCAGCACCGCGCAGTCACGCGCCACTTCGATGACGATGCGCTTCACCTCCGCCAGCTGTTCCAGCGTGTGGATGCCTTTCATGCCCAGGTGGTCGCTCTTCACGTTCAGCACCGCGCCCACGTTGACGAAAGGCACGCCCATGCCGGCACGCAGCAGGCCGCCGCGCGCCACCTCCAGCACGGCGATGTCTATCGTCGGGTCGGCCAGCACCATGCGCGTGGCCACCGGGCCTGTCATGTCGCCTTCCACGGTGCGCTGGCCGTCGATGTAGACGCCGTCTGTCGTCGTCAGACCGGGCGTGTAGCCGGCCATCTTGGTGATGTGCGCCAGCATGCGGCTGGTGGTGGTTTTGCCGTTGGTGCCGGTGATGGCGGCAATCGGCACGCGGGAAGCAACACCGGCCGGAAACAGCATGTCGATGACGGGCCCGGCGGCATCGCGCGGCGTGCCCTCGCTGGGCGCCACATGCATGCGAAAGCCCGGCGCGGCGTTGACTTCGCAGATGCCTGCGCCGGCGTTGCTGGCGGCCTTGTAGCTTTCGGTGATGTCGGGGCAGAGGAAGTCGACACCACCCACGTCCAGGCCGATGGCCGTGACGGCGCGCACCGCCATCTCGCGGTTGTCGGGGTGAATCACGTCTGTCACGTCGGTGGCCGTGCCGCCGGTGGAAAGATTGGCGGTGCTGCGCAACAGCACTTCCTGCTCTGCTGCGGGCACCGTGTCCACCGTCATGCCGATGCGCGCCAGCATCATGTCGGCCTGCGCGTCCAGCTCGATCCGCGTCATCACCTTCTCGTGCCCGACGCCGCGCCGCGGGTCCTGGTTCACGGTGTCGACCAGCGCCTTGATGGTGTGCTTGCCATCACCGATGACACGGCCCGGCGTGCGGCGCGTGGCAGCGATCAACTCGCCGCCGATGACCAGCAGGCGGTGGTCATCGCCAGACAGGCAAGTCTCGACGATGACGCTGCTGCTGTGAACGGCCGCGGCATCAAACCCCGCACGCACTTCGTCGGCGGTTTTCAGCCCGATGGAGATGCCGCGGCCGTGGTTGCCGTTGTAGGGTTTGGTGACAACGGGAAAACCTAACGTCTCAGCAGCACGCACAGCGCGGTCTGCGCTGCGCACCAGTTCCTGCCTGGGCACCGGCAGGCCGCAGTGGCCCAGAATCTTGTTGGTTTCTTCCTTGTCCTGCGCCAGTTCCACCGCGATGTAGCTGGTGCGGCCGGTCACCGTGGCCTGTATGCGCTGCTGGAATTTGCCGTGGCCGAGCTGGATCAGGCTTTGTTCGTTCAGCCGCAGCCAGGGAATGTTGCGGTCAACGGCCGCCTTCACCAGCGCAGCGGTGGAAGGCCCCAGGGCACGGCGCTGCGCGTAGCGGATGAACCCGTCGCGGGCCTCTGTCCACTGCCAGTCTTCGGGCACCACACCTTCGGATTGCAGCCCGACGGGCAACAGCGAACACAACAGCCGCATCGCCAATTCGCCGGCTTCGATGCCTTCGTCACGCTGCGCGTATTCATAGACCACCGTGTAGACACCGGGCTGGCCATCCACGCTGCGCGTCTTGCCGAAGCTGACATCTTCACCAGCGATGTTCTGCAACTCGATGGCAACGTGTTCGAAGACATGGCCCAGCCAGGTGCCGTCGGGGTCGTTGGCGTCACCGCGCATGCGACGTATGAAGCCCCCCGGTTCGCGGTAGCTGCAACCATGTTCTTGCAGCGTCGGCAGCGCCGCGACCAGCGCATCGACATACCCGGCGCCAAGCCGGCCCGTCGGCCAGACTTCCAGCGCGCCCAGGTCCAGCACCAGCTTGATGACCGGGAAGTGCGCGTACAGCGACGGGCCGACGTAGACATTGCGTTCGATGATGCGCATGGCCGACGAATTCCGGGTTGTGGCGGTATGACCCGCAGCTTAATGCCCAACGGCGCTGCTTCGAGCTTGACATCGCGGCGCCACGATCGGGTCGACGCGTCTTTTCAGACGCGGCACCTGGACCGCAGCGGCGAGGGGCGAGAACAGGGTTTTTGAAAGACGGAACCGCACGGCCTACAGAATGGTTGATGCAAAACCCCAACCCACCCAACGAACCTTGGGGCAAGCTGCGCGACCGCAACAGTGGCGACCCCAGCCAGTCGCCGCGCTTGTCGTTGGTGGCGCACTGCGTCGACGTTGCCGCGGTGATGCAGGCGCTGTTGGCACTGCCCACCATGCAGCAACGGCTGCAAGTCTTGGCGGGCAGGCCCCTGACATCATTGGACTTGGAACGCCTGTGCGCCCTGACGTTTTTGCATGACATCGGCAAGGCCGGCGCGGGTTTCTACAGCAAAGGTGTTGCGCCCGATGTGCAGCGCGCCTGGTTCAAGGCGCAGCCCGCCGGGCGCACGCAATGCGGTCACGTATCGGTGGTCGCGCCGCTGTTCCATGGCGACGCGTCGTTTGATGCCTTGGCCGACGCCCTGGGGTTGCAGCAGATCGAGCAGTGGCTGGTTTGCGCGCCCGGGCGAAACGATTGCGACGCCATTGATCTGTGGCTGGCGGCTATCTCGCACCATGGCGAGCCCGTTACTTTGGATACGCTGCGGCACAACATGGCCGGCTTTTGGCCAACTTGGAAAAGCAGCATCGATGGTTACGTGCCGCTGCACGGTTTGGAGCAACTTGGTGAAGCTGCGCGAAGGCTGTTTCCGGCGGCATTTGCTTCCAGCCTGCCCATGCAGCCTTTGCAATCAGCTTTCGTCCATGCCTTCGCCGGACTGGTGTCGCTGGCCGACTGGATTGGCTCCAACACAGACGAAGCTTTCTTCCCCTACCACCTGGCGCCTGACGACACCCAACGCTGGCACGTAGCCTGCGCGCGTGCAGTCGAGGTGCTGGTGGCCATGCGCATGGACGTGGAGGCCGCACGACAGCTGCTGCGCCAACATCCACCCAGCTTTCAATCTCTATTTGGTGAACTGCCCCGGCCCATACAAGAGGAGGTCATTCACTCGGACATGGGCTCGTTGGTCGCGTTGGAAGCCGAGACCGGCAGCGGCAAGACGGAAGCTGCGTTGTGGCGGTTCACAGCATTGTTCTTGGCCGGTCAGGTGGATGCGCTGGTCTTCTTGTTGCCCACCCGCGTGGCTGCCAGCGCCATTTACGCGCGCGTTCAGCGCTTTTGTGACGCACTGTTCTCAGACCCATCTTGCAGGCCCACAGTACTGCTGGCCGTACCCGGCTATTTGCGCGCCAATGGCATTCAGGGCGAAAAGGGGCTGGCGTCTTTCAGTGTGCTGTGGCCCGACAACGAAAACCCGCAAGACAAGCCCCGGTTCTGGGCCGCTGAAAACAGCAAGCGCTATTTCGCTGGCAGCGTGGTGGCGGCCACCATTGATCAGTTCTTGCTGTCCACCCTGGCCACCAAGCACTGCCACATGCGCGCCAGCCTGCTGCTGCGCGCGCTGGTGGTGGTGGACGAGGTACACGCATCAGACGCCTACATGACGACCTTGCTGCACGCAGCGCTGGAGCGGCATGTCAGGGCCGGCGGGCACGGCCTGTTGATGTCGGCCACGCTCACCGGCCAGGCGCGCGCCCGCTTGCTGTTGGCCGGCGCCGAGCCTGCGGTTGCCAGGCAGATGCGCGCGGTGTTGGCCGCGCCCGCCGCACCCTACCCCTGCGTCAGCAGCAGCGCCAGTGGCCTGCGGGCCTGCGCCAGTTCGGGCGCTGAAAAGAAAGTGGTGCGCGAGCTTTTGCCGCATCTGGCCAACCCGGCCGCGGTGGCGGAACGGGTGGCCCAGGCCGTGCAAACCGGCGCGCGCGTGCTGGTGTTGCGCAACACCGTGCGCCTGGCATTGGCCACGCAGCAGGCCATCGAAGCGCGCTTGGGCGCCGCCCATCCTGCGCTGTTTACCTGCAACGGCGTGGGCGCCATGCACCATGGCCGTTATGCATTTGAGGACCGCCAGAAACTGGACGCGCAGGTTGAAGCACGCTTCGGCAAAGCCGCCTTCAAAAGCACAGCCCCGTGCGTGCTGGTGGGCACCCAAACGCTTGAAATCAGCATCGACTGCGACGCCGATTTAATGATCACCGACCTGGCACCCATCGACGTGCTGTTGCAGCGCCTGGGCCGCTTGCACCGCCACCGCGCGCGTGATGCATTCAGGCCTGCAGCTTGCCAACAAGCCAGGCTGCTGGTGCTGACCCCGGAACAACGCGACCTGTCGCCACTGTTGCAACGCGGTGGCGCGCGCGGTACGGGCATGGGGCCAGGCAGTGCGTACGAAAACATGCTGGCTATCGAAGCCACATGGCGCTTGCTTGCTGACCACGGCGGTTTCCCGGTGTTGTCCATTCCCGTCGACAACCGCCGCCTGGTTGAAGCCGGTGTGGACACCGATCAACTTGAACAACTGGCGCAAGCGCGGGGCGGCGCATGGCCCGAGCACTTCCAGTCGGTGCTGGGCAAGCGCAGCGCACAGGCCGGGCTGGCCACCTATTGCCTGGCGCGCTGGGACAAACCGTGGGCACAGTCGGCTTGGTCTGACATCGGCGACAAAGCGCGCACGCGGCTGGGCTTGGACGGTGTTGACATCACCTTGCTTGAGCCCTGGCAAACCCCGCTGGGCTCAACCCTTCATGACCTCAGCATGCCGGCCTGGATGCTGCCCGAGAAGCTGCAAACATTTGCGGTGCAACAACAAGACAGCACGCCACACGAGCTTAAATTTTGCGTGGCTGGGCGATGGTTTTGTTACGACCGCCTCGGGTTGCGCGCTCAGTAGGCGTGGCTTACTCGTCGCTGCTGGTGTTCAGGCCAGCGAGCACTGTGCGCAGTTGCGCCGCCAGTGTCGGCAAGGCGATTCGGGCGGTGTCCCACACCACTTGGACATCAATATCGAAGTAACCATGCGCCACCCGGTTGCGCATGCCGCGCATGCTGGCCCACGGCACCTGCGGATTCCTGGCCAACAGGTCGGGGTTCGTTTGTGCCAGCTTGGTGGCGGCTTCTCCGATGATCATGATGTTCAGCAACACCGCTTGCTGGGTGCGCTTGTCTTGCCCAAAGGCCGCCGCAGTCAGGGCCTGGGTGTACTGCTCTACCAAGTCAATGGCATCGAGAATGTGGCCGATGTAGTCGGCGCTTCGCAGCTTGTTCACGCCGCTCAAACCGGCAATGCAGACGCCAACACCCGGTGGCGAAAACCGGGCGGTAAATCAAGCGGGGTGCGCACGTCCACCGGCACACCCAAAACATCTTCCAGTGCCA
>JANMJI010000308.1:0-30491 GCA_031371275.1 Betaproteobacteria bacterium
TGTAGGCGTCGGTGATGCGGCCTGTCATCAGCGAACGTGCGTCGGCCTGCGCTTGCGCCACCTTGGCCAGGCGCGGCACGAAGAAGCACAGCGCGGCGATGTACAGCACCAGCCAGCCCATGAAGGGCGCCACCAGCCACACATCGAAAGCACCGACCACGGCAATCAAGGTGGCGAAGTAGATGACGACGTAGACGCCGATGTCGGTGACGATGAGCCAGGTGTCGCGCACGGCGAGTGAGGTCTGCATCACCTTGGTGGCAATGCGGCCGGCAAATTCGTCCTGATAAAAACCCATGCTCTGCTCGAGCATCAGGCGGTGGAAGTTCCAGCGCAGCCGCATCGGGAAGTTGCTGAACACACCCTGGTACTTGAACAGCGCCTGCAAGGCTGCAAAAGCGATGCTGGCCAGCAGCACGGCGCTGAGCAGAGTCAACATAGGGCCGTGTTCACGCCACAGCGCCGCGGGCTGCACCTTGCCCAGCAGGTCCACCACATGGGCCATCATGCTGAACAGCAGCGCCTCAAACGCACCAATCGCGGCGGTGAAGATCGTCACCATCAGCAAGTAGGGCCGCACACCGCGTGAGCAGGCCCAGATGAAGGCGAAAAACTGGCGCGGCGGTGCTGTAGGCAGGGTGTCCGGATACGGATGCACCAGCTGCTCGAAACGTTGGAACAAAGCGCGCTCCCGAGGCTGTGCGCCTGGTGGGCGCATCGTGTGGGTCCGCCGCCGCATTGGGCGCGGCATTGGCTGGACGGCCGGTGGGCCGCCAAGTCGCAATTATCGGGTGCTGTTGCAGTAGGGGCGTGCGTCCAATTGCCGCAGGGCCTGCTGGCTATCATCGTTTGAGGAGAAACAAACACACCCATGTTCGACTACATCGTCATTGGCGGCGGCGCCGCTGGTTCCGTTCTCGCGTCGCGTTTGAGCGAAGACCCGGCTGTCAGCGTGTGCCTGCTGGAAGCCGGGCCGGTGGACCGCAGCGCCTTCATCCACTGCCCGGCCGGTTATGCCGGCATGGTCAAACTGGGCATCGCCAATTGGGGTTTCGATACCGTGCCGCAACCAGGCTTGAACGGCCGCCGCGGCTACCAGCCCCGGGGCAAGGTGCTGGGCGGATCGACTTCGATCAATTCGATGATCTACATCCGCGGCCAGCGTGAAGACTATGACCACTGGGCCGCGTTGGGCAACCCCGGCTGGGGCTGGGCCGACGTGCTGCCCTACTTCAAACGCGCTGAACACAACGAGCGCGGTGAAGACGCCTGGCACGCCCGCGGCGGGCCGTTGAACGTGATGGACTTGATGGCGCCCAACCGCATTTCCAGCGTGTTTGTGCAGGCCGCCGTGCAGGCCGGCTACCCCGCCAACCCCGACTTCAATGCCGAGGTGCAAGAGGGCGTGGGCCTGTACCAGGTGATGCAGCGCGGCGGCGAACGCTTCAGCGCCGCCAAAGCCTATCTGACGCCCGTGCTGGCCCAGCGCAGCAACCTGCAGGTGTTGACCGACGCGCTGGTGTCGCGTGTGGTGTTCGACGGCCGCCGCGCCACGGGCGTGGAATTGCTGCAAGGCGGCGCCGCGCGCACATTGCAAGCCCGGCGCGAAGTGCTGCTGTGTGCCGGCGCGCTGCAAAGCCCGCAGCTCTTGCAGCTCTCAGGCGTCGGCGACGGCCCGGCGCTGCAGGCGCTGGGCATCCACCCCGTTCACCATCTGCCGGGTGTCGGCCAACAACTGCACGACCATGTCGACGTGACCCAGGCCTATGCCGCGCCGCACATCAAAGAACTGTTTGGGCTGTCACCCGGCGGCGCCTGGGATGTGCTGAAAGGCCTGCTGCAATGGCAGCGCGAACGGCGCGGCATCCTGACCACCAACTTCGGCGAAGCGGGTGGTTTCATACGCAGCAGCGCGAGCGAAACCCGGCCCGACCTGCAGTTCCACTTTGCCCCCATCAAGGTCATAGACCACGCCCGCAAAACGCTGTTCGGCCGTGGCTATGTGTGCCACGTTTGCCTGCTGCGCCCGAAGAGCCGCGGCAGCGTGCGGCTGGCCAGCGCCGACCCGCGCGCCGTACCGTTGATAGACCCTGCCTTCTTAAGTGAGCGTGACGATGTCGATAAGCTGGTGCAGGGCTTCAAGCTGATGCGCGGCATCTTGCAGCAGCCGGCCATGGCTGGGCTGGGCGGACGTGAGTTGCAGTCTTCGGCCGTGGCGCAAACCGACGCAGCCATTGAGCAGTTTGTGCGCGGGCGCGCCGACACCATCTACCACCCCGTGGGCAGTTGCCGCATGGGCGCGGGGCCAGCTGATGTGGTCGATGCGCAGTTGCGCGTGCATGGGCTGCAAGGCCTGCGCGTGGTCGACGCGTCCGTCATGCCGCACATCGTCTCGGGCAACACCACCGCGCCGACGGTGATGATTGCCGAGAAGGCGGCCGACATGGTCCGGGCCGCAGCGCAAGCGGCCTGACGCGCGGCATCACGCGCGGCATCACACTCGGTACAACGCTCGGTACAACGCTCGGCATGACGATCAAACTGTCGGTACTTGACCAGTCGGTGGCCTTCGCCGGCCGCGCTGAAGGCCACGCGATACGCGACACGGTGGAACTGGCCGTGCACTGCGAAGCCCTGGGCTACGCGCGCTTCTGGGTCAGCGAACACCATGGCATGTCCAGCATCGCCGGTAGCGCGCCCGAGGTGCTGATGGCGGCCATCGCGGCACGCACGCAGCGCATCCGCATCGGCAGCGCGGGCGTGATGCTGCCGCACTACGCGGCGCTGAAAGTGGCAGAGCAGTTTCGCGTGCTGGACGCGCTGGCGCCTGGCCGCATCGACCTGGGCGTGGGCCGCGCACCGGGCAGCGACATGCGCACGGCCGTGGCGCTGAACCCCAACGCGGCACATGCTGCCGACGGCTTTCCGCAACAGGTGGTGGACCTTCAGGCCTGGACCAGCGGCCAACGCCACCAGGGCTTGACGGCGCATCCACTGCCGGCAGCGGGCGACATGGCGCCGGAAATCTGGATCCTGGGCAGCTCGAACTACGGCGCGCAACTCGCTGCACATCTGGGCCTGCCGTATGCGTTTGCCTACTTCTTCACCGACGGCAATGGCGTGGAAGAAGCGCTGGACCTGTACCGCCGCCTGTACCGCCCCAGCCAGCGCCACCCCGAGCCGCAGCCCACCATCTGCGTCTGGGCGCTGGCCGCCGACACCGAGGCGCAGGCCCAGCACCACGCGTTGAGCCGCGAACGTTGGCGCCTGGACCGCCAGCGCGGCCTGCTGGGCCCGCTGAAAGCACCCGACACGGTTGCCGCTGCCGGCTACACCGCCGAAGAATGGCCCACCGTGCAAGCCACGCGCCGCCGCGCGCTGGTGGGCACGGCAGCGCAGGTGGCCAGCGCCATGCGCGCATTGGCAACTGCGCTGGCGCTGGACGAACTGGTGGTCAACACCTGGGCCTTTGAGACCACGGCGCGGTGGCATTCCTACGCGCTGCTGGCCAGCGAATTCGGCCTGCCCACAAAGACAAACCCCGCTGGACCTTGACGGTCAGCGGGGCGGGCGGCCGTGGCCACCATTTGGGGCTCCAGAGGTAGAAGGTCCGGGGCTCCTGATGCGCTGGAATTGCGCCATCGTTGTTGCCTGCAGGCAGGCTTATCGAACATAGGCGAGGCGCCGGCCATCCGCAAGGCGTGGTTTCAGCCGCTGTTCAGGCGGCCGGCATCAAGCCCGCCACGAGTGCTGCCACGCGCTGCTCCACCGCGGCTTCCATCTGGATCGTGCGGCCCCATTCGCGCGGGGTTTCGCCTGGCCACTTGTGGGTCGCGTCCAGCCCCATCTTGCCGCCCAGGCCGCTGACGGGCGAAGCGAAGTCGAGGTAGTCGATCGGCGTGTGTTCCACCAGCGTGGTGTCGCGCACCGGGTCCATGCGCGTGGTGATGGCCCAGATCACTTCGGGCCAGCTGCGAATGTCGACATCGTCGTCTGTCACGACGATGAACTTGGTGTACATGAACTGGCGCAAAAAACTCCACAAGCCGAACATCACCCGCTTGGCGTGGCCGGGGTAGGCCTTCTTGATGCTGATGATGGCCATGCGGTAGCTGCAGCCCTCGGGCGGCAGGTAGAAATCGACGATCTCGGGAAACTGCTTTTGCAGGATGGGCACGAAGACTTCATTCAGCGCCACGCCCAGCACGGCGGGCTCGTCGGGCGGTTTGCCGGTGTAGGTGGAGTGGTAGATCGGGTCACGCCGATGCGTCAGCCGGTTGAGCTGAAACACCGGGAACCAGTCCTGCTCGTTGTAGTAGCCGGTGTGGTCGCCAAATGGGCCTTCAAGCGCGTGCAGGTAGCCGCCCTGCTCCTTCAATTTGACGCCCAGATCTGACACGCCGGTGTAACCCGCATCAGCCACCGGAATGTGGCCTTCCAGCACAAATTCGGCGCTGGCCGGCACTTGCAGCTTCAGTGAGCCTTCACCCACTTCGCTGTTGACCAGTTCTGTGCGGCTGCCGCGCAGGAGGCCGGCGAACTGGTATTCGCTCAAGGTGTCGGGCACCGGCGTGACTGCGCCCAGGATGGCCGCCGGGTCGGCGCCCAAGGCCACCGCGATGGGGAAGGGCTGGCCGGGGTTGGCGCGCGCAAATTCGCGGAAATCCAGCGCACCACCGCGGTGGGCCAGCCAGCGCATGATGACCTGGCGCCGGCCTATCACCTGCTGGCGGTAGATGCCCAGGTTTTGTCGGCTGCGCGGCGCCGCCACGCTTTGCGGGCCGCGCGTGACCACCAGGCCCCAGGTGATGAGCGGCCCGGCGTCGCCCGGCCAGCAGGTCTGCACGGGCAGCTTTGCCAGGTCGATGTCGGCGGCGGCCAGCACCACGTCCTGGCAGGGCGCGCTGCGCTGCACGCTGGGCTTCATGTCCCACAGCGCCTTGGCCATCTGCAGCAGCTTGCCGGCGTCCTTCAAACCCTTGGGTGGCTCTGGCTCTTTCAGACCGGCCAGCAGCCGGCCGACATCGCGCAGTTCAGAAACATTGTCGGCGCCCATGCCCAGCGCGACTCTTTTCGGGGTGCCAAACAGGTTGATGAGGCAGGGAATTTTGTAACCCGTGGGCTGCGTACACAGCACGGCAGGGCCACCGGCACGCAGCAACTTGTCGCCGATTGCCGTCATTTCCAGGTGTGGTGACACCGGTTCAGTGATTTTTCGAAGCTCGCCCATGGTTTCCAGCTGGGCCATGAACTCGCGCAAATCCCGGTATTTCATCTGTTTCTGATATTAGAGGACGATTTGATATTCTTGACCGCGTATGAAGCGCTTCCTAGAATTCGCACTGCTCTGAATTCAGGGTTTACCCGGCGCCGGCATTGCACCCCCCGAGCCACCGAGGTGACACCGTCCCGGCAGGCGGTCTGCGGCGCTCACAAACAAGGCTGATGCGCTGACCAAGACCTGCGGTTGATTATCACTGCGGCCCCATGGCGCCCCGAAGCGGGCACACGGCACCGCAGGTGTCAGGAGAGAACAACGATGCGAATCATTCACCTGCTGCGACAGGCGCAACGCGCCAGCGCCCTTTCAAGCCGCGTGTTTGTCGGCGATGTCGGTCGCGGGCTGCTCGAAATCAGCCACAACACGCTGGCCCTGGTGGGCCTGGCGGCCATCGCCGTGCTGGTCTTTGCGCTGGGCCGGGCCGACATTCGCGGCGAGCTGGAAGTGCTGACGCTGGATTGGCTGCAAACCCGCCACGAAGCGCGCGAACAAGCGTCGGGCAACCTGCTGTCGGCGCTGGCCGAGCCCGAAGGCGTGAGCCGCGCCACCGCGGCCGACCTGAAAGCCCTGACGCGCCAGCAGGCCACCCTGGCCACCTGGATAGCCCGACGCTACAAGGTGGCGCCCGAGCCCATCGCTGCACTGGTGCAGGAAGCCTGGTCCATCGGCCAGCGCGCCGACCTCGATCCGACGCTGATCCTGGCCGTGATGGCCGTCGAATCGGGCTTCAACCCGTTCGCGCAGAGCGCCGCCGGTGCGCAGGGCTTGATGCAGGTGATGACGCGCATCCACACCGCAAAGTACGAATCCTTCGGCGGCAAGCTGGCGGCCTTTGACCCCATCAGCAACCTGCGGGTGGGCGTGCAGGTGCTGAAAGATTGCATCCAACTCACCGGCAGCCTGCACGCAGGCCTGCGCTACTACGTGGGTGCAACACTGCTGGAAAGCGACGGTGGCTACGTCGGCCGTGTGCTGGCCGAAGCGGCCCACATGCGCGGCGTGGCCGATGGCAAGAGCGTGCCGGTGAATGCGCTGACAGCCGTCAGCGCCGTGCCCGCCGCCGCGCCGGCGCCGGCGCGCAAGCCCGTCGACGAAGCCGAAGCCGCTGACAAGGCCAGCAGCAGCGACCAGGTGGCTTTGCTGCGCTGAAGGCCGCTGCAAAAACGGCCGGGGCGCGCGCCGCCGCTACACTGGCCGCCTGCGCAACTGGCGATAGGGGCCCGGCTTACAGCCACCGCCCCGAGGTGGACCGACCACCGGGAAGCGCAGGCCACGGCGCCAAACCGTGGTGTCAGCCGTTCGCCTGGGCAGCCCTCGACCGCACACCACTTGCCTTGCCATGTGCAGCGGCTTGTCGAAGGCCCTTCAAACCGAAGAGGACTGCCATGTTCGACCGTTCTACATCCACCATGGCCCAGGTTGACCCCGAAGTCTGGGCCGCCGTGCAGGCCGAAAACCAGCGCCAGGAAGCGCACATCGAACTCATTGCGAGCGAGAACTACACCAGCCCGGCGGTGATGGCCGCCCAGGGTTCGCAGCTGACCAACAAATACGCCGAGGGCTACCCCGGCAAGCGCTACTACGGCGGCTGCGAAAACGTCGATGTCGTCGAGACACTGGCCATCGAACGCGCCAAGCAACTCTTCGGCGCCAACTTCGCCAACGTCCAGCCCAACAGCGGCAGCCAGGCCAACCAGGCGGTGTTCTTCGGCCTGCTGCAGCCCGGCGACACCATCATGGGCATGAGCCTGGCCGAAGGCGGCCACCTGACGCACGGCATGCCGCTGAACATGAGTGGCAAGTGGTTCAAGGTCGTCAGCTACGGGCTGGACGCGAACGAGGCCATCGACTACGACGCGATGGAAGCCCTGGCCCACGAACACAAACCCAAGCTCATCATCGCCGGCGCCAGCGCCTACAGCCTGCACATCGACTTCGAACGTTTCGCCAAAGTGGCCAAAGCCATCGGCGCTTACTTCATGGTTGATGTGGCGCACTACGCAGGGCTGGTGGCCGCCGGCGTCTACCCCAACCCCGTGCCCTTTGCTGATGTCGTCACCAGCACCACCCACAAAAGCCTGCGCGGCCCGCGCGGCGGCATCATCCTGATGAACGACGAGGCGATTGCCAAAAAGATCAACAGCGCCATTTTCCCGGGCATCCAGGGCGGGCCTTTGATGCATGTCATCGCCGGCAAGGCGGTGGCCTTCAAGGAAGCGCTGGAGCCGGGCTTCAAGACCTACCAGGCGCAGGTGGTGGCGAATGCGAAAGTGCTGGCCGAAACGCTGATTGAGCGCGGCCTGCGCATCGTCAGCGGGCGCACCGAAAGCCATGTCATGCTGGTCGATTTACGGCCGAAAGGGCTGACGGGCAAGGAAGCCGAGGCCATTCTGGGCAGCGCGCACATGACCTGCAACAAGAACGGCATTCCCAACGACCCGCAAAAACCGATGGTCACCAGCGGCATACGCCTGGGCACGCCGGCCATGACCACACGCGGCTTCAAGCAAGACCAGGCGCGCCAGACCGCGCACCTGATTGCCGACGTGCTGGACCAGCCACACGATGAAGCGAATATCGCCGCCGTGCGTGCGAAGGTGGCCGCGCTGACACGCGACTTCCCGGTCTACCGCTGATTGCGACCGCCGCATGCGCTGCCCCTTTTGCAGCCACGACGAAACCCAGGTCGTCGAAACACGCGAATCGGACGAAGGCGATGTCATTCGCCGGCGCCGGCGCTGCCTGCATTGCGAGAAGCGCTTCACGACCTACGAACGCAGTGAAATTGCGCTGCCCGCGGTGGTGAAGAAAGACGGCGCACGGGTCGAATTCGACCCCGCCAAGCTGCGCGCCAGCATGATGCTGGCGCTGCGCAAACGGCCGGTCAGCGTCGAGCAGGTCGACGCCGCGCTGGACCGTATCCAGGACAAGCTGCTGGCCAGCGCCGTGCGCGAAGTGCCCAGCGCCAGGCTGGGCGAATTGCTGATGCGCGAGCTCAAGCGCATCGACAAGGTGGCCTATGTGCGCTTCGCCTCGGTCTACCGTGAATTCGAGGATGTCGACGCCTTCCGCCAGTTGATACGCGACATCTGAACCGAGCCTTTGCGACGGGGGCCCCCGGCCGGGGGATGCGGGGGTGTCACCCCACAGGACCGGCGCCCAAACCCGCCAGGTGGGGACGCGAAAAACCGCGGCAATTTCTACAGTGCGTTGCATGCACACCTCAACCGGAGCCACCATGCAACACAAGCCCTTCAACACTGCCGCCCGCCGCCAAATCGGCCTGACGCTGATTGAGTCGATGGTGGCGATGGCCATCGCCGCGGTGGCCACAGGCACCGTCCTGCCTGGCTTCCAGCAGGCGCTGGAACGCCGCCATCTGGACGGTGCGGCGGCCCAGTTGCATACCGACGTGCAACTGGCGCGCAGCCTGGCGGTGGCGCAAAACCGCACCCTGCGCGTCAGCTACAAGACCGGCAGCTTTGGCAGTTGCTACATCGTTCACAGTGGCAGCGCCAATGACTGCAGCTGTGGTGCCGGCGGCATCCCCGTCTGCAGCAACGGCGCCCGCACGTTTCGCAGCGTGCACTTCGAGCCCACCGGCGCGGTTCAATTGCGCAGCAACGTGGCTTCGATGGTGCTGGACCCGACCAAGGGCACCGTGTCACCCACCGGCACGCTGCGCGTGATGGGCCGCGACGGCCGTGCGGTGCATGCGGTCGTCAACGTCATGGGCCGCATGCGCATGTGCACGCCTTCGGCCCGCCTGACGGGCTATCCCGCTTGCTAGCCGCAACCGATACCGATACCGATACCGATACCGGCCGGCCCCTGGTTCGTGGGGTGTGACGACAAGCGGTATACGGCCGCGGACCAGCGGTTTGGGTACCTGCCGCCATTGCGCAGACACTTGCCGCATGCCAATCGCTCCCGCCTCGCGCCCCCGCCAAAAAGTGCGCGGCTTCACGATCATTGAATTGATGATCGCAGTGATCGTGGTCGGCGTCGTCGCTTCGCTGGCCTTCCCGGCCTTTCAAGGCGCGATGCGCAAAAGCCGCCGCGCAGAGGCTTTTGCCGCACTCAGTGCCGTGCAATTGGCGCAAGAACGTTGGCGTGCCAACAAGCTCGATTACACCGACCAGTTGACCAACGCTGCCAACGCCACGCCACCGGGCCTGGGGCTGGCAGGAAGCACGCCGTCGGGTTACTACAACATTTCACTTGGCGCCACCAGTGCCACCGGCTACACGGCATTGGCCACGGCGGCAGGCGGTACTTCGCAAGCCAGCGACGGTGACTGCGCCAAGCTCAGCGTGCGCGTCGATGTTGGCAATCTGCTGTATGGCTCAGCCACGTTGACGGGTGTCATCAGCGAATCGGCAGCGGGCAACAAATGCTGGGCCCGATGATGCGCAGCCCCAGCACTGGCCTTGGTTTTACGCTGATCGAGTTGATGGTCGTGCTGGCCGTGGCTGCGCTGCTGGTCGTGCTGGCCGCACCATCGTTTCAGGACATGATTGTGATGCAGCGCCTGCGCGGCATCAACGCCCAGTTGGTCACCGACTTGCAGTTCGCGCGCAGCGAAGCGGTGGCGCGGGGTCGCGTCGTGCGTGTCAATCTGGGCTTCGACAGCGCGCAGACCTGTTATGTGATCTACACGGCCGCCAACAATGATGGCGCGGGCCGCTGCGAATGCGTGCGCGGTGTCGGCGCCACCTGCACCTCGCCCACCTCCAGCGAGATTCGCACCGTAGCAGCGCTTCGTTCAGGCCAGGTCAACATCGAATGGCCTGGCACCCAGGACACGGGTTTTGGCTACGACCCCACCACCGGCGGCCTCATCAGCATTCCCAGCGACAACGCCAGCGCGGCGCTGGGTGCGGTGCAGATCGACGTGCGGGTTGACGATGACCGTCGCCTGCGCGACAAAATCAACCAGACCGGCAGGCCCACCGTTTGCGCTCCCAACGCGGCCCGCATGCAGGTGCAAGCATGCTGAAAAACCAAAGCTCCTCAGCTTCCCAGCGCGGCATGTCGCTGGTCGAGTTGATGGTCGGTATCGCCGTCGGCATGTTTGTCGTGGCCGCGGCTTCCACGCTGGTGGCAACGCAATTGGTAGACAACCGCCGCTTGCTGGTGGAAGTTCAGGTGCAGCAAGACTTGCGTGCCGCCGCGGACATCATTTCGCGCGACCTGCGGCGCATTGGTTCTTGGGGTGTCGTGACGGCCCCGGCAGCCGGGGTCTGGTCTGCCGGGTCGCTCGCGGTGCTCAACGCCACGCCTACCGACATCACCTTGTCTGGCGGTAGTGACACCTCAAAAGTCGAGTACGCGTCGTCCCGCACCACGGGCAGCGTCGGGCCCTATGGCTTCTGGTTGGACAACCATGTCATCAAGGCCCAGTTGGGTACCGGCGGCTGGCAGGCCTTGACCGACGAAGCCACGATGAAGGTGACCGTGTTCCGTGTTGTCGTGCAAGAAGAGCCACCCATACGCATTGCCTGCCCCAAACGTTGCGCCGACACGACCGATGCCTGCTGGCCCACGGTCACGGTGCGCTCGCTGGTGGTTGACATCAGTGGCGAATCGCCTACTGACGCCTCGGTCAAGCGCAGCGTGCGCACGGTGGCGCGGGTACGCAACGACCAGGTGAAGTTCAACGACATCCTTGATCCCACCCTGGCTTGCCCGGCCTGATTGCCATGAAACATCGCCTTGCCCTGCCTTCGACGCGCCCGGCGCCGCACCGTCGCCAGCGCGGCGCTGCCACACTGGTGGTGGTGATGTTGTTGTTTTTCGTGATTTCACTGGTCGCCGCCTACGCCAGCCGCAACCTGATCTTCGAGCAGCGCACCTCTGCCAACCAATACCATTCGACACAGTCGTTTGAGGCTGCCGAAGCGGGGCTGGAATGGGCCGTGGCGATGTTGAGCAGCGGGCGCGCCGGCGACGACTGTTTGCCGACAACAGACACCAGCAGAGACAATTTCCGCCAGCGCTACCTGACGACCAACGTGACCACTGGCGTCGTGAACCGCAAGCTGCCCACCAACATTTGGGCCGCCTGCAGTTTCAACGGCACGGCTTGGCAATGCACCTGTCCCATCCTCGGCCTGACCGCCGGTTCCTTGCCCGTGGTGGGCCCGGCTTTTGGCGTCAGGTTCGTCAATCAGCTCAACAAGCCGGGCGCGGTTCGCGCTGAAGTCAACGGCTGCACCAGCTTCGATGTCGCCTGCATCACCAACGTCGGACCTGGCACCCCCAGTTCGTGCCAGTCCACGCTGTGCTCGCTGCTGGCCAGCCACAGTGGCCTGAAATCACCGCCTATTGCGGCTGTCACGGCGCGGGGAGACATCTCAGGCACCGCGCTGACGGCTTCAAACCCGTCACAGGCTGCTGGCGGCATCACCTTGCATGCGGGCGGAACCATCCTGGCGTCGGCCACGTTGAGCAGTGTGCCTGGCACGCCGCCCGAGTTGTCCACGCGCCCAAGCGACAGCGCGCTGGCGTTGCCAGCAGACACGGGCGACTGCCTGAACTGCACGTTCACTTCGGTATTTGGGCTGCGGCCGGTCACCTACCGCCAACAACCAGCCACGGTGCAGGTTGATTGCACCAGCACCTGCAACGCCCTGGCTGTGAACACAGCCTTGGCGGCCAACCGAGGACGCATCGTCTGGCTGAAAAACGCCGGCGGGCTGACCATTGACAACACAACGGACATCATCGGCTCCGCCGCCAGCCCCGTGCTGCTGGTGGTGGAAGGGCCGCTGACCATCGCGGCGTCGGCAAACACGTCGGCCCGCATCTACGGGCTGGTGTATGCGGCCAGTGCAGCCCTCAATGCTGGCGAGATCCATGGCGCGCTGGTCAGCGCTGGCAACGTGGTGGGCAGCGGCACGGCCCAGGTCGCTTACGAAGCCGACCTGCTCGACTTGTTGCGCCTTACAACCGGCTCGTTTGTTCCCGTACCCGGTGGCTGGAGGGATTTCCCATGAGGCCCCGTCGCGCCGCGCAGCACGGTATTTCATTGATTGAAGCTTTGGTGGCCGTGGCCATCATGGGCTTTGGCATGCTCGGCGTGCTGGGCATGCAAGCCACGCTGCGCAGCAACAGCGACATCTCGAAACAGCGCTCTGAAGCCGTGCGCATTGCGCAGGCGGCGATGGAGACCCACCGCGGGTATTCGGTGTTGGACACCACACCAGGCCTCAAAGACTACGCCAGCATCAATTCGGCCGCTGCGGCGGCCGCCGCCCAGCTGGATGCCAACGCCGCCTTCCAGCGGACCGACACAGTGCTGGTCTATCCAGCCACCATTTCCCAGCAAGACTATCTGCCGCAATTCAAGAGCGTGGTGGTCGACGTCAGCTGGGAAGACCGCAGCAATGTCACGCAGTCGGTTCGCATCAGCAGCATCATTGCAGGCATATCGCCAGAAATCGCCGCAGCCTTGGTTGCGCCTGGCGAGGGCGCGGTCGGGCAAAACCCAGGGGGCCGCAGCCGCACGGTGCCCGTGAGTGCGATCGACCTGGGCAACGGCACAAGCAAGTTCATCCCACCCGGCGCGTCACCCGGTGTGAGCTGGATCTTCACCAACCGAAACGGGGTCATCAAGCAGACCTGTCTGGGCAACGTCTGCACCGATTTCGGCGGCCGTTTGTTGTCGGGTTATGTTCGTTTTGCCACCGACCTTGTTCAGCCCAGTTATGTCGAATCTCGCAACCCGCCGGACGCCGTGGCCACGTCCGGCACCAGTGTGAACGTGACACTGACGGAACCGTCCAGCAGCGTCGTTGCCTGCTACCAGAGCCCCTTCACCACCCTGGCCTACGTGGCCTATTTCTGCGCTTTGCCGGTGGGCACGGTTGACCAGTGGTGGTCGGGGCGGGCGACCGTGGACGGCCTGCCGCTGGCGACCAGCATCAGCCCTGCCGATGTCCTGCTGTACCGCGTTTGTCGCTACACCACTTCGCGGTGGAATACGTCCACGCCGGTGGTGGCCAACCAAGACCACCCGTACGACTACAGCACGGTGAAAAACTCGCTCACCGACCAGAATTTCCTCGTCATCAGAGCCGGCAATGGCAGCACGCCATTTAGCTGCCCGGACGACAGCATCGCGGTCGGCAGAACCATGGACCACCAGCCCTAAGCTTGTGCACCGACGGCCCTGCCCGGCCCAGAGATCAAAATCGGGCGCATGGCATTGACCCCGCTGGATGAAGAACGCCTGAGCCAGGCACTTGTGGTCGCGCAGGCGGCCATTGGGGTCTCCGACCCCAACCCCCGCGTCGGCTGCGTGTTGGGCCGGGAAAGCGGCGAAGTGCTGGGCTCGGGTTCAACGCAGCAGGCCGGTGGGCCGCATGCCGAGGTGATGGCGCTCAGACAGGCATGCGCCGCCGGTCACGACCTGCATGGCGCGACCGCGTGGGTGACGCTGGAACCCTGTTCACACCACGGTCGTACGCCGCCTTGCTGCGAAGCCCTGGCGGAAGCCGGCATCACACGCGTGCTGGTTGCCGTTGAAGACCCGTTTCCGGCAGTCGCCGGGCGTGGTGTTGCTTGGCTGCGCGCAGCCGGCATGACGGTTGAAATTGCCGGGGGCCCGATTGCCGAAGCCGCACGCGAACTGAACATCGGATTTTTCTCGCGTTTCGAGCGTGGGCGGCCCTGGGTTCGGCTGAAGGTGGCAGCGTCGATGGACGGCCGCACCGCGCTGGACAACGGTGCCAGCCAGTGGATCACCGGGCCTGCCGCGCGTGCCGACGGCCATGCCTGGCGCAAACGGGCGGGCGTGGTGTTGTCGGGCATCGGCACGGTGCTGGCCGACGACCCGCGGCTCGATGTGCGGCTGGTGGCCTCGGCACTGCAACCACTGCGCGTGATCGTGGATTCAAGCTTGCGTTTGTCGCCCCGTGCACGCGTGCTGCAGCCCCCAGGGCGATGCCTAGTGGTCACCGCGGCATCGCTGGCGGACCCCCGCGCCCGGGCCCTGAGCAATGCCGGCGCGGAGGTCATCGCGTTGCCCGACATAAACGGGCGCGTCGATCTGCCAGGGATGTTGGCCATGCTGGCACAGCGGGATATCAACGAAGTTCATGTCGAAGGCGGCGCAGAGCTCAACGCGGCACTGATCGCCCACGGGTTGGTGGACGAATTGCTGCTCTATCTGGCGCCCGTGCTGGTAGGGCCGGGACGACCGCTGGCACGCTGGGACGCACTTTCTTCACTCAGCGAGGCCCCCCGGTTCAGGTGGATGGAAAACACCATGGTTGGTAACGATTTGCGTTTGCGCGCGCGACCGCTGGCTGTGGCCAACCGTGAAAGCCCTGTCGGTGGGCTTGACATCAAGGTTTCAACTTAGCGGCGCGCAATTGCAAGTCTTTGATTCATAAGTTGTTTATCAAGTGGTACGCTTCCTGCATAACAGTTTGCATTGAGGGCAGTCAGCCCGCACCCTGCCTTTAGGAGAATTTCGTATGTCTAGCTCTGGTCGCAGCCGCCTGCTGGCGCTTGTCGGGTTTACGCTGTCCATGGCTGGTGGAGCAGTGCACGCAACCACCACCCCATATTTTTCTCCCCAGGCGCCCAAAGCCGACCTCAACAGCCCCACGCCGCCTCCGCTGACCAGCGCGACCGTCGCGCAAGTCACTGCCTTCAGCCAGGCGGTGACCGTTCTGGGCGGCCAGGAGTTCGAAGCCGGCTTGCGCAACTTCAGCTACGCCGGAGGCACGGCCACGTTGTCGTCGGGCGCGACGGTGGTCAAGGATGGCAATGCGAGCACCACCGATCTGGGCGTTGGGCGTTACAACATGACGCGGAACCTGCCTCCCACAGTGACGGGCGACCCCGACTTCGGCAAGTGGCTCGAAGCCAGTTCTGACTTCCGCTACACCTTTTCAAGGGCGATCTCGGCATTCTCGTTTTTGGGCACTGACTTCGGCGACTTCGACGGCGTCTTCTCACTCGAATTCCTGAGCGGCGGTACGCAGGTCTACAGCAGCGGCACGACCATTACAAACCCGGGCGGCAACGGCAACCTGTTGTACTTTGGCGCGGTCAGCACGGTGAGTTTTGACACCGTCGTTTTCCACATCACGCAACTGCCCGGCACGGTCAACGTCGACGTCCTGGGCTTTGACTCGTTCGTCGTTGGCCTGGCCAACGGCACCGTTCCCGAACCCACCTCGCTGGCCCTCGTCGGCCTGGCCTTGTGCGCCGCAGGCTGGGCGCGCAAGGGCAAGCAGGCCGCCTGACGCGGCAACGCCCCTTGCGGCGACACGGCCGGCCTGTACAGGCCGGCCTTTTTCATTGTCCTTGCGCGTGGGGGCCGCCACCTACAATCTGCGCATGCCGATTTCCCCCATTCCCGAGCTTGTGGCCGAGCTGGCAGCCGGCCGCATGGTGATCCTGGTCGACGAAGAAGACCGCGAAAACGAAGGCGACCTGGTGCTGGCGGCCGAACATGTCACCCCGGCGGCCATCAACTTCATGGCCCGCCACGCCCGCGGCCTGATCTGTTTGACGCTGACCCGCGAACGCTGCGAAAAGCTGCGCCTGCCGCCAATGGCCGCGCGCAACGGCACCAAGCATGGCACGGCCTTCACGGTGTCGATTGAAGCCGCCACTGGCGTCACCACCGGCATCTCGGCGGCCGACCGCGCACGCACCGTGGCCGTGGCCGTGGCACGCGAAACGCAGCCCGCTGACCTGGTGCAGCCTGGTCACATCTTTCCGCTGCAGGCGCAAGACGGCGGCGTGCTGATGCGCGCCGGCCACACCGAAGCCGGCTGTGACCTGGCCGGCATGGCCGGCCTGACGCCCGCGGCGGTGATCTGCGAGGTCATGAACGAAGACGGCACGATGGCGCGCCTGCCCGACCTGCAGGTGTTTGCGCGCGAGCATGGCCTGAAGATAGGCACCATCGCAGACCTCATCGGCTATCGCAGCCGCAATGAAACGCTGATCGAACGCGTCGGCGCGCGCACGCTGCAAACGCCGCACGGTGCTTTCGAATGCATCGCCTTCCACGACAAGGGCGGTGGCCTGCACCTGGCGCTGACGCACGGCCGCTGGACGGCCGCTGACGAAGTGCCGGTGCGTGTGCATGAACCCTTCACCGCCATCGACCTGCTCGACGCCGGCCACTGCGGTCATTCATGGCCGCTGCCGGCCGCGCTGCAAGCCCTGCACAGCATCCCCTGCGGCGTCGCCGTGCTGCTGAACTGCAGCGGTGACGCCGCCGCGTTGTTGCCGCAACTGCTGCCCGCGCAACACCCGGCCGGCCCGGCGCGCGCGCAGATGGACTTGCGCACCTATGGCGTGGGCGCACAAATCCTGCGCGAGCTGGGTGTGCGCCGGATGCGCCTGCTGGGCAGCCCGCGCCGTATGCCCAGCATGACGGGCTACGGCCTGGAAATCACCGGCTTCACGGCCGCCCCGGTCTGAAAAACGCAAGGACATCCGAGCATGAACAAGACCGTGAAGCACGCTGCAAAGAGCCAAGACCATGCAAGCCGCTGACCAGGGCACGACGGGCGAGCTGGCCGGTGAAGGCCTGCGCATCGGCATCGTGCAAGCCCGCTTCAACGAAGCGCTGACGAACAAGATGGTGCAAGCCTGCCTGAGCGAGCTCGACCGGCTGGATGTCGACCCGGGCGACATCCGCCATGTCACCGTGCCCGGGGCTTTGGAAATTCCGGTGGTGTGCAAGGCGATGGCCGAAAGCGGCGACTTTGACGCGCTGGTGGCGCTGGGTTGCGTCATCCGCGGCGAGACCTACCACTTCGAGCTGGTGGCCAACGAAAGCGGCGCCGGTGTCAGCCGCGTCGCGCTGGACCACCAGTTGCCCATTGCCAACGCCATTCTGACGGTGGAAACCGAAGCCCAGGCCTGGGCCCGCGCCGAAGAAAAGGGGCGCGAAGCCGCCCGTGTGGCGGTGGAAATGGCCAATCTGCTGGAAGAACTTTCATGAGCACGGAAACCCCGGCGTCGGCGGACGCGCCGGTGCGCAAACGTGCACCGCCGAAATCAGCCCGCCGCCGTTCGCGTGAATTTGCGATGCAGGGCCTGTACCGATGGCTGCTGGCCGGCGGCGAAGTGGCCGACGTGCAAGCCGATCTGCAAGACCTGGACGGCTATGCGAAAAGCGACCGTGCGCACTTCGATGCATTGCTGCACGGTGCCATCGAACAGGCCGCGGCGCTGGACGCGGTGCTGGCCCGCCATGTCGACCGCAAGACCACGCTGCTCAGCCCGGTGGAACACGCGGTGCTGATGATCGGCGTCTACGAGCTGATGCATTGCGTGGAAATTCCGTACCGCGTGGCCATCAACGAAGCGGTGGAATTGGCCAAGAGTTTTGGCGGCACCGACGGCCACAAGTACGTCAACGGCGTGCTCGACAAATGCGCGGCCGAATTGCGGCCGAATGAAGCGCGGCCGCTGCGGCGTTGATGCGCTGAATGCACCGAACGCACGCAACGCGCGCAACGCACGCAACGCCCGCAACGCAGCCGGCAGCCTAACGCGCAACATGATTCGCACGTCGAGCCGGCTTGACCACATCGAGCCCTTCTATGTGATGGAATGTGCGAAGGCCGCCGACGCCATCGCGCGCAGCCCGGCCTGCGACCCCGCGCTGGGCGGCGAGCCCATGATCTTCCTGAACATCGGCGAACCCGATTTCACCGCCGCCCCGGCCGTGCAGCGTGCAGCACTGGCCTGCCTTGAAATGGGCCGCACCCAGTACACCCACGCCACCGGCCTGCCGGCGTTGCGCCAGCGCATTGCGGCCTGGTATGGCAGCCATTTCGGCGTGGCGGTGGACCCTGCGCGCATCGTTGTCACGGCTGGTGCATCGGCGGCGCTGCAACTCATCACGCTGGCGCTGTTCGAGCCCGGCGATGAAGTGCTGATGCCCGACCCCAGCTACCCCTGCAACCGCCATTTCGTGGCCGCTGCCGGTGCCACGCCCAAGCTGCTGGCGGCCAGGGCGCAAGCGCGATTCCAGCTCGATGCGGCTGGCGTGGCCGCGCACTGGGGGCCGTCCACACGCGGCGTGCTGCTGGCATCGCCCAGCAACCCCACGGGCACGTCGATCGCAGCGCCTGAGATGGCTGCCATCGTGCAAGCCGTGCGGGCACGCAGCGGCGTCACCATCGTCGATGAAATCTACCTCGGCTTGAGCTACGAAGAAGCCTTCGGCCACAGCGTGCTGGCCTTGGGCGACGATGTCATCAGCATCAACAGCTTCAGCAAATACTTCGGCATGACGGGCTGGCGACTGGGCTGGATGGTGCTGCCGCCCGAGCTGGTGGCGCCGGTGGAAAAGCTGGCGCAAAACCTCTACATCTGCGCCAGCAGCGTGGCCCAGCACGCGGCGCTGGCCTGTTTCGAGCCCGCGTCCCTGGCCGAATACGAACGCCGCCGCAGCGAATTCAAAGCCCGGCGCGACTTCATCGTGCCGGCTTTGAAACAGTTGGGTCTGGATGTGCCGGTGGAGCCCGACGGCGCCTTCTACGTCTGGTTTGATTGCTCGAAGTTCAATCCGAGTAGCTGGGATTTCTGCTTCGACCTGATGCACAGCGCCCATGTCGCGCTGACCCCGGGCCGCGACTTTGGCCCGGCCCTGGCCGAACGTTTTGTGCGGCTGTCGTTTGCCAGTTCGATGCCGCAGTTGCAGGCCGCGGTGCAACGCCTTGCCCGGGTGCTGCCGCAAATGGTGACAGCCGGTTAACGCGCCGGAAACCTGGCGCTTTTCGGGCCCGCACGGTGCTTCGCGCGGCTTAAGCTGCACGCGTGGGCTACAACCTTTTTCAACGGCGCGGCAGGGCCGACGCGGCGGCCAGCGATTTCGCCGCCACGGTGCAGTCGCTGCCCGCCGAAACCGACACGCTGCCGCCAGAAATTCGGGCGCTTGGGCGTGCGCCAGCGCATGGGCTCGCGCCTGGGCCAGGACAGCGGCCCGCGCCTGCAGGCGCGCGTGCGCCGGAATCTTTGGTGGCCGACTCACTGCCCTCGGGCATCGATTCGGCCACGCCCGATGTCGTCACCGACCTGGGCGCTGACAGCCAGCCCGCCCCGGCCGACGCGGCGGTGGAACAGCGGCCCACCACCTCGCACATCGGCCGTTACGCGCTGAAGGGCCTGCTGGGCGCGGGCGGCCTGGGCCAGGTACATGAAGCATGGGACCCGCTGCTGTCGCGCACGGTGGCGGTGAAGACGCTGCACCTTGATATCGACACCCCCAGCCGCGTCTCGCTGGACGCGCTGTTCCTGAACGAAGCGCGCGCTGCAGCGGGGCTTTCGCACCCGCACATCGTCACCGTGCACGACGCCGGCCTGTCGGCCCACGGCGTCTACATCGCGATGGAAAGGCTGCATGGCTGCGACCTGCGCCAGCGCCTGGCGCAGGGCTGGCAGCCGACGCCCGGCCAGGCCGCGCAACTGGTGCGCCGCGTGGCCGACGCGCTGGCCTACGCCCACAGCCGCGGCGTGGTGCATTGCGACATCAAGCCGGCCAACATCTTCCTGAACAAACGCGACAAGCCCAAGGTGCTGGACTTCGGCATCGCCCGTGTCGCCCATGGCAGTGCGCTGCCGGCCTTGGACGGCACGGTGGCCGGTTCACCGCACTATCTGGCGCCAGAACAACTGCAGGGCGGTGCGGTGGATGCGCGCACCGACATCCACGCCCTGGGTGCTGTGTTTTACGAACTGCTGACCTTGCGCAAGGCCTACAGCGGCGACAGCCTGGAGCAGATCAGCACCGCCGTGCTGACCAACCATCCCGCGCCGGCGCATGAATTGCGCAGCGGCGTGCCCCGCACGTTGTCGGCGGTTGCCGCCAAGGCCATGGCACGCGACCCGTCAGAGCGCTTTGCCACAGCCGCTGAAATGGCGGGCGAACTGCGCCGCTGGATAGACCGCCACAGCGGCCACGAAAGCGTCGAAGCTGCCGCGCCCGCACATCCCGCCCCCGCGCATGCCCCCGCACAACCCCCCGCCCACACCCGGCCACGGCGCACTGTGGCCCGGCGCGGGTCGGCGACGGGCCTGGTGGCGCTGGTGCTGGCCGTGGGCGCTGCGCTTGTGGTGCTGTGGGCGCTGCGCAAGCCCGCCCCGCCGGCGCGCCCACCTGCTGCTGCTGCGCCGGTGGCGACGGCTGCCGTGGAGGTGTCGCCGGCCGTGCTGTCCATGCCGGCTTCAGAACCGCTGTTGACCACCGAAACAGCCGCCGAGCCCAGCCCTGCCAGCGTCGCAACCACAACGTGGGCCGGTCCCGCACCCGCCCCCGCACCCGCACCGGCCGCATCCCGCAGCGCCCCGCGTGCCAGGACGCTGGCGCCCGCATCCGGCCGCGACACCCGGGCGGCGATGGCCTTCGCGCCCGCGGTGCCGCTGGCCACCGGCCTGCTGCAGTTGGCCATCAGCCCCTGGGGCCAGGTCGAAGTGGACGGCCGCGCGGTGGGCACGACGCCGCCACTGACCAAGCTGACGCTGGACGAAGGCGCCCACACCATCACCGTGCGCAATGAAGACTTCCCGCCCCACACCGTCACCGTGCAGGTCAACGCCGACAAGCCAGCCACCGTGCGCCACCGTTTTGGACAGTGAAGATGCGCCGCCCCCTGTGCACCCGTGCCTGGTTGCCACTGCTTGGGCTGCTTGGGCTGCTGGCGCTGCTGGCCGGCTGCGCCACACCGCCGCTCGCGCCGCCAACGCCTGCCGGTGGCCTGGCCGACCTGATGGAAAGGCCCGCCGAACGCGCGCTGTTTGAAGGCATTCGCGCCTACGACGACGGTCAGTACACTTTGGCTGAAATGTCATTGCGCAAGGCCCTGGCTGCCGGCCTGCGCAGCGGACGCGACCAGGCCAGCGCCCACAAGCTGCTGGCCTTCATCACCTGCACCAGCGCACGCGCGGTCGAATGCGAAGCGGCCTTCCGCGCCGCGCGCCAGGCCGACCCGGCGTTTGCGCTGGGCCGCAGTGAAGCCGGCCACCCGCTGTGGGGGCCGGTGTACCGCAAGGCGCTGCCGTGACGCGCCACGGCCCCTGTGCGCGGCCGGCGGGCGGCTTGCTGATGGACGGCAGGGCGCCGGCATAATCCGCCGCGCCCATGCCGAACGACGCCCACGCCGCCCCAGACCCCCAGCCAGCCGCCGCCTTTCGCCACACCCTGCGTGTGTACTGGGAAGACACCGACGCCGGTGGCGTCGTGTTCTATGCCAACTACCTGAAGTTCTTTGAGCGTGCGCGCACCGAATGGCTGCGCCATCTGGGCGTGGGCCAGCAGGCGCTGCGCGACGCCACCGGCGCCATCTTCGTCGTCACCGATACACGGCTGCGCTACCGCGCCCCGGCGCGGCTGGACGATATGCTTGATGTGACGGTGGCCTTGCGCCAGCGTGGCGCGGCTTCGATGACCATTGCGCAACAAGCCTGGCGTGGCACCACGCTGCTGGTCGAAGGCGAGATACGCATAGGCTGCGTGGACGAAGCAACTTTCCGCCCGCGCCGCATTCCGAACCAAGTGACCACGCTGTTATGAACCAAGACCTTTCCATCACTGCACTCGTTTTGCAGGCCAGCCTGGTGGTGCAGCTGGTGATGGCCGGGCTGGCCGTCACGTCGTTCACAAGTTGGACGGTGATCTTCGGCAAGGTCTTTGGCCTGCGCGGCGTGCGCGCCAGCAACGAAGAATTCGAGCGCGAGTTCTGGTCGGGCCGCAGCCTGACCGAGCTCAATACCGCCGTCACGCAAAAGACCCAGACCGCGCCGATGGAACGCATCTTTGCCAGTGGCATGCGCGAATTTTTGAAGCTGCGTGAAAAGCGGCTGGAACCCGGCGCGCAACTGGACGGCGCACGCCGCGCCATGCGTGCCAGTTACCAGCGTGAACTGGACGTGATCGAGAGCAACCTCAGCTTCCTGGCCAGCGTCGGCTCGGTGAGCCCGTATGTCGGCCTGTTCGGCACCGTGTGGGGCATCATGCATGCGTTTGTGGGCCTGTCGAACATGACCCCGGTGACGCTGGCCACGGTGGCCCCGGGCATTGCCGAAGCCCTGGTGGCCACCGCCATCGGGCTCTTTGCGGCCATTCCCGCGGTGGTCGCCTACAACCGCTTTGCGCGCGACATCGACCGCATTGCGATCACGCTGGAAACCTTCATTGAAGAGTTCAGCAACATCTTGCAGCGCAACGCGGGCCAGACCGCGACGACGACGCAGGTGATGGGTTCCGGGACCCGCTGACATGCCCGCTGTCGCCACCCGCGGCCGCGGCCGCCGTTCGATGAACGAGATCAACATGGTGCCGTTCATCGATGTCATGTTGGTGCTGCTCATCATCTTTATGGTCACCGCTCCGCTCATCACCACCGGCGTGGTCGACCTGCCCACCGTGGGCAAGAGCCAGCAGCGGCCCAGCAAGGTGATCGAGGTCATCGTCGGCAGCGACGAAAAACTGCGGCTGCGGGTGGACGGCCAGGACCCGGTGGGCGTGGCGCTGGCGCAGTTGGCCGCCCGCGTGCGCGAACGGCAGGGCAGCGATGTCAACGTGCCGGTGGTCATCAGCGCCGACAAGAGCGTGCGCTACGAAAGTGTGGTGCGCGTGATGGATACGCTGCAGCGCGCCGGCGTGCGGCGTGTCGGTTTGTCCGTCAAACAAGGCCCAGGCTGAAGCGATGGCGGCCGCCGCACTGGCGCACGACGCGCTGCTGCCCCGCGCCGCGGGTGGCAACGGCCCCGGCGTGGTGCTGGCGCTGCTGGTGCATGCCGCGCTGCTGGCAGCGTTGACGGTCTCGGTCGACTGGCGCACGAAAGACCCCGAAGTGGTGAGCGCCGAGTTGTGGGCCAGCGTGCCGCAGGTGGCCGCGCCCAAGCCGGTGGAAGTGGCGCCGGCGCAGGCACCGGTGCCAGCACCACCGCCGCAGCGCGCCGCGCCGCTGCCCACCGAAGCCGACATCGCCACCGAGCGTGCAGAGCGGAAAAAAACCGAGGCCTTGCGCAAGAAGATCGAAGCCGACGCCGAGGCCGAGCGCCTGCGCGGGGCTGCCGACAGGAAGCGCGCCGAAGACGACCGCAAGAAACGCGAGCAAAACCGCGAACAAACCGACAAGGAAGCGCGCGATGCCAAGGCCGAAGACGAACGCCTGGCGCGCCAGCGTGAAGAAAACCTGCGCCGCATGATGGGCCAGGCCGGCACGGCGGCTGCGGGTACCGGCACGGCATCGGCTGACGCCGCGCCAACGGCTGCCTACAACGGCCGCCTGGTGGCTTTGATACGCGGCAACCTGGTCTTCACCGGCACATCCACCGACAACAACGCGGCCGAGGTAGAAGTGAGCGCGGCGCCCAACGGCACCGTCATCGCACGCCGGCTGTTGAAGAGCAGCGGCCACAAGGACTGGGACGACGCGGTGCTGCGCGCCATCGACCGCACACCCACGCTGCCGCGCGACAGCGATGGCCGCGTGCCGCCGCGCTTGACCATCACCTTCAAGCCGCGCGAATAGGGCGGCCTGGGGCCTTCAGTGCAAGACGCGCTTGACCATCAATGCGTCTATCGACCAGCGGCCCGGCCCCCACAGCAGCAGGCCCGCCAGCAGTGCGCCCCAGAGCTGGTGTTGGCCCAACGCGGCGGGCGCGATTTCGGCCAGACTCAACACCGCCACCACATTCACCGCCGACAAACCGGCCGCGGCAAAACGCCCGGCCAGGCCCAGCGCCAGCAGCACCGGCAGGCCGATCTCGCCCGCAGTGCCCAGCATCGCGGCCACGTCGGGCGCCAGCAGCGGAACGCGGTATTCGTCGGCGAACAAGGCCAGCGTGGTGTCCCAGTCGCGCAGCTTGGTCAGGCCCGACATGAAGAAAGCCTGGGCCACAAACAAACGCGCGGCCAACTGGGCCAACGGCTGCAACTGCTCCAGCGCAGCGATGGCCCGGTGGGCCAGCACCAGCGGCGCGCGCAAGGCCGGCAGAAAAGGTGCGCGGGCCGGCGCGCTGCGGGGTTCGGGATTGGGGCTGGCGATCATGGGTTTGCTCGGTTTGCGGTTCATCAAAGGGGCGCAGTGGTGGCCACGGCCGCCAGACGCTGCTGCGCCAGCACGGCGATGAGCCAGGCTTCGAAGTCGAAGACAGCGCCACTTTCTTGCAAGGCGGCGGCCAAAGAAGCGCCAGCCAAGAGCGCGGCGGTAAACAGAAATTCGGCCTCGCCGATGGCCAAAACCTCGGCCCGCCAGGCCCGGCGGACGACCAGCGCGTGGTCGCCGCGACCGCTTGCAAAGGCTTCACGCACCGGGGCGAACCGCTGCGCTTGCCGACTGCGGTGGGCTTGCCAGATGTGAACGACAGGGTGCGCCGATGCCAGCACCGCGGTGCCCGGCGCCAGCCGCAGCCACAGAGCGGCCGGGTCTTGCGTGGCCAGCAGGTCCAGCCCTTGCGGTGCGCCGATGTCGGCCGCGCGTTCGGCCTCATGCACGGCCCATTCAAGCCGCGCCACGTCGGCCAGGTAGGGCTCGTCAGCCAATGATTGCGCGCCGGCAATGAAGGCTGGCAGTGCACCGCCCCACAGGCCCATGTCGCCCGCCACCGGCGGGTGGCGCTGCCAGAAAGCACGGGCCAGGTGGCCGAATGCATCGTCGCTCAACAGTTGTTGCAAGGTCGGAAAGGCCGCTGCCAGCGCCCGTTCGGCCAACGCGCCAGCGTGGGCGCGGTAGGCGGCCAGGCCACGCTCGTAACGCGGGCCGTTGCGCGCCGCCCGCAGCCAGCCGCCCACCACCGCGGGGCGGGCGTCGCCGAGCAGTGCGCGCAGCAGCATCTGCTGGCGCAGGGCTTCCTTTTCGGCGCCGTTCATGCGGGCACGGCCGCGGCTTGCGTGGCAGGGTGTCGTACGGACTGCGCGCCGGCTTGCACGGCGAATTGCGCACAGATGCCCTCGGCCAGCGCCGCTTCTTCCAGCAGCACTGCGGGCGCGGGCAATGCGGTGTCCCATTCGACCAGCGTGGGCCGCGGGCCCAGGCGCTGCACGGTGTGGCGGTAGACCTGCCAGACGGGGGCGTGGACACGGCTGCCGTGGTCGTCAATGACGATGTCGCCGGCCGCGGCGTAGCCGGCCAGGTGAATTTCGCCAACGATGCTGGCGTCTATCGCGTCCACCCAGCGGCAGGCCGCGGCTGTAGCGCCGGCTTCGTCTGCGCCCTCATTCAGCGCGTTGACGACCAGGTTGTTGACGTCGAGCAGCAGGCCGCAGCCGCTGCGTTTGGCCAGCAGATTGAAGAATTCGGGTTCCGCCAGGTGGTCGTCGGCCCAGTACAGATAGGCGGACAGGTTTTCAACCAGGATGGGCCGCCCCAGCACGTCTTGCACGCGCTGCACATTGGCGACCATGATGTTCAGCGCGGCGTCTGTGAATGCGATCGGCAGCAGGTCGTTGCCATGCACCACCGGCCCGCCGCCGCGGCGTGGCGCCCGGGCAAAACAGGCATGGTCGCTGACGCGCACCGGCTGCACGCGCTGCACCAGCGCGGCCAGGCGCAGCAGGTGGGCTTCGTCCAGGCCAGCGGCCGAGCCCAGCGCCAAACCCACGCCGTGCAGGCTGACGGGCCAGTGCCCGCGCGCCACCTGCAACACCGCTGGCGCCGCGCCGCCTTCGGCAAAGAAGTTTTCAGAATGCACTTCGACGAAGGCCAGTGGCGGCGGCGCCGCCAACAGCGCTTCGTAATGCGGCTGGCGCAGGCCGATGCCAACGTGGGTCGTCATCGAGTGCGGCGCCAGTGCTTCGCGCATCGGAACTTCCTGAGACTCAAGACTTGTTTTGAAAATCAGGACTTCTTGGTCTTGGCCTTGGCTTCTTCGGCCGTCATGCCCTTCATTTCCTTGCAGGTGCCCTTGGCGACGTACTTCCATTCGTCAACGCCGTTTTCGGCCTTGGACTGGCCGGCGCAAGAATGGGTGCCCGACAGGTTGGCGCAGTCGTTCTGGCCGGCCTTGGCGATGCCGAAACATTTTTCCTTGCCCTTTTCTTGAGCCGCAACCTGGCCGACAAGGCCCAGGGCCAGGGCCGAAGCGAGGGCGGAAGAAACGATGAGACGCTGGTTCATGGGTGGTAATCCTCGGGTTGGGGTTGATGACGTCCGGCCAGGCCCCAAAAGGCCGCTGGCCGACGCCCGAATAGTCGCACCGACGCCGCGCTTATTACAGCGGGTGACCCCCAGGCCCAACAGGGCCAAGCGGGCCATGCCGTCAATGTTCAGCGCCAGCGCTGGCTTGCAGGTCGGTGGCCGTGGCCCAGGCCACTTCCAGCGCCAGCCGCACAGCGGCCACCAGCGTTGCCAGTGGCAGGCTGGGCACACCGGGCAACGCAGCCGCCTGTTCGGGCAGCAACGGCAGGTGCATGAACCCGGCGCGCACGCTGCGCTGGCGGCGCAGGCTGTGCATCAAACCGAAGAACACATGGTTGCAAACAAAAGTGCCCGCCGTTTGCGACACCGAAGCGGGATAACCGGCCTGCTGCAGCGCCGCCACCATGGCCTTGATGGGCAGCGTGGCGAAATAGGCCGCCGGCGCTCCAGCCACCACCGGCAAGTCGATGGGCCGCGCACCGGCGTTGTCGGCCATGCGTGCGTCGTCAATATTGATAGCCACGCGTTCCAGCGACAAGTCACAACGCCCACTGGCCTGGCCCAGCGCCAGCACCAGCACCGGCCGGTGCGTGGCCAGCGCGCTTTGCAGCACCGCCAGCGCGGGGCCGAAGACGCAGGGCAGGCATTGCGCCACCACGACAGCGGGGCCCACGCGCTGGCCATGCAAAGCCTGCGCCACCTGCCATGAAGGGTTGATGCTGGCGCCGGCAAAGGGCTCAAAGCCGGTGAGCAGAATGTGTTTCACACGGCCATCGTAGCCCGGCGGGCCCTACACTGCGGCCACCGTCTTCAGCATGCCATCGCCCATGGGACAAGCCGCCCACAACCTCAAGCTCAGCGCCGAAGCCTTTGTGGCCTGGGACAGTACGCAAACGATGCGGCATGAGTTCGTGCGCGGGGAGGTGTTTTTGATGGCCGGCGGTGAAGATGGCAACGCCACCGCGGCGCTGAACATCGGCATGGCTTTGCGCGCCCACCTGCGCGGCACACCCTGCCGCACTTTCCTGACCGACGTGAAGTTGCGTGTGGAAGCCGCCGACTGCTATTTCTACCCCGACGTGATGGTCACCTGCAGCAGCGCCGACGCTGCCAGCCGCCTGGTGAAACGCGAACCCCTGCTGGTCGTCGAAGTGCTGTCGCCTGGCACCGCTGCCTACGACCGTGGCCAGAAGTTTGCCGACTACCGCTTGCTGCCCAGCCTGCGTGAATACCTGCTGGTGGACACGCGCACGCGGCGCTGCGACCTGTACCGCAAGGGTGTTGATGGCCTGTGGGTGCTGCACCCTTCCGAGCCCGGCCAGGCGGTAACGCTGGCCAGCGTGGAACTGACGATCAGCGCTGACGCGCTGTGGGATGAAGTGCCGCCTTTCGACGCCGATCAAGCGCAGGATCAAGCGCAGGATCAAGCGCAAAATCAAGCCGGCCCGTAACCCCCGCCACCGGGCGTTTCGATCACGAACACATCGCCCGGCGCCATCTCGGCCGAGCCAATGTGGCGCAGGCTTTCGGTGCTGCCGTCGACCCTTTCGATGCGGTTGATGCCGAGGGCGCCGGGTGCGCCGCCGGCCATGCCAAAGGCCGGTACGACGCGGCCGTTGCTCAGGATGGAAGCCGTCATCGTTTCCAGAAACCGCAGCCGCCGCACACCACCGTCACCGCCATGCCATTGGCCGGCGCCGCCGCTGCCGCTGCGGATGGCATAACTTTCCAGATGCACGGGGAAGCGGAATTCCAGCACCTCGGGGTCGGTCAGGCGCGAATTGGTCATGTGGGTTTGCACAACGCTGGTGCCGTTGAAACCCCCGACGACGCGGCCAGCCTCGTCTTTCCACACCCCCGCACCCGAACCGCCGCTGATGGTTTCGTAGTACTGGTGTGCGGCATTGCCAAAGGTGAAGTTGTTCATCGTGCACTGGCCGGCGGCCATCACGCCCAACGCGCCGTAGAGCGCATTCGTGACGCAGGTGCTCGTTTCCACATTGCCCGCCACCACCGCCGCCGGCGGCCGCGGGTTGAGCATGCAGCCTTCGGGCACGATGACGTGCAGCGGCTTCAGGCAGCCGGCGTTGAGCGGTATGTCGTCATTCACCAGCGTGCGGAATACGTACAACACCGCGGCCATCGTCACCGCCTTGGGCGCGTTGAAGTTGTTGGGCAATTGTTCGCTGGTGCCGCTGAAGTTGATGGTGGCTTCGCGCAGCGCCGTGTCCACCGTCACCTGCACGCGGATGTGGGCGCCGTTGTCTAACGCCAGATCGTAGTGGCCATCCTTCAGCGCTGTGATGACGCGCCGCACCGATTCTTCGGCGTTGTCCTGCACATGCTTCATATAGGCCGCCACCGTGGCGCGGCCGAACTGCGCCACCATGGCCTGCAGTTCCTGCACGCCCTTCTCGTTGGCCGCGATCTGCGCGCGCAGGTCGGCAATCGTCTGCTGCGGGTTGCGCGCCGGATACTTTCCTGAAAGCAATTGCGCGTTGAGCTCGGCTTCACGCAGCACGCCGCCGCGCACGAGCAGGAAATTGTCGAACAGCACGCCCTCTTCTTCGATGCTGGTGCTGAAGGGCGGCATGCTGCCGGGCGTGGTGCCGCCGATGTCGGCATGGTGGCCGCGACTGGCGACGTAGAACGTGGGCTTGTCGGCGCACGTTTGCGATCCGGGTTTCCCGGTCGCAAACACGCCCCCTTGGGGGGCAGCGACCGCAGGGAGCGTGGGGGCTCCAAGCCACACAGGCGTCACCACGGTGACGTCAGGCAGGTGCGTGCCGCCGTGATACGGGTCATTCAGCACATACACATCACCCGGCTGCATGGCCGGGTTGCGGGCGATCACGGTCTTGATGCTTTCGCTCATGCTGCCCAGGTGCACCGGCATGTGCGGCGCATTGGCAATCAGCTCGCCTTCGGCATTGAACAGCGCGCAACTGAAATCCAGCCGCTCTTTGATGTTCACGGAATAGGCCGTGTTCTGCAGCCGCAAACCCATCTGCTCAGCAATGTTCATGAACAGGTTGTTGAAGACCTCCAGCATCACCGGGTCGGCCTCGGTGCCGATGGCGTGCTGGGTGGCGCGGGGCTGCACACGCTGCAGGTCGAAAGCGCCTTGCGCAGTGAGCGTGGCCTGCCAGCCGGGTTCAACGACCGTGGTGGCGTTCTGCTCGGCAATCACCGCCGGGCCCTTGAGCGTGGCGCCGGCTTGCAGTTTTTCGCGCAGGTACAGCGCCGCCTGCAGCCAGGTGCCGCTGTGCATGCGCACAGCGGCTTCGGGCGTGGCCGGGTGGGCGGCGGGCTCGACCCCAGGTGCGGCCACAGCGTGGCTTTCACCAGCGCCTACGGCTTCCACAGACACCGCTTCAATGACCAGCGGCCGGTCCTGCATCAGGAAGGCGAAGCGCTGGCGGTAGCCGGCTTCAAACGCCCGTTGGATGTCGGCCAGCGTGCCGTCGGCCACCTGCAACGCGGTGTCGGTGCCCTGGTAGCGCACATGGATGTGGCGGCGCTGCACCACGGCGTCGACCGGCACACCCTGGCTGGCCAGTTCGGCGGCCGCCGCCTGGCCCAGTTGCGCCAGGCGCTGGCCAGCGGCAGCCAGGCCGGCAACGTCCAGTGGCAGTTCGATGCTGGCTTCACGCATTGCGATCTGGTCGGCCAGGCCCATGCCGTAGGCGCTCAGCACGCCGGCCAACGGGTGTACGAACACCCGCGTCATGCCCAGTGCGTCGGCCACTCCGCAGGCATGCTGGCCACCGGCGCCGCCAAAACATTGCAGCGTGTACTGCGTAACGTCGTAGCCGCGCGCCACGCTGATGCGGTTGATGGCGTTGGCCATGTTTTGCACGGCGATCTGCAGGAAGCCTTCGGCCAGGCGTTCGGGCGTGGTGGCGCGGCCGGTAGCCTGCTGCACCTGTGCGGCCAGCGCGGCAAATTGGGTGGCCACGGCTGCGGCGTCCAGTGCTTCGTTGGCGCCGGGGCCGAATAATTTAGGGAAGTACGCCGGCTGTATCTTGCCCAGCAGCACGTTGGCATCGGTGGTGGCCAGCGGGCCGCCGCGCCGATAGCTG
>JANMJI010000311.1:0-11222 GCA_031371275.1 Betaproteobacteria bacterium
GTGCGCTCAGTTGTTCTTGGCCGCACCTGCCGGTGCGGGTGGGGTGGTGCTGACACCGCGCAGCCGCACGGCATAGCCGTCGGTGTGGCGCAGGTCGGCGTATTCCAGCGCTTGGCGCCACTTGGCGGCCACCTGGGTATAGGTGCGCACAAAACGTTCGCTGCGCGCCATCAGCTCGTCTTCCTTGCCGCGGCCCAGTTCCAGTGCAGCGCCGCTGTCCAATTCCACCCGCCACGAGCCGCGGTTCGAAAGCTGCATGCGCGCCACGCCCATGTCCAGCCGCGCCAGCGTGGGCTGCAGGCGGCGGTACAGCGCCAGCATCAACGCAGCGCTGCCTTCAGGGCCGGCGAAGCTGGGCAGCTTGTCGTCTTCGACATCGCCCACGTTGGCCTCGAAGACTTCGCCCTGGCTGTTCACCAGCCGGTCGGCGCTGGTCTCTTCGCCATTGCCTTCCCAGAGCGCGGCGGCATGGTGTTCTTCCAGCCGCACGGCCAGCACGTCGGGCCAGACACGGCGCACCACGGCCCGACGCACCCAGGGCACGGCCTCGAAGGCATCGCGGCCTTGTTGAAGGTCAACGCTGAAGAAGTTGCCGGCCAGCCGCGGCGCAGCGTTGGCGCGGATGGTGGGCACGCTGTTGCGCGCCATCTCACCGTCAAGCTGTATGCCGCGAATGGGGAACAGCGGGCTGCGCATCAACCACAGCACGCCGGCCACTGCGGCGCCCACGCCGGCCATCACAAACACGGTGTGCGCGACGGCATTCATCAAGCGCACGTCGGGCGGCAGTACGACGGCGGCGCGCGCCGTTGCGGGGCGAAGGATGGAAGCGCGTGCCATGGTCTTGCTCAGGCCGCCTGCACGCCGGTCGGGCTGTCCAGCGCAGCCTGCAGCAGGATCTGCATGCACAGCGCTTCGTAGCGCATGCCCGCGGCGCGGGCCGACATCGGCACCAGCGAATGGCTGGTCATGCCGGGGCTGGTATTCATCTCCAGCAGGAAGATTTTGCGGTCGTTGTTTTGCGCATCGGTGCGCAGCATCAGGTCGGCCCGGCCCCAGCCGCGGCAACCCAAAGCGCGGTAGGCGGCCAGCGTCAAACGCTGCACTTCGGCTTCTTCTTCAGATGACAAACCGCTGGGTATGCCGTACTTCACAACGTCGGTGTAGTACTTGTTCTGGAAGTCGTATTTGCCCTCGGGTGCGTCGATGCGCACCACGGGCAAGGTGCGTGCATCCGCACCCTGACCCAGCACGGGGCAGGTCAGCTCTATGCCTTCTATGAACTGTTCACACAGCACATCGGCGTCGTAGCTGGCCGCCAGCTTCACCGCGTCCTGCATCTGGGAATACGCAGCCACTTTCGTGATGCCGATGCTGCTGCCTTCACGCGGCGGCTTGACGATCAGCGGCAGGCCCAAGGTGTCTGGCACGGCGACGACGCTTTCACGCGCCTGCTGTTCAGGCGCCAGCCGCACCCAGCGCGGCGTGGGCAGCCCTTCGGCCACCCACACGCGCTTGGTCATCACCTTGTCCATGGCCATCGCGCTGGCCATCACGCCGCTGCCGGTGTAGGGCAGGCCCAGCAGTTCCAGCGCGCCCTGCACGGTGCCGTCTTCACCATGGCGGCCGTGCAGCGCGATGAAGGCGCGGGCGAAGCCCTCGCGTTTCAGGTCTGCCAGTTCGCGTTCGGCGGGGTCGAAGGCATGGGCATCGACACCCTGGCTTTGCAGCGCGACCAGCACGCCGCCGCCGGACATCAACGAGACGGCGCGTTCTGCGCTGCGCCCGCCCATCAAGACCGCCACCTTGCCCAGGGCATCCGTGCTCATCACGCCGCCGCCTTGTATTGCAGCAGTTGCGCTGGCACGCCGGCGATGGAACCGGCGCCCATGGTGATGACGACATCACCACGGCGCGCCGCGCGGCGGATGGCCTGCGGCAGCGCGGCCACGTTGGCGACGAATTCGGCGCCCGGCACCGCCGCGGCCAGCGTGCGGCCGTCGGCACCGGCAATCGGTGTTTCGCCGGCGGCATAGACGGCGGTCAGCAGCACCGCGTCGAAGCCCTTGAGCACGCCGACGAAGTCATCAAAGCAGTCGCGCGTGCGGGTGTAGCGGTGCGGCTGAAAGGCCAGCACCAGGCGCCGGCCCGGATAAGCACCGCGGGCAGCGGCCAGCACCGCGGCCAGCTCCACCGGGTGGTGGCCGTAGTCGTCCACCAGCGTGTAGGGGCCACCCTCTTGCGATGTCAGCTCGCCATGGTTTTGGAAGCGGCGGCCCACACCCGCGAACTTGGCCAGTGCGACGGCGATCGGTGCGTCAGGCACATCAAGTTCACGCGCCACCGCAATCGCTGCCAGCGCATTGCGCACGTTGTGCACACCGGCCAGGTTGAGCAGCACCGCCAGGTCGGCATGGCCTTGTTGCATGGCCACGAACCGCATCTGGCCGCCAGCCAGCGCGTGCACATCCACCGCACGCAGGTCGGCGCCTTCATCCAGGCCGTAGCTGCGCAGGGGCCGCTGTGCGCGGCCGGTGATGGCGCGCACGCCAGCGTCGTCGATGCAGACGATGGCGCGGCCGTAAAACGGCAGGCGGTGGATGAAATCAAGGAAGGCGCCATGCAGCCGCGGCAGGCTGTGGTCGTAGGTTTCCATGTGGTCGGCGTCGATGTTGGTGACGACGCTGATGACCGGGTTCAGCAACAAAAAACTCGCGTCGCTTTCGTCGGCTTCAACGACGATGAATTCGCCGGCACCCAGCCTTGCCCCCGAGCCGGCGCCGGCATCGGTGGGCTGGTTGGCGCCGGCACTTTTCAGCTCACCACCGATGACGAAAGTCGGGTCCAGCCCGGCTTCGGCCAAGACGCTGGCCACCAGCGATGTGGTGGTTGTTTTGCCGTGGGTGCCGGCAACCGCAATGCCGCTCTTGAGCCGCATCAGCTCGGCCAGCAGCACGGCGCGCGCCAGCACCGGAATGCGCTGCGCCTGGGCGGCCAGCACTTCAACGTTGTCGGCCTTCACGGCCGTGCTGGTGACCACCGCCTGCGCGCCGGCGATGTGCGCTGCGGCGTGGCCGACGAAGACCTGCACGCCGAGTGCTGACAGGCGGCGCGTGACGGCGCTTTCGGCCTGGTCCGAGCCCGAGACGCGGTAACCCAGCCTGTGCAATATCTCGGCAATGGCGCTCATGCCCGCACCGCCCACGCCGATGAAGTGGATGTGCTTG
The DNA here is from genome assembly GCA_031371275.1 of Betaproteobacteria bacterium. GTDB lineage: Bacteria > Pseudomonadota > Gammaproteobacteria > Burkholderiales > Burkholderiaceae_C > Rubrivivax. The sequence continues at coordinate 3,228 of JANMJI010000311.1, forward strand.
ATGGCGTGTTTCATGCGGTGCCCTCCGGCCGCCGGTGGCCCTTCGTCGGCACCGTCCGGTTCACGATGAAGTGGATGTGCTTGATAGCGTGTTTCATGCGCGCACCGCCGGCTTCTTCACCAGGCGCTCGATCTCGTCGGCGACGCGCGCAGCGGCGTGCGGCCGGGCCAGGCCACGGGCTTTGCTGGCCATCACCAACAACGATGCACGCGACAGGCCGGCCAGCACATCGGCCAGCGTCTGTGCCGTCAGCTCACTTTGCGGTATATGCACCGCAGCGCCCTGCCCGGCCATCCACACCGCGTTGTCACGCTGGTGCGCGGTGGTGCTGACGATCAAAGGCACCAGCACCGCCGCCACGCCGGCGGCGCAGAGTTCGCTGACGGTGATGGCGCCGGCGCGACAGACCATCACATCACAAGCGGCCAGGCGCTGCGGCATGTCTTCGATGAAGGGCAGCACTTCGGCTTGCAAGCCGGCAGCCGCGTAAGCCGCGCGTACATCGTCTGCTTGAAGGCTGCCCGCCTGGTGCACCACCAGCGGGCGCTGTGCAGCGGGCAGCAGCGCCAATGCCGCCGGCACGGTGTTGTTCAGCACCTGCGCGCCCAGGCTGCCGCCCACCACCAGCAGGCGCAACGGGCCACTGCGGCCTGCATAACGTTCAACAGGCACGGGCAGTGCTTCGATCTCGGCACGCACCGGGTTGCCGGTCACCACGCCTTGTTTGACCTTGGCCACCGCAGCGCCATCAAAGCCGAAAAACACGCGGTCGGCCACCGGCAACAAGCTCTTGTTGGACAGCAGCAATGCGGCGTCGGCATTCACCAGCAGCAGCGGTTTGTTCAACAGCGATGCCATCAGCCCGCCCGGAAAGCAGACATAACCGCCCATGCCCAGCACGGCATTCGCGCCGCGCTTGCGCAGCAGGCCGAAGCAGTCCCAGAAGGCTTTCAGCAGCCGCAGCCCGCCCGTCAGCGTGTGCAGCAGGCCTTTGCCACGCAGGCCGCTGAAGCTGATGGTGTCCAACGCAATGCCGCTCTTGGGCACCAGCAGGTTTTCCATGCCGTGCGCAGTGCCCAGCCAGCTGACTGTCCAGCCACGGCTCTGCATTTCCTTGGCCACGGCCAGGCCCGGGACGATGTGCCCGCCGGTGCCCGCGGCCATGACGACAAGGTGCGGCATCAGAACATGACCCCCAGGCTCCCTGCGGTCGCCACCCCCCGCGCGGGCTCTTGCAGCGGCCCGGCCAAGCCGGTTCCGCGCAAGGCCTTGATCAAACTCATGTCCGACCTCCGCGCATCAATGCCCTGTTCTCGATATCAACCCGCAACACCAAAGCCAGCGCCACCAGGTTCATCAGAATTGCCGAACCGCCATAGCTCATCAAGGGCAGCGTCAGCCCCTTGGTCGGCAGCACGCCCAGGTTGACGCCCATGTTGATGAAGGTCTGGAAGCCCATCCAGATGCCTATGCCCTGGCACATCAGGCCGGCAAACACGCGGTCCAGCGCGATGGCCTGGCGGCCGATGTGGAAGATGCGGCGGGTGAGCCAGAAGAACAGCACGATGACGGTGGCGACACCGGCAAAACCCAGTTCTTCACCGATGACGGCGAGCAGAAAATCGGTGTGTGCTTCGGGCAGGTAGTGCAGTTTCTCGACGCTGCTGCCCAGCCCCTGGCCGAAGATTTCACCGCGGCCTATCGCGATAAGTGAGTGGGTCAGCTGGTAGCCCTTGCCCTGCGCGTACTTGGGGTTCCACGGGTCCAGATAGGCCAGGATGCGGGTGCGGCGCAGCTCATCAAAGTAGAGGTACAGCGCCGTGGTGGCGACGATCACCAGCGCCATCAAAAAGAACATGCGCGCATTGACACCGCCCAGGAACAGGATGCCCATGGCGATGGTGGCGACGACGATGAAAGCGCCCATGTCAGGCTGGCGCATCAGCAGCACACCCACAAAGGCCACCGACACCACCATCGGCGTGACGGCGCGAAAGAAGTTTTCGCGCGCGTCCATGCGGCGCACCATGTAGTTGGCCGCGTACAGCGCGATGGCCAGTTTTGTCAGCTCGCTGGGCTGAAAGTTCATGATGCCCAGCGGTATCCAGCGGCGCGAAAAGTTCACCACCTTGCCGATGAAGGGCACCAGCACGACGACCAACAACATCAAGCTAACTACGAAGATGATGGGCGCGTACTTTTCCCAGAAGCTCATCGGTACCTGCACCGCCACCAGCGCCACCAGCAACGCGATGCACAGCGACATCAGATGCCGTTGCAGGAAAAATCCCTGTGTGTAGTTGACGAACTTGGGGTTGTCGGGCAGCGCCACGCTGGCCGAGTACACCATCACCACACCCAGCGCGATAAGTGCGGCCACCACCGCCACCAGGGTCTGGTCGAAGGCCATCAGGCGCACGGGGCGGTCGCCCGCCACATCCACGCGGTCACGCACGGGCAAGGCGCCACTGCCTTCGCCGCGGCCGGGGAACCAGTTTTTGACAGCGCCCATCAGGTGGCTGGTGATGGCGTTGGTGGTGCTCACACCAGCGCTCCGCTTTCAGCCGCCAGCGCCTGCACCGCCTGCACAAACACCTGGGCTCGGTGGGCGTAGTTGCTGAACATGTCCAGGCTGGCGCAGGCCGGGCTGAGCAGCACGGCGTCACCAGCTTCGGCCTGCTCAAAGCACCAGGCCACGGCGGCTTGCAAGGTGTCATGACGCTGGAAGGGCACGGCACCCAGCACGGCTTCGACGGCCGCGGCGTCACGCCCCAGTGTGGCCACGCTGCGCACATAACGAAGCAAAGGTGCTGACAGCGGCGTGAAGTCCTGGCCCTTGCCATCACCACCCAGGATGACCACCAGCCTGCCCGGCGCCTGCTCGGCACCCAACCCTTCCAGCGCGGCCACGGTGGCGCCGACATTGGTGCCCTTGCTGTCGTCGTAAGCGTCCACGTCGCCCACACGGGCGACGAACTGCACACGGTGCGGCTCGCCGGTGTAGGCACGCAGGCCATGCAACATCGGCGCCAGTGGGCAGCCAATGGCGGTGGCCAGCGCCAGCGCGGCCAGCGCATTCGCGGCGTTGTGGCGGCCACGCACACGCAAAGCATCGGCGGGCATCAGGTGCTGAAGATGAATTTCTTCCTCTTCGCCCTTCTTGCGTTTGAAGCTGTCGTCGGCAGGCAGTGCCCGCACCAGCCAGGCCATGCCGTTTTCGGTGACCAGCCCAAAGTCGCCGGGGCGGCGCGGGGCGTGCAGGCTGAAGCGCACGACGCTGCGTTCGGGCACGCGGTCTTTCGGCTTCACCTTGGCTGCGGGCGGGTGCGGCGGGCCCGGCGCGCGCGGCACCAGCGCTTCGACAGCCGCGTCGTCGTGGTTGACGACCATCACCGCATGCGCGCCGAAGACACGGGCCTTGGCCGCGGTGTAGGCGGCCATGTTGCCGTGCCAGTCCAGATGGTCTTGCGTGATGTTCAACACCGCCGCGGCGCTGGGCTCGAAGCCGCGCACTTTGTCGAGCTGGAAGCTGCTGAGTTCCAGCACCCAGACTTCGGGCAGGTCTTCCGAAGCACCACTCAGTTGTGCAGTTAGTGTGTCCAGCAGCGTCGGCCCGATATTGCCTGCTGTGGCCGCACGCTTGCCGGCGCGGGCCACCAGCAAGGCCGTCATCGCGGTGGTGGTGGTCTTGCCGTTGGTGCCGGTGATGGCCAGTATTTGGGGCGCGTAGCCCTGCGTTTCTTTCAACTCGGCCAGCGCGCGAGTGAACAGGTCCAATTCGCCCAGTACGGCGATGCCGGTGGCGCGGGCAGCAGTCAGCAGCGGGGCGATGCGGGGGTCGTGGGGCGACAGGCCCGGGCTTTTGAGAATCAGCTGTTGGCCTTGCAGGCGTTCGATACCCAAAGCACCGCCCAGCAGCGGCACGGCCGGCAGTTCCGCGGCCAGCGTGGCGGCGTGCGGCGGGGCATCGCGTGAATCCCACACCGTCACGTTCGCACCGCAGCGCACGCACCAGCGCGCCATGGCCAGGCCGCTTTCGCCAAGGCCCAGCACAAGGACAGGCAGGTCTTTGAGGAAGTCCATCAGCGCAGCTTCAAGCTCGCCAGGCCGATCAGGCACAGCAGCATGGTGATGATCCAGAAGCGCACCACCACCTGCTGTTCGGCCCAGCCTTTTTTCTCGAAGTGATGGTGCAGCGGCGCCATCAAAAAGACACGGCGGCCGGTGCCATAACGCTTGCGTGTGTACTTGAACCAGCCGACCTGGATCATCACGCTCAGGGCCTCGGCGACGAAGACACCGCCCATGATGCCGAGCACGATCTCCTGGCGCGTGATGACGGCAATCGTGCCCAGCGCGCCGCCCAGCGAAAGCGCGCCGACGTCGCCCATGAAGACCTGGGCCGGGTTGGCGTTGAACCACAAAAAGGCCAGGCCCGCGCCGGCCATCGCGGCGCAGAAGACCAGCAACTCGCCCGAGCCCGGGATGTGCGGGAACAGCAGGTATTTGCTGAACACGGCGTTGCCGGTGATGTAGGCAAAGATGCCCAGCGCCGACCCCACCATCACCACCGGCATGATGGCCAGGCCGTCCAGCCCGTCGGTGAAGTTCACCGCGTTGGAAGCGCCGACGATGACGAACCAGGTCAGGATGATGAAACCGAAGACGCCCAGCGGATAGCTCACCGTCTTGAAGAAGGGCACCATCAAATCGGCCCGCGGTGGCAGCGCATTGGAAAAGCCACTGCTGACCCAGCGCAAAAACAATTCGAGCACGCGCAGGTTGCTGGTTTCGCTGACGCTGAAGGCCAGGTACAAAGCGGCGACGACCCCGATCAGCGTTTGCCAGAAGAACTTTTCGCGGCTGCGCATGCCTTCGGGGTCTTTGTTGACGACCTTGCGGTAGTCGTCTGTCCAGCCGATGGCACCAAAGCCGAAGGTCACCAGCATCACCACCCACACAAAACGATTGCTCCAGTCAAACCACAGCAAGGTGCTGACACCAATGCCCATCAGCACCAGCACGCCGCCCATGGTGGGTGTGCCGCGTTTGCCCAGGTGGGCCTGCATGCCGTATTCGCGTATCGGCTGGCCGATCTTCATGGCCGTCAAGCGGCGTATCACCCACGGCCCAAAGGCCAGGCCTATCAGCATCGATGTCATGGCCGCCAACACGGCGCGGAAGGTGAGGTACTGGAAGACGCGCAGAAAGCCCAGTTGTTCGGGCGCCAGTTGCAGCAGCCATTGCGACAGGCTAAGCAGCATGGTTTTCCTTCTGCCCTGGCGGCGCTTGCGGTGCCAGTTCCATGCGCAAGGCTTGAACGACCTGTTCCATCTTCATGAAGCGTGAACCCTTCACCAGCACCGACGCGCAATCGGGCTGGTCTTGCGTCAAGGCGTCCAGCATGGCCGCCACGCCGGCGAAATAACGATCAGCCCCGGCATGCGCACACAGCGCGCCGGCAGCCCAGAAATGTTCGATGCCGGCGGCGCGCACCGCAGCGCCCACCTCGGCATGAAAGCGCGGGCCTTGGCTGCCCACTTCACCCATGTCGCCCAACACCAGCCAGCGCGGGCCGGGCAAGCTGGCCAGCACGGCGATGGCGGCCAGCACCGAATCGGGGTTGGCGTTGTAGCTGTCGTCGATGAGCGTGACGGCGCGGCCGTTCAGATGCAGACGCAGCGCCTGCGAGCGCCCCTTGACGGCCTGGAAGCCGGCGATGCCGCGCGCCACCGCGGCCAGCGGCGCACCCGCCGCCAAGGCGCAGGCGGCAGCGGCAGCGGCATTGGCCACGTTGTGGCGGCCGGCCAGCGCCAGCGTGGTGTCGGCACCGCCCACCGGCGTGTACAGCTGCAGCGCCCATTCGCCAGCGTCGGCCTGCCTGTCGACATGGGCATCGGCATCGGCCCACAGGTGGGTGGCGGTGTCGCCGTGCGGCTGCAGGCCGAAGGTCCAGACGCGACGGGTACCGGCCAGTGAACGCCACAGCGGCGTGTACACGTCATCGGCGGGGATGACGGCGACACCATCGACCGGCAGTGCGCTGATGACGCTGCCGTTTTCGCGCGCCACGGCTTGCACGCTGGCCATGAATTCAAGATGCTCGCGCTGCGCGTTGTTGACCAGCGCCACCGTCGGCTTGGCAAGCCCGGCCAGCAACGCGATTTCGCCCGCGTGGTTCATGCCCAGTTCCAGCACCGCGGCGCGGTGGTGGCTGCGCAGCCGCAACAGCGTCAGCGGCACGCCGATGTGGTTGTTCAGGTTGCCGGCGGTGGCCAAAGCGCCATCGCCCAGCCAGGCGTGCAGCATGGACGCGACGATCTGCGTGACGGTGGTCTTGCCGTTGCTGCCGGTGACAGCGATCAAGGGCAGCGTGAACTGCGCGCGCCACGCCGCGGCAAGCTGCTGCAGCGCGGCCAATGTGTCGCTCACTTGCAGGCCCGGCAAGTCACCCAGCCCGCGTTCGGCCAGCGCCGCAGCAGCACCGGCGGTGCGCGCCTGCGCCAGGTGGTGGTGGCCGTCGAAGCGTTCACCGCGCAGCGCGACGAACAAATCACCGCGCGCCAGCGTGCGGGTGTCGCTGTGCACACGCGCTATCGGCGTGCTTGCATCGCCCACCATCACGCTGCCGGGCAGCAGCGCGTGGGCCTGGGCCAGCGTCATCATCAGCGCCGTCATGCGTGGGCCCCTGCACGTTCACGCAACGCGGCCTGGGCTTCCACCAGGTCTGAGAAGGGGCGCTTCACGCCGGCCACTTCCTGGCTGTCCTCGTGGCCTTTGCCGGCCAACAGCAGCACGTCGCCAGGCGCGGCGTTTTGCACCGCGTGAACGATCGCCGCGTGGCGGTCTTCGATGACATCGATGTCGTCGTGGCCGCCGTCACGCGTGTCAATGCCGGCCAGTATCTGCGCCACGATGCTGCCAGGCACTTCGTCGCGCGGGTTGTCGCTGGTGACGACGACACGGTCAGCCCCGGCCGCTGCGATGGCGCCCATCAGCGGGCGTTTCGTGGCGTCGCGGTTGCCACCGCAGCCGAACACGCACCACAGGCGCCCACCGCGTGCGGTGGCCAGCGGGCGCAGCGCCTGCAACACCTTGGCCAGTGCGTCGGGGGTGTGGGCGTAGTCGACCACCACTTCCAGGTCGGCCCCGCTGATGCGTTGCAGGCGGCCGGGCACCGATGTCAGTGCGGGCGCCACGGCCGCAGCATCGGCCAAGGAAACCCCCAACGCGCGCAAACCACCCAGCACCACCAACAGGTTGCTGGCATTGAACTCGCCCACCAGGCTGCTGCGCACCTCGGCCGTGGTCGTGCCTTCGACCACGGTGAAGGCCAGGCCGCCATCGACATAACGTAAATCTTGAGCGTGTAGCCGAGCGTGCAGGCGATCGGCGCGGTGCAGCGACACGGTCCAGAGGTCCAGCAGCGCCGCCGTCGCCGATGCGCTGCTGCCACTCAGTTCGCGGGCCAGCACGGCGCCCTGCGCGTCGTCGATGTTGATGACGGCGGCGCGCAAACCCGGCCAGCCGAACAGCAAACGCTTGGCGGCCCAGTAGTGCGCCATGCTGCCGTGGTAGTCCAGGTGGTCGCGCGTGAAGTTGGTGAAAAGCGCCACGTCGATGCGCGCGGCGTCCAGCCGGTGTTCAGCCAAGCCGATGGACGATGCTTCCAGCGCACAGGCTGAAAATCCCAACTCGACGAAACCGCGGAAGGCCTGGTGCAGCGTCACCGCGTCGGGGGTCGTCAGGCCGGTGTGTTCCAGCGTGCCGGTGGTCTCGTCCGTCGGCGGTTCACCCACACCCAATGTGCCGATGACACCGCAGCGTCGGCCCAGGCGGGTGAGTGCCTGCGCCGTCCACCACGCGGTGCTGGTCTTGCCGTTGGTGCCGGTGGTGGCCACCACGTCCAGCACGGCGCTGGGCTGGGCATAGCCTGCATCTGCCACGGCACCGGCCTGGGCCTTCAAGCCGGCCAGCGTGGCCACACGTTCACCG
>JANMJI010000399.1:0-3144 GCA_031371275.1 Betaproteobacteria bacterium
CCTGCAGGGCAAGCTGCTGTTCAGCTACCGCAGCGACCAGAGCTTTACCCGCTACGTGTACCTGGGTGACAAGCTGATCGCCGAGACCACCCAGCCGGCCACCACCTACAGCCACACGGATGCGTTGGGCAGCCCGGTGGCCAAGACGAATTCCATAGGCGCCCTGCTCAGCCGCACAAGCTACGAGCCCTACGGCGCCACGGCCAGCGGCACCAACCCCACAAGCATCGGCTTCACCGGGCATGTCAATGATGTCGATACGGGGCTGGTGTACATGCAGCAGCGGTATTACGAGCCGATTGCTGGACGGTTCCTTAGCGTTGATCCGGTGACGACGGATGCGAAAACGGGCGGGCACTTCAACCGGTATGTGTACGCGGAGAACAATCCGTACAAGTACAAAGATCCGGATGGGAAGGCCATCATTGCGGCCGTTGGTGCTGGTGTCATTCTGGTTGGAGCGGCCGTTTGCGATAGCTGCCGACAGGCTGTTGGAGCTGGATTGGTTGCCGTCGCTCAGGCGGTTAATTCAGTGGCGACGACGGTTTCAAACGCCGCGACTAGCCTGGTCAACGCAGCAAGTAGTTTGATTTCAGGTCAAGCGCAGGGGTCGGGCACGCAGGCAAGCGGAAGTGCGACCTCTAGTGGGAAGGGATCAGACGGGCCTGCCGGAGCATCGACCAGTGAGGCTCGGTCTCCAGTACTGACTTGCACGAACTGTGGAGCGCCGCATGGCGGTGTTGCAGGTGTTTACTGTCCGAGCTGTGATGCAAAGTCGCAAGATCCAAAGGGAGGTGTTCCCCCGAACCCCTCCAAGACCGACAAGCCAGCCGACAAGCCACCTGAAAAGCCGCAGGAGACCAAGAAGGATTGAGGCCGCAACCGTCAGGGCATTGCCTATCTCCGTGGCGGAATCGGAAATTTTGCGATGACCAAGCGGTGGTGTTGATCGCCACAGCATGATGGAAGGCGTTCCCGAAATGACTGCTGTATCGACTGAGGCACGGACTGAGCGATTCTTGGTTGAGTACATCGACCCGTCGACAGGATGTATTGCAGCCGATGCGGTTCTATGGACAAGCTCCCTAGCTGATCTCTGCAAGATCGTCGATCCAGGGGCCACCAATATCGAACCCGGATGCACGTACGATCTTGATGCAGATGATCTTGAGAAGATCGGGCATGAGCCAACCATTTCATTTGAGATGAGAAGTGGCTCGCCCAGCGACGCTGCACGACTGAGAGCGTGGCTGCCGATTGATGATCTGCCATATCGAGTTCACACTAACCGTGAACTGCTGTTGATGCTTGAAGGGAGAAAGCCTCTGGCGGTGTTCTCCGAATCTCACCCGAACGACACAGGGTATGAATTCATTCCCGAGCGACATTTTGCTCCGCATGTGGCGAGCAAAATTCTTGTCAAGCGAGAGCTGATTGAGCCTAATGCCGCCGGGCGCACGACAAGATTTGTCTTTTATGCACGGCCGGCCGAGGAGTGGCGGATCGAGGCTTACATCCTGCTCCTTCAAACTGCGAAAAGGACTGGCTGGAACGAGGGATTTGAGCGAATGGAAGGCTCTCTACTCGGCTACGAAGGGTGGCAGAACGACGCCTACATTGAGAACGTTTACCGACAGAATTTGGCTCGATAAGTGATCGCGCGGCCGCGAGGCAAGAGCGCGGTACTTGGTCGGGCCTGTTGCCCCCCCGCACCCGCAGCGGCGGCCCTCAACTCAAGGCAAGAACGCCTCGATGGTCAGGCCTTCGACGGCCGAGAAGTGTTTGACGTTGGCGGTGATGAGGGTGGCCTGGTTCTCGATGGCGGTGGCGCCGATGAGCGCATCGGCCAGCCGCATGCCGTGAGACAGCGCCAGGGTGTCGATCAACTCGGCCGCCCGCGCGCTGATGGCCGGCGTGATTGGCACGATCTCGGTATTGCGCGCAGCCAGCCCCTTCTTCAACCGCGCCAGCTCGGCCTTGTCGCGACAGCCCTGCGCCAGCTCGATATAGGTCACCGCCGAGATGCGCCAGGCCGGCAGCGCATGCAGCCGCTGGGCCGCGCCCACATGCCCGCGCGTCAGCCACACCAGCACGTCGGAGTCGATCAGCACCGACGACATTAGGCGTCGCGCCTTGATCCGTCATCGTTGAACCGCGAAGCGCGCAGCTTGCGCACATAGCCGGCCACGTCGGCCATGTCTTCGCGGTCGCGCCACATCCCGAACAGCGGATCGTCGGTAACGAACTCCTCGGCCGGCGCGGCCTGCGTCTCTTCCTCGATGCGCACCGTCACCGTGGCGCTGCCGGCCTGGCTCAGCCTGGCGCGCCACTTCTCCGGCAACTCGGCCACCGGCACATGCTCGAACACCACTGCGTTCATCGCTCGTTCCTTCCTCAACGACCCTGCTGCGCGAGCAAAGCCTCGATCACATCCATCACCGCCCGCTGCTTGGGCTTGGGCAGCGCACTGATGTGCTCCAACTGCCGCTGAACCTGCGGCACCGGCCCGCGCTTGCGCGGTGCGTGTTCACCCTCGGCCATCAACTCATCGAGCGAGACATCCAGCGTCTTGGCCAGCAGCCGCAGCGTGGAAACCGGGATGCGCCGGCGGCCGACCTCATAGGCCTGCACCGTCTGCTGCGACACCCCCAGCGCCTCGGCCAGCTGCACCTGGGTGATGGAGCGCGCCTTGCGCAGTTGCGCCACACGCTCGCCCAGGCCGACAAAGAAAGTGCGTTCGTCGTCGCTGATGGTCATGGCGGGCATCTGGATGGTCAGTCCCGCCAAGGTTAAGGCTCCTTCTTAGATACGTAGTTGACAATACTACCCGGGGTAGTAAAGTGCTGACGAGAGAAATTCTTGCCCGCCTGATGGTCGCAAAGCCCCTGCGCTGCACTCGGACAAGGTGTGGTGATGCGTGAAGTGCAGCGCAAGCTCGATGCGTGGGCCGCTGCCGCTGGCACGCCAACATCGGCGCCAGCAGCCGCATCAGCAGCCCCGCCAACAGCACTGAGCGCATTGAGGACCTGGCTGGAACGCGCCGAGCGCATCCGCACGCAGCAGCGATCAGACAAGAACAAGCTCTACGCGCTGCACGCGCCCGAAGTGGTGTGCATCGGCAAAGGAAAAGCGCGCAAGCCCTAC
>JANMJI010000004.1:0-5041 GCA_031371275.1 Betaproteobacteria bacterium
AGCCAGGATCAAACTCTTCAGTTCGATCTTGATAATCTACTCAAAGAACTTGAAAAGAACTTCACTTGCATGAAACTCATTTCTCTTCCAGTGAGCGTTTAAAGTCCATAAGACCTGGCAACCATGTCACCACTCTCGCAGTTCCACAGTCCCTGGCACTCGCCTTCAAACGCCCACACTTATCGGCTGTAGTTTGTTAAAGAACTCAATCACTGAAGAATTGAGGTTTTTACCCCCGCTTCAGCGGGCTGACTTGTCGTCAGCCAAGCCCATGACTATGCCACCCCGCTGATGGCCTGTCAACCCAGCGCTGCAGAAATCTTCATGCGCGCTGCGGGTTGCGTGCGGCGGCGGCGTTGGCCTGGCGCTCAAGCCATGACGTACAGGTCAGCCGCTGCCGCCAGCCGCAGGCGCACAGCCTGTACCAAGGCCGGTGGCGCCAGCACCTTCACCTGCTCACCCTGGCGCAGCACGTCCATCACGAGCTCGGTGTCGTCCACATACGGCAAGCGAAGCTCGTACGCGCCGTCGTCCAGCCAGCGGCCTTGCTGCAGCGGATGCCACTCTTCGCGGCTGGCCCATCGCGCCGCCTGGGGGTTGAAGCGCAGCACGGCCCAGCGTTGCGTGCCGCCTGCGTAGATGCCATAGCCGGCGTCCATCTCAGCCTGCACGCGTTTCATGGCGACGTTGCGCGCCGCTGTTTCGAGCACCGTGGCCTGCTCAATGGCGTCCAGCGCAAATCGGCGCAGCGCGCCCGCGCGGTGGCACCAAGCGTCCAGGTACCAGGTGTTGCGGTAGTGCACCAGGCGCTGTGGTGACACGTCGCGCTCGCTGACCTCACCCCGCCCGCGCGTCAGATAGCGCAGGTGCAGACGGTGGCGCGACAGCAGCGCGGCGCTGACGCGTTCGAAGAAGCGGCTGGGCACGGGCCGGCGCAGCGCGCTGACGATCTTCACACGCTCCATCAGCCGCTTTGCTGTCGCCTCGCCTTCACCACTGCCCAGCATCTGGTGGATGCGGTCCAGCAAGGGTTGCAGGTGGCGGCTGAGCATGCCGTCGGTGTCCAGCCCGGCCAGCAGCTGCTGAGCCATCAACAGCGAATACAGCTCCGATTCGTCGAACCACAGGCCAGGCAGTTCGTGCTTCGGCCCTGAATGCGCGGTGCCAAAGCGGTAGCCGTTGACATCGCGGTCGTATTCGATGGGCGCGCCCAGGCGGTTGCGCAGATATTCCAGGTCGCGCTTGAGCGTGGCGCGCGAGATTTCCAACTCGTCCAGCAGTGCCTGGAAACTGACATGCCCGCGCGCCCGGATCAGCGTCTCGATGCGGTACAGCCTTGCGGTGTTGTTGGCCATGCGCACTGCTGCGTCAAGACAAACCGACGATGCGTCCTGCGTCGTCCAGGTCGATGTGCTCGGCCGCGGGCACCTTGGGCAGGCCGGGCATGGTCATGATGTCGCCGCAGACCATGACCACGAACTCGGCGCCTGCCGACAGCCGCACCTCGCGGATGTCCAGCACATGGCCACTGGGCGCGCCGCGTTGTGCCGGGTCGGTGCTGAAACTGTATTGCGTCTTGGCCACACACACCGGCAAGTGGCCATGGCCAGTGTCTTGAAGGCGCTGGATTTGTGCGCGCACCGCCGCACTGGCCGAGATGCCGGCAGCCCCGTAAGTCAGCGTGGCCAGCTTGCGCACTTTGTCCCACAACGGGTCGGCGTCTTCGTAGGCAAAGCGCAGTGTCGAGGGCTGCTCGCACAGGCCCACCACGGCGTGCGCCAGCGCCGCTGCGCCCGTGCCACCTTCGGCCCAGTGGCGCGCGGTGTGCACCGGCACACCCTGTGCCGACATGCGCTCGCGCAGCAGCGCGTGTTCGGCTTCGGTGTCGCTGGAAAAGTGGTTGATAGCCACCGCGCAGGGCAGGCCGAACACCTCACGCAGGTTGTGCAGATGGCGCTGCAGGTTGGCCAGCCCGCGGTCCAGCGCGCCCACGTCCTCGCGCCCCAGGTCGGCCAGGTTCACGCCACCGTGGAACTTCAGCGCTCGGATGGTGGCCACCAGCACGGACGCAGCCGGCGCCAGGCCGGTCTTGCGACACTTGATGTCGATGAACTTCTCGGCCCCCAGGTCGGCACCAAAACCGGCTTCGGTGACAACGTAGTCGGCCAGCTTCAGCGCCGTGCGCGTGGCGATGACGGAATTGCAGCCGTGGGCGATGTTCGCGAAGGGCCCGCCGTGCAGCAGCGCCAAGTTGTTCTCGATGGTCTGCACAAGGTTGGGCGCCAGCGCGTCCTTCAGCAGCACGGCCATCGCGCCATGCACCTTCAGATCGGCGGCCGTCACCGGCTTGCGGCCCCGCGTTTCGGCCACGACGATGCGGCCCAGACGCTGCTTCAGATCCTTCAGCGACGTGCTCAGGCAGAGGATCGCCATCACCTCTGAAGCCACCACGATGTCGAACCCGTCCTGACGCGGAAAGCCGTTGGTCGGGCCGCCCAGGCCCACCGTCAGCTGGCGCAAGGCGCGGTCGTTCATGTCCATCACGCGCTTCCACACAATGCGGCGTACGTCGATGTCCAGGGCGTTGCCATGGTGGATGTGGTTGTCTAGACAAGCTGACAGCAGGTTGTGGGCCAGCGCGATGGCCTGGAAGTCGCCCGTGAAGTGCAGGTTGATGTCCTCCATCGGCACCACCTGCGCCATGCCGCCGCCGGTGGCGCCGCCCTTGAGCCCGAACACCGGGCCCAGCGACGGTTCACGCAGCGCAATCAACGCCTTCTTGCCGATGTGGTTGAGCGCGTCGCCCAGGCCGACTGTGGTGGTGGTCTTGCCTTCACCGGCCGGCGTCGGGCTGATGGCCGTGACCAGAACCAGCCGGCCTTCGGGGCGCCCGGCCAGTGAGTCGACAAAAGACAGCGACAGCTTGGCCTTGTGGTGGCCATAGGGCACCAGGTGTTGGTCGGCGATGCCCAGGCGCTCGCGCGCCAGGTCGCTGATGCGGTGCAGGTGGGCCTGGCGCGCAATCTCGATGTCACTGAGCGGCAAAGCGGTCTCCGTCGGTCAAGGATGGGTGGCGGCGCATTGTGCCGGCACGCGGGCCCAGACCCCCGGCCACGCCATGCAGCAGGGGTGCCTTGTTTGATACCGCCAACCCGCCCGCACCACGCGCACTGGCGCCACCAGTGCCGGAGGCCAGCTTCCTTGGCCCACACACAGCGATACACCAAACAAAACGGGCCCCGAGGGGCCCGTTTGCAAAGCTGTCTGGCGGAGTCGAAGGGATTCGAACCCTTGATGCAGGTTTTGCCCACATACTCCCTTAGCAGGGGAGCACCTTCGGCCACTCGGTCACGACTCCGGCGAAGAACGCAGATTCTAGCGGCATCGGGCAGGGGTTTTCGCCGCAGCCCGTGTGCATCAGGCCACAGGCGCCGCCGGCTGGTCGAGGTCGAAGGCCTTGTGCAGCGCGCGCACGGCAAGCTCCATGTACTTTTCGTCGATGACCACGCTGGTCTTGATCTCGCTGGTCGTGATCATCTGGATATTGATGCCTTCTTCACTCAGCGTGCGGAACATCGTGCTGGCCACGCCGACATGGCTGCGCATGCCGATGCCGACGATGCTGACCTTGCAGATCTTCGCGTCGCCGAGCAGCCGCGCCGCGCCGGTAGCCGGCAAGACCTGCGTTTCCAGCACGCTCATCGTGCGTGCGTAGTCGTTGCGGTGCACGGTGAAACTGAAGTCGGTCTTGCCGTCGTGCGAGACGTTCTGGATGATCACATCAATATCGATGTTAGCGGCCGCCACCGGCCCCAGGATCATGTACGCAATACCCGGTTTGTCGGGCACACCGATGACGCTGATCTTGGCCTCGTCGCGGTTGAAAGCGATGCCGGCCACCACGGCTTGTTCCATTTTCTCATCTTCCTCGAAAGTAATCAGCGTGCCCGATTGGGCTTCTTCTTCAAGCGCAATGTCCCACGGCGTGAAGCTGCTCAACACACGCACCGGCACACGGTATTTGCCGGCAAATTCGACGCTGCGTATTTGCAGCACCTTGCTGCCCAGGCTGGCCATTTCCAGCATCTCCTCGAAGCTGACGGTGGACAGCCGGCGGGCTTCGGGCACGACACGCGGGTCGGTGGTGTAGACACCGTCCACGTCGGTGTAAATCAGGCATTCGTCGGCCTTCAGTGCCGCCGCCACGGCCACCGCCGACGTGTCGCTGCCACCACGGCCCAGCGTGGTGACATTGCCCTGCGGGTCGACACCCTGGAAGCCGGTGATGACGACGACCTTGCCGGCGGCCAGGTCGGCGCGCACGCGGCTGTCGTCAATGCTGCTGATACGGGCCTTGGTGAAGGCCGCATCGGTGGCAATCGGCACCTGCCAGCCGCCGTAGCTGACGGCCTGCAGGCCCTGCGCCTGCAGCGCCAGCGCCAGCAGGCCCACGCTGACCTGTTCACCCGTGGCGGCCACGGCGTCCAGCTCGCGCAGCGCTTCGGGTTTGTTGGCCAGTTCTGCGTCGGGCAGCAACTCCTTGGCCAGCTTCAAAAGCCGGTTGGTTTCGCCCGACATTGCCGACGGCACGACCACCAGTTGGTGCCCCGCCCGCACCCATTTGGCCACGCGCTGCGCGACGCTGCGGATGCGCTCGGTCGAGCCCATCGAAGTGCCGCCGTACTTGTGAACGATCAATGCCATTGCTTGAATGCCGCGCGCTGGGCGCAGACCCTGAGACAGGCGCTTTGCGGGCCCCTGCCGCTGCGCGCAAACCGTCAGATTTTAGCTGGCGGGCTGACGTGGCCCTGGCGTTGACGGCGGGCCGGGCTGCCAGGTGATGCGCAGCTGCGGCGCGCCGGGTGCGGCTTGCAGGCGGGCATCGATGCCCAGTCCGGGCACAAACAGCAGGTGGCCCTGCGCAGTGAACAGCAACGGGCCTTCGCGTTGCCAAGGTGGCACGTCGCGGGCCTGGAACTGCTTCTTCAAGCTGCGCGGCATGCCCTTCAAGGCCAGGCTGAAACGCTCGCCGCCAGCGCGC
>JANMJI010000015.1:0-9609 GCA_031371275.1 Betaproteobacteria bacterium
TGGCGCCACCAACGCCAGCATCGGCGTCCACACAGCGTTTCAAGACAGCACGGCGATGGTGATGTTCGTGGGCCAGGTGGCCAGCGACCAGCGCGACCGCGAAGCCTTCCAGGAAATTGACTACCGCCAGATGTTCAGCCCCGGCACGCTGGGCCTGGCCAAGTGGGTGGCCGAGGTGCAAAGCGCCGACCGCCTGCCCGAATACATCGCCCGCGCCTTCCACACCGCGATGCAGGGCCGCCCCGGCCCGGTGGTGCTGGCGCTGCCCGAAGACATGCTGACGACGCTGACCGCTGCACCCGTGCTGCCGCGCGTGCGGCCGGTGCACGCCTGGCCCGCCCCCGGCGGCCTGCGTGACCTGCGCGCGATGCTGATGGCGGCACAGCGGCCCATCGTCATCGCCGGCGGTTCGGGCTGGGATGCAGAGGCCTGCACTGCATTGCAACGCTTCAGCGAAAACTGGCAGCTGCCCACGGCCTGCGCCTGGCGCTTTCAAGACACTTTTGACAACCGCCACCCGCTCTACGCCGGCGACGTGGGCATAGGCACGAACCCGAAGCTGGCGGCGCGGGTGCGCGATGCCGACCTCGTCATTGCTTTGGGCATTCGCCTGGGCGAGATGACCACCGGCGGCTACACGCTGCTGCAAGCGCCAAGGCCGGCGCAAAAGCTGGTGCACATCCATGCCGGCGCTGAAGAACTCGGGCGGGTGTATACCGCCGACCTGATGCTGCAATCGTCGATGGCCTGTGCCGCCAAGGCCTTGGAAGCGCTGGCCGCGCCCACCAGCGTGGCGTGGGCCGAACAGGCCGCATCGGCACGGGCCGACTACGAAGCCAACCTGGTGGCCCCGGTGGTCGAGCCGATGGACATGGCGGTGGTGGTGAAGACCTTGCAGCGCCTGCTGCCCGAGGACACCGTCTACACCAACGGCGCCGGTAACTACAGCGGTTGGCTGCACCGCTATTGCCGCCACCCGGGCCTGCAACACCACGGCCGCACGCAACTGGCGCCGACCTCGGGTGCGATGGGTTATGGCTTGCCGGCTGCGGTGGCCGCGGCGCTGTTGCAGCCCGAGCGCTGGGTGGTGAACCTGGCTGGTGATGGCGACTTTCTGATGACCGGGCAAGAGCTGGCCACGGCCACAGGCTACGGCGCCAAGAAGCTCATCAGCATCGTTGTCGACAACGGCAGCTACGGCACCATCCGCATGCACCAGGAACGCGAGTACCCGGGTCGGGTGAGTGGCAGCGACCTCTTCAATCCCGACTTCGCCGCGCTGGCCCGCGCCTATGGCTGGCAGGCCGAATTTGTCAGCGACACGGCAGCGTTTGAGCCCGCGCTGCGGCGCGCGATTGAAGCCGGCGTGCCGACGCTGCTGCACATCAAGCTGGACGCCAACGTCATCACCACGCGCACCACGCTGGCGGCCATCCGCGCCACCGCAATCGACCGCGCCGCGATGCAACGCAGTTAGATTGTTAGGTTGCCAAGACCATCAACGGCGCCGCGCCGCCAGCAGCAACACCACGCCGGCCATGACCACACCGGCGGCGGCCCATTCAAGTGTGCTGACGGCTTCACCGCCGAGCGTCACGCCCAGCACCAAGCCGATGACGGGGTTGACAAAGGTGTAGGTCGAAGCCAGTGCCGCGCCGGTGCGTTGCAGCAGCACCATGTAAGCCGAAAACGCGATCAACGAACCGGCGACCACCAGGTACAGCCAACAGGCCAGAGCGCGCGCGTCGAGTGGCCACTGCGGGTGTTCACCCTTCAGCCATGAAGCTGCCAGCAGCAGAGCGCCACCGACCAACATCTGGCTGGCATAACCCGCCGCGCCCGGCGCCAGCGCCAGCTTGCGCCCACCGGGCAGGCCGTGCAGCGCCCACACGCTGCCGGCCGTCCAGGTGATGCAGGCCAGCACCAGCGCCAGCAGCCCCGGCGCCGAAGCGCCAAAGCCCTGGCCCTGCGTCAGCATCACCACGCCCACCAGGCCCAGCACGATGGCGGCCGCTTCCAGGCGCGAAGGCCGCAAGCCGTAGGGCCATTGGCCCAGCGCCACCAGCGCCGGCACCACCGCAATGAAGGCCACCACCAGGCCCGAACTGACGCTGGTCTGCGCCACGGCCGTGGCGCCATAGCCGCCGCCCAGCATCAGCGTGCCCAGCACCGCGGCGCTGAACCACTCGCCGCGTGAAGGCCAGCGCGCACCACGCCATGCTGCCCACGCGCCCAACAACAGCCCGGCGGCGACGAAGCGGGTGCCCATCTGGAAGAACGGCGGAAAGCTGACCAGCGCCCACTTGATGGCCAGGTAGGTCGACCCCCACACCAACCAGGTGGCGGCCAGGCAGGCGATGATGAGTGGCGGCAGCCGGGGCAGGGCCGTTGATGCGGTGGCGGTGGCGGCTGTTGCGACGGTAGCGAGCGTGCGTGACATGGCGCAAATGCTATGCAGGCCGACAAGGATTTTCCATCTGTAAAACAAGGACAAAAATATCATCTGCCTTGCATTTGATGAAAATCCAGTGCAGCGTCCTTCAAATGCCTGCCACAACCCACTTCGATACCTATGACACCCGCATCCTGGCTGAATTGCAGACCGATGCCCGCCTGGCGCTGGCCGAACTGGGCCGCCGCGTGCATCTGAGCCAGCCCGCCGTGGCCGAGCGTGTGCGCAAGCTGGAAGCCACCGGCGTCATCACCGGCTACCGCGCCACGGTGAACCTGGCAGCGCTGGGCTACGGCATCCGCGCCATGGTGCGCGTGGGCCGCACCGACTACAACCGCATGGTGCAACTGGTGGGCGAATCGCTTGAAATCGTCAACGCCTGGAACATCACCGGCGAAGACAGCTGGCTGCTGGAAATCGCCGTCACCGATGTGGCGCATCTGGACGCCGTCGTGTCGCAGATGTGCCTGCTGGCCGAAACCTCGACGTCCATCATTTTGAAGACCGTGCGTGAACACCAGGTGATGCTGCCGCCGGTGAAGGAGGCCGTGACATGAGTGCCACTGTGGCTGCCGAATGGGAAGTGGTGCCCGGCTCTGGCAACGACCTGCAAGCCGACCTTCAAACCATCGCGCGCCGCTGCCGCCAGCGGGTGTCCAAGCGCGCGCTGCTGGCCGCCGGCGTGGCCATGGTGCCGGTGCCCGGCCTGGACTGGGCCACCGATATCGCTTTGCTGATGCGCCTGCTGCCGCAGATCAGCGCCGATTTCGGTCTCTCACCGGCGCAGGTGGAACGCCTGGCGCCCGACCGCCGCATCGTCGTCTACAAGGCCATCAGCACCGCCGGCGGCATGCTGGTGGGCAAGGTCGTCACGCGCGAACTGGTGTTGAGCCTGGTGAAGCTGGTGGGCGTGCGCCTGAGCGCGCAGCAGGCGGCCAAGTTCGTGCCGCTGGCGGGGCAGGCGGTGTCTGCCGCGCTGACCTACTCGGCCCTGCGCTATGTGTGTGAACAGCACATCCAGCAATGCCTGGCCGTGGCGCGCCAGTTGCAACTGCCAGCGCCGTGATGCCGCAGCGGCCTCGGCAAGATGCCGGGCCCTACAATGCAGTCTTCGTCGGGGCGTAGCGCAGCCTGGTAGCGCATCTGGTTTGGGACCAGAGGGTCGAAGGTTCGAATCCTTTCGCCCCGACCAACATGTTTGAGCCTGCGTTTTCATAGCTGAAACGCAGGCTCTTTTGTTTGGTTGGCGAGATAAGCCCGATGCGGTAGGGCCGCCCCCGCGCGCTCGCGCCGGGGGCGTTGCATGCCACCGGAGAAATGGCCGTGCTTCTTCAGCGTTATGCCTGCACGCCAGTGAGGAAATCCCTGCGTGTGGACCCAAGGTCGAGACCGTCATCGCGCTGACCTTCGACTGCCGGGGCGGCTTTGGCGCCCTGTGCATGCAGGGCTTCAGCGCCAGATACGCCAGCCCGCGCACCGGGGGTCGGCACGCCCAGCCTGCCCCCATCCTCACCAGGTAGCCCGACGAACCTGGCCCACTGGGCGGTGCGGATGTCGGTCACCCCGTCTTGGCGGCGGTGGTTCCGCATGACCACCGTCTCAGGCCGGCTGCACCTTTACATCAGGCCAGCCCATCAACTTCAACACGAAGTAGACCACCGCCGCCTCGCCGGGGTCGTCGGCGATGCACACCACCTCCGCATAGCGCGGCACGCCGGCCTTGGTGAGGATGCTGAGCAAGTCCTTGGCAGCCTTGGGTGTGCCGTCGCTGTTCAGCAGTTGCTGGTAGGGCAGGTGGACGAGCTTGCCGTCGGGCACGGCGGCGGGCGGCTTGGCACCAGCGGCGATGTAAACCTTGGCGTAGGCGGGCCCGCTTGCCTGAACGCCCATGCGCGGGGGGGCGCGATAGCTGGCCACCGGCACCGCCATGTCTTGCGGCGACTGGCGGGGGCCCACCGTGGTCGGCTGCTTGGTCAGCGGGAAGCCGGCCAGGCCCCAATCGTCTGTCGAGTCCATCAGCAGCGACACCCGTTTCTGGCCCAACTGCTCCAGCGCCAGAAAGGCCAGCGCGGCGCGTGGGTTCAGGCCGCCGTCAGACACCACGACGGCTTCGTGGCTGTCGTTGACGCCTGCGGCACCCAGCAGGCCGGCCAATTGCGCCCGTTGCGCCGGCTGCTTCAGATGGCGCTTGAAGAGCTCGGCGGGCAGGTTCAACGCGTAGGGCAGATGCCCCTCACCATAGGCGTTAGGGTCGCGCACGTCTATCACGCTCAGCTGCGCCAGACCGAAGGCGCGCAGCATGCCGCCGTTCCAGCCCGCCAGCCAGTGCATGCCGCGCTTGAGCTGCGGGCGGTCGTAGCTCCAGAAAGGCAGCTCGCGTTCGTCCTGCAGCCACTCGCGCTGCGATTCGTTGTACAGCTTGACCTTCGGATAGTCGGCCAGGAAACGCAGTGCGAAGTAGGGCACGGCCGCAGCACCGCCGCCGCCGCAATGCGCATGCACCGTCATCTCGGGCTGGATGCCCAGGTAGCGGGCCATGCGCCGGATCTCGGCCGCTGGCTTGAAGGTCTTGTCGGCATTGAAGAAGTCCTCGGCCGGCCAGGACACGGCGTTGGGCACATGGCCGGCGCGGTCGAAGAACTTGGCCTGGCCATAGTGATAAACGGGCTCCAGCGCATCGACCAGCACGTTGCGGCGCGGGTCGCCCGAAGCGACCAGAAACTCGTCAAGGCGCACGCGGGCTTCTTCGCGCAGCGCGGTGACGCGGAAGCTGCCGGGTGATGGCGGCGGCGTGCGCTCGGCCGTGACCGCGCCACCCGCGGCCGACCAGGCGGCCATGCCACCGTCCAGCAGGAACAGATTCTCGGCCGCCAGGCCCAGGTAGTAGAGGTCGAAGAACAGGCGCGGCGCCATGTAGGCGCCGCCCTGGTCCATAACGACGATCTTGCGGCCCGCGCTCACACCCCAGCGCTGCAGGCGTTGCTCCATGGCCGCCGGCGGCATCTCGCGGCCGGCGTACGAGAAGACATCGACGTTGACCGCACCTGCGATGTGCTTCGCGGCGTGCAGCGGTGCAGGCGATGCGTCCAGCAGCAGCACATCGCCAGCGGCCAGCGCGGCCAGCGCGGCCTGCAGCCATTGCGGTGTGACAAGGCGGCCGGTGTCGGCAGCCGACGCGGGTTGCAGGCCCATGAGACCGGCAAGAACGGCGGTGAACAACAACGCCCAACGGCGCAAGGTCTTGGTCAAGAGGGTCTCCTGGAGGGGGTCGCAGCAACTCGGGCTGCGACTCTGCGCGCGCCGCCGTGCCGAGACCAGCCGCCTGCGATGGACCGCATTGCGCCGCCACCCAGGCGCGGCAGCAGCCGACAGGGCGCACAGCACGGCCCATACCCGCAGCCTTGTCGATCCGAGGTGGCCGGATGCGCAAGCGCCTGTGTCGATGGCCCGCTGGACGCGGCCGTTTGGGTGCGTCGATCTGTTGCAGGTTGAGCCCCGTGTAGGGGTCCTCGGATTGGGGGTTCTTCAACCGTGGTGGGGGCTGTGGGCAGGTGGTCGAAGGACTGGGCGGTGGGCAACCTGGACCGACCTCGTCCACGGGCCGGGCCAGCGTCGTTCAGGCGCTTCGTCCACATGTCAGGCCTACACACGCTTGGTGACGAGCCTCACCGGCCCTGGTGACCTGGCGGCCCGCGGCGTCTTGATGCGCAACGCCAACCCCTGTGCCGCCGGCCGCCCGTGCTCGGGTGCTTGCTGCGGTGACCAACCGAGCCGGGCCCTGAGCTTGCAGACCAGTGTCACCGCCGTGCCCAAGCCCCAGACCGTGGCTCTGACGCTGCTGGGGCTGGGCTTGGTGGGCTGTGCGAAGCGCCGGCACCGTGGCCGCGGCTGCTGAGGTGTGGAAGGGCACACCAAGAGGCGCAGCGGGCCCGCTGCGCTTTCGCTTGGGCCACACTCCCGCCCCAATGCCGCTTCAACGCCCCGCCATGGACCTGGACCCTAAAGACGTGATCGACAAAGCCGCAGAGGCTGCCCAATTTCGAGAGGCCCGGGTGCACTGCCTGAATGCCGCTGTGGCAGTCACCGTGGCCTTGCTGGCCACGTTCATGGGCATCTGCAAGGTCAAGGACGACAACATCGTGCAGGCCATGCAGCAGGCCCAGGCCGACAAGCTGGACCACTGGGCCTATTACCAGGCCCGCAACATCCGCCAGGACGTGGCCGAGGCCACCGCCGTGCAGCTTGAACTGGCCAAGGCGGGCGCCGCTGCGGCGCAGGCCACGGCCTACGACCAGGCGATCGCCAGCTACCGTGCCAAGGGCGCGGAGCAGGCCAGGAAGAAGGACGAACTCAAGGCCCAGGCCGAGGCCGACCAGAAGACCTACGACGCGCTGAACTACCGCGACGACCAGTTTGATCTGTCAGACGCGCTGTTGGCCATCGCCATCGCGCTGCTGGCCGTTACCGCGCTGACCAAGCTCTGGCCGCTGTACTTCGTGGCCTTGCTGCCCACCTTCTTCGGCGTGCTGATGGGTGTGGCCGGTCTGGCTTCACTGCCCATCCACCCTATGGCGCTGGTCAAGTTCTTGTCCTGAGTGCAGGGGTGCAGGGCGAGCGGCGCGCATTTGAGATCGTCAGGCCGCACCCCTGGCGGGAGTGGTCGCCGCGGCCATGCGCCGCGCTGCCACTGGGTCGTGCGCTTCGATGTCGGCGGCTTCGCCGGCACCGCGCCTGGCCGGCACCGTGCTGTCGTCGATCTCTGAAGCCAGCTTGTGGGCCAGCGTCAAGGCGGTGGCGATAAGCCAGCCGCCGGTGTCGTGGTCTTCGCGGCTCTCCTGGTCGAGGAAATGGTCGGCCGCGCGCGCGGCTGCGTGCAGCTGGTGGGCACGTACGCGAAGGCTGGCCACGGCCTGGCGCAGGGTGGCTTCGGCCGGGCGTTCCTTGATGGTGCGGGCCAGGCTGTCCAGGTCTGACGCCACATCAGCGGCCAGTACCAGCGCGCTGGACATCAGCCACGAACCTGTGTTGCGGTCTTCTGCCGTATCCAGTGCGTTGAAGTGGTCGGCGGCGCGGGTGGCGGCGCGCAGCTGGTGGGCGCGTGCGCCCAACTGGCGCAAGGCCTTGTGCGGGTCGTCGGTGTTGATGGCTTCAGCGGCGTTGCGGGCAGTGGCGCGGGTTTCAGGCATGGCGGGCTCGGCGGTGAAGGTCAAGCCGCATTCTGCCCAGGATCGGGCGCCGCAGGGTGCGGCGGAATCCCCACCAGGCCCGCAGGTGCGGGGGCGGGTGCGGGGGCCAGGCGCCGCCAGCTCTGGCGCAGCGTGTGGCCCAGGTTCATCAGCGGCGGGCCGGCTTCGGCCGCCGCCGGGTTCGAGCCGGCCGGGGGCAGCGGGTGCAGGACATCGAAATGCGGCAGCAGCGCGTCGGGGATGAAGCGCGTGCGCAGCGCGTACAAATGGCGGTCGCCCAAGGCGCGCTGCTGCGTGACATGGAAGCGCTGCGGCAGCCACAGCGTCAACGCATCCTTGGCGCGCGTCATGCCCACGTACAGCAGCCGGCGTTCTTCTTCGATCTCGGCCGCACTGCCAGTGGCCAGGTCGGCCGGCATGCAGCCGTCGACCATGTTCAGCAGGTGCACGGCGTTCCATTCCTGGCCCTTGGCCGAGTGCAGCGTGGACAGAATCAGGTAATCCTCGTCACGGATTGGCGGGCCCGATTCATCGCTGCTGGCCTGCGGCGGGTCCAGTGTCAGTTCGGTGACGAAGCGTTCGCGGCTGGCGTGGCCGGCTGCGATGTGCGCCAACTGCTGCAGGTCGGCCCAGCGCACACGCGCTTCGTCGTGCACCCGTTACAGCTTCGGGTGGTACCAGGCCAGCACACGCGCCAGGTCGTCGGGCCAGCGGGCATCTTCGCTGCGCAGATGGTCGATCAAGCTGCGCAGCGTAGCCCAGCATTCGGTGGCTGCGCCTGGGGGCTTGAAGCTGCCCAGTGGGCCGCTGTGGTCCAGCAGCTTGCGCACGCTGGCCGGGCCCATGCCGGGCACCAGGCGTGCCGTGCGCAGCGCAGCCAGGCGCGACGCCGGGTTGTCGGCCCAGCGCAGCACGGCCAGCACGTCTTTGACATGCGCGGCTTCCATGAATTTCAGGCCACCGAACTTGACGAAAGGGATGCCGCGGCGGACCAACTCCATCTCCAGCGGCGCGCTGTGGCTGGAGGTGCGAAACAACACCGCCTGGCGCTTCAAGTCCAGGCCCGTTTCACGCTGCGCCAGCACCGCATCAGCGACGCCGCGGGCTTGGGCGGCTTCGTCTTCTACCGTCACCAGCCGCGGCGTGCAGCCGGCGGCGCGATCGGTCCACAGCTGCTTGGCGAAACCTTCAGATGCCAGCGCGATGACGGCGTTGGAAGCGGCCAGCACCTGCGGCGTGCTGCGGTAGTTTTGCTCCAGCGCCAGCACACGCGCGGGTGGCGTGAAGCGCTGCGGGAAGTCGAGGATGTGGCGCACGCTGGCACCGCGAAAAGCGTAAATGCTTTGCGCGTCGTCGCCCACCGCGGTGAGCGTGCAGCCCTGTTGCGCCAGCGCGTGCAGGATGTCGGCCTGCAGACGGTTGATGTCCTGCACTTCGTCGACCAGCAGATGGTCGAAGCGTGCGGCTGTGCGCGCCGCCAGCGCCGGGTTTTGCATCAAATGCCACCAGCACAGCAGCAGGTCGTCGAAGTCCAGCGACTGCTGCGCCAGCTTGGCCTCACCGTAGGCAGCGAACAGGCGCTGCAAGGCGGCCTCGTGCGCGGCGCACCAGGGCCACTGCGCCTTCAACAGCGCGGCCAGCGGTTCGCGCGTGTTGACCGCGCGCGACAGCACCGCCGCGCAAGTGGGCGCCAGCGGGAAGCGCGTGGCGCCGCTGTCTTCCTCGGCCGCCAGGTCCAGCGCCTGGCGCGTCAGGGCCATCAGATCTTGGGCGTCGGCACGGTCCAGTACCGTGAAGCCCGGCGCCAGGCCGATGCGCGGCGCTTCTTCTCGCAGCAGCCGCGCGCCCACGTTGTGGAAGGTGCCGCACCAGGGCAGCGTGGGCGGCGCGGTGTGGGGTGGCAGGCCCAGGTGCTGGTGCAGCAGGCGGCCGGCGCGGCGCGCCATTTCGGCCGCGGCGCGGCGCGAAAAG
>JANMJI010000053.1:0-14076 GCA_031371275.1 Betaproteobacteria bacterium
CGGCTGGCGCATCACGATCCACTGCACACCTTCTGAACAAGGCGGCGTGGTGAGTGAGCCCATGAAGGTGAAATAGCGCCTGTCGGCCGGCAGCAATTCGTTCAATTCCAGCGGCACGCGGGCGGCGGCTTCTTCGTTGCGTTCCAGCGGCAGGTTGTTCCACACCTTTTGCAGCACCGGGTTGGCCTGGCCCTTGTCGAACAGCAGCGCCACCACGGCCAGCCGGCCTTGCGCGTCTTTGTGCACCAGGTGCAAAGACAGCTCGAACTGGCGGCCGTCTATGCGTTCTTCGGAAGGCCGGTGGAAGTGGAATTGCAGCAGCTCGAAACGCTTGCCGCCGACTTCAATGGCGTTGCCGGCGGCCAGATTGACTTGCACCGTGTGGCCGTTGTCAATGACGCCAAAGCGGCTGGCCTGGTAGTCAAAAAGCACGGGGTCCAGATCGACCGCCAGGCCGCCGCGAATGTCGATGGGGCTTTGGCGCTGGCCCGTGCTGCACAGCGAAAATTCCGGCTTCAATCCGCCCCAGGTGGCCGGGCCGGCGCTGCCTTTGTAGTCCCAGCGCGCGGCGTGGCCAGCGGCCGCTTTGTCGCCGGCCTTGGCGGCGCCGCCACCATGGCCGCCCGGCTTGGCCGCGGGCGAAGACTTGGCCGCCACATGCACGTCATTCGGGCCCGACTGCACGCTGGCGCGTGTGGCCTGCAAGCGTTCAGCCAGACGCTGACGCAGGTGTTCCAGCGGGTCGGCCGCGACGGCTGCGGCGGCCGTCGCCACTTTGGGCGCAACAGCTTCCTCGACCGCGGCGGGCTTGGCGGGCTTGACGGGCGGGTGTTCAGACGCCTGCGCGCCAGTGGTGAGCCACAGCGCCGTCAGCAAGGCCAGCGCCGGCAGCTGAAAACGCGGCCAGCGTGAGGGCAAGGGCAAGGCAAACGGGGGTTGGGTCATGGTGCAGGCTCCTCGCCTGATATCGGCCCGCCGCGACCCGAACTTGACCCCGCTGTTCAGGAAGGCGCCAGCCGCGGCTTGACCCACGCCCAGGCCACGATGCCAATGCCCATCATGGCCAGCGAAGTGAAGGCCAGCGCCACGGTGGAATGCATCACCAGCGGTGCCACCACGCCGGCCACTGCGGCATTCGCCAGGCTGCCCACGCAGGCCTGCACCGAAGAAGCCATGCCGCGGCGTTCGGGCACCTGGTCAAGCGCCAGCAGCGTGACCACGGGCACCATCAAGGCCCAGCCGAACGCGAACACGCCCAGGGGCACCAAGGCCCACGACACATGCGCGGGGAACAGCAGGTTCAACACCACGTTGACCACCGACGTGACCAGCATGATGAGAAAGCCATGGCGAATCTGGTGGCGGCCTTTGACCTTGCCGGCCAGCCGGCCCGATGTGTAGGCGCCGCCCATGATGCCGGCGATGGTGACCAGGAAGAACCAGAAGAATTGCGTGGGCGCCAGGTGCAGGTGGTCGGCCAGAAATACCGGCGCCGACAGCACGTACAGGAACATGCCGTTGAAGGGCACGCCGCTGGCGAACACCAACGCCAGGAAGCGCGGGTTGCGCAGCAGCTGCCAGTAGCCGCGCATCAGGTTGCCGGCCTGGAAAGGCTGGCGTGCTGCGGGCTGCAAACTTTCAGGCAACCAGCGCCAGGTGGCCGCCAGCAGCAGCACGCCCAGCACCACCAGCAACCAGAAAATGGAATGCCAGTTGTAGTGGGTGAACAGAAAGCCGCCCACCAGCGGCGCCACCGCCGGCGCAATGCCGAAGTAGATCGTCACCTGCGACATCACGCGCTGCGCGTCGGCAGGCGGGAACATGTCGCGGATGATGGCGCGCGACACCACCATGCCAGCGCCCGCCGACATGCCTTGCAGCGCGCGGAAGAAGACCAGCGCGCCGATGTTGTTGCTCATGGCGCAACCCACTGATGCGAGGGTGAACAAAAGCACCCCGGCCAGCACCACGGGCCGCCGGCCCAAGCTGTCGGACAGCGCGCCGTGGAACAGGTTCATCAGCGCAAAACCCAGCAGGTAGCTCGACAGCGTTTGCTGCATCTGCACCGGCGTAGCACCGATGGTGGCCGCGATGCCGGAAAACGCTGGCAGGTAGGTGTCTATCGAAAACGGCCCCAGCATGCCCAGGCAGGCCAGCAGCATGGCCAGCGTCCAGCGGGGCCCGGGCCACAGCGTTTGGGCGTTAGGGTTCATGCAGACATTCAAAAAACGGACACCAGGCCCGTTGAAAAGATAAAAGTGTGAAGCAGACCGATAGGCCGGATTCTGTGCGGCAGATGGGCTTGCGCTTGCCTGCCGTGACCGCCATTCCTCTGGGCCGAAGGTCGCCCTTCGGCTCGGTGCCACCTACCCGCCAGCTCCGCGAGCCGCGTCAACGCTGGCCTACTTGGTGTTGCTGCGCGTAGAGATTGCCCGTTTCACCCAATTCGGGCCGTTGGCCCGAATTGGGTGGCTGTTCGGTTCGGGCTTGCGCCCGAGTTCGTGCGGGTTACCGCACGAACCACCGGCTTGCGCCGGCGCCTCACAGAACACCCGCTTGCGGCGCCCCGAACTGACTCGTCTCTGTTGCTCTGATCCTCACCTCACGGTGGGCAGCCGTTAACTGCTACGCCGCTCTGTGCAGTCCGGACCTTCCTCCAGTGCCGTGTTTCCACGCTTGCACCAGCGGCGGTCTGGTCTGCTTCACAACGAGGATTATCGATGTGAACGGTGCATGCCGTAGAAAGTGCACGCGCCAGCGCTGCTGCAATACCACCCAGACGCTGCGCCACGCGCCCGTCAGACGACCGGGTGCGGGCAATTTCCAGGGAGACAGCCATGCAAAGCCGTATTGACCCCCAAGCGCGCCGCGCACTGCGCCAGCGTGCCTGGGTGGCAGGCCTGCTGGCCCTGTTGGCGGCCTGCGGCGGGGGTGGCGGCGGGGGCGGGGGCAATACCGGCGGCGGCACAGCCGGCGTGTTGACGGCCGAGGTCTACCCCGTGGCCACCGGCGACCGCCGCACCTGGCGCACTGGCGCCGCCGGTGGCGCGCTGCGCTCTGAGCGGGTGGGCGCCAGCACCACGGTGCCGGCAGGCACGGCCCTGGCGGTGCGCAGCGAAGATGGCAGCATCGAATACCTGCAGCGCACGGCCAGCGCTGTGTTGTCGGTGCCCGGGCCCGCGTCCGATGCGCTGACGGCCGCTGCCGGCCCCATCGAGCTGCTGCGCTTTGGCCTGAGCGCCGGCCAGACCGTTGTCACCTACGACCGCACGCTGGCCGTGGACCTGGACGCCGACGGCCGCGCCGACATCGTCGTCACCGGCAGTGTGTTGTCGGGCCGGCCCTTCACGGGTGGGTGGCCGTTGCGGGCCGCGCAGAACACCCAAACAGCACTGACTGCACCCACAGCCGAGCCGGCGCGCACGGCGGCACGGCCGGGGCTGCGGGCGCTGCGCACGCTGAAGGCCGGCGCGGCGGCGCACCAGTAGGCGCAGGCGCGCCGCGGCAAGCCCTCAGATCGACATCTTCGCACGCACGCCCTCGGTTTCCATGTCCTTGCCCAGGCCGCGCTGCACGATCTCGCCGCGTTCCATCACCAGGTACTGGTCGGCCAGTTCTTCGGCGAAATCGCAGTACTGCTCCACCAGCGAGATGGCCATGGTGCAGCGATCGGCCAGCATGCGGATGACGCGGCCGATGTCCTTGATGATGCTGGGCTGTATGCGGTGTCCTTCAACACCGTTTCCGATATCGCCATGGTGCCCGACAACGAATGCAGCACGCCGACCTTGATGGTCTCTTGCGCAAAGGCATATGGCGTGATGCCGAAGCTGGCCGCGGCCAGGGCCGTGGCAATGAGGGTCTTGCCGGCGTGGCGGCGGGTGGTGGTCATGGGGTTCTCGCTCCTGTGTGGGCCGCTTTGCACAGCGGTGGAGCGAAGACTAGGTTCGGCGGCGCCGCCTAGAAATACGCCGGACGGCGTACAAGCCCCGTGCGCGGCTAGCGGCGCGCGCGAACGCAGTGCGGCCTAAAAGTGCGAACCAGGCTGGCCGAGAAACGCGATTTCGTCGGCGCTGGAAACGCGCCCAAGAATGGCATTGCGGTGCGGGTAGCGGCCAAAACGATCAATGATCGCCTTGTGCCTGAGCTCGAACTTGTAATTGCTTTCGGCGCCCAGCAGGCGATAAAGCCGTTCGGCCTGCACATGAATTGCGGCTGATTCGCTGTGCATGAACGGCAGATACAGGAAGCTGCGCTGGTGCGGCGCCAGTGCTTCATCGGCCTTGGCGCCAATGGCCTCTTGCGCCAGGGCCAGCGCCATGGCGTCTTGCGTAAAAGCGCGCGGCTGGTTGCGGAAGATGTTCCTGGAAAACTGGTCCAGCACGATGATCTCGGCCAGGCGCCCTTGCGCTTCGCTTCGCCAGCCAAACAACTCGCCCTGCGCCGCTTGCAGGTGCAATTCGCCAAAGCGCACGGCCACTGTTTTATCGAAACTGTCATCGGCCGCCCACCATCGTTGCGGGGCGATTTCTTCGAACCAGAAACGAATGATGTCTTGCGGTGTGAGTTCGGCAACATCGGGCATGGGGGTCTCCAGAATCAGGGCTTGCGCTTGCGCGTGCACAGGTGCGCCGGGATGGCCACGAATTGTCCAGGCCGCGCCCACGCGCCCGTCAGTGTTCGCTGTTCGCAAGCAGCCCGCATGTTGCCTGACGCACAACAACAAGGCGCGAAGGGCACTGCAAGCGTGCGTCCAACACGGGTGTCGCCGTGCGTCTTTGGTGCGTGCAGGCCAGTGGTCCGCTGCCATGCGGCCGTCGCCTGGTGGTGATACAGCGTTGGCACAGGGCTTGCGAACTTTCGGCCTGTCCAAGCTCCACTGTGGGTCGGCCGTGCGGCTTTGATCAGCCAGCGGAATCGCCCGCGCAGACGCTTTGCCAGTCGGCCAAGCGACCCATCCACCCATCGGCCGCGCCATTTCGGCGCCGCGGCTTGCTCGGCGAGTTGTGCGAGCGCAGCGTCGCAGCCTCGCCGCTGCACCAGCACCACTTCGACCTGCGCAACGGCAAATCGAAAGAAAACATGGCTTACCTTGCACCCACTGAGTTCGTCACCAAGATGGTCGACGCTGGCGAATCCAAGCTGTTGATGTCGACCCGCGACACGCTGATCCGCGCTTACATGGCCGGCGCCATCCTGGCCCTGGCGGCGGCTTTTGCCGTCACGATCACGGTCAATACGGGCAGCGCACTGGTCGGTTCGCTCCTGTTCCCGGTCGGTTTTTGCCTGCTCTACCTGATGGGCTTCGATCTCTTGACCGGCGTCTTCACGCTGGCGCCGCTGGCGGTCATGGACAAGCGCCCCGGCGCCACCTGGGCCGGCGTGATGCGCAACTGGACGCTGGTGTTCTTCGGCAACCTCGCCGGTGCGATGACGGTGGCCCTGTTCATGGCCATCATCTTCACCTTCGGCTTCACCGAAGCCCCGAACGCGGTCGGCCTGAAGATCGGCAGCATCGGCGAGAGCCGCACCGTGGGCTATGCCGCGCACGGCGCAGCCGGCATGCTGACCCTGTGCATCCGCGCCGTGATGTGCAACTGGATGGTCTCCACCGGCGTGGTGGCGGCAATGATGTCAACTTCGGTGTCGGGCAAGGTGATCGCGATGTGGATGCCTATCCTGGTGTTCTTCTACATGGGCTTTGAGCACTCGATCGTCAACATGTACCTGTTCCCGTCGGGCCTGATGCTGGGGGGCAAGTTCACCCTGATGGACTACCTGCTGTGGAACGAGATCCCGACCATCATCGGCAATCTTGTCGGCGGCCTGACCTTCGTCGGCGCGACGCTGTATTCCACCCATTACAAGACCGCGCCGATGCGCGCGGTGTGAGCCGGCCCCTGCCCTGGCCCGTACTCTGGCCCCTGCACTGGCCCCTGCGCTGGCCCCTGCCGCCACCATGACGGCCACCCTGCGCATCAGCCTGGGCCAGCACTCCGAGGCCGGCCGCTCAGGCGTCAACCAGGATTTTCACGGTGCCGCCGTGCCGACCGAGCCGCAGCGCAGTGCCAAGGGCATCGTCGTGGCGCTGGCCGACGGCATCGGCAGCAGCGCCGTCAGCCAGGTGGCCAGCGCGGCCGCCGTGCGCGGCTTCCTTGACGATTACTACGCCACCGCGGATGCCTGGCCGGTGAAGCGCGCCGGCCAGCGCGTGCTGCAGGCCACCAACTCGTGGTTGCACGCGCAGACGCAGCGCAGCGATGCCCGCTTCGACAAAGACCTGGGCTACGTCTGCACCTTCAGCGCGCTGATCTTCAAGGGGCGCCAGGCGCACCTGCTGCACGTCGGCGACACCCGCATCTACCGCCTGCACGCGCACGCGCTGGAGCAGCTTACCGATGACCACCGCGTGCGTGTCTCGGCCAGCGAGAGCTACCTCGGTCGGGCCCTGGGCGCCAGCCCCTCGGTGGAGATCGACTACCGAAGCTGGACCACCGAGGTCGGTGAGCTCTACCTGCTGGCCACCGACGGTGCCTACGAGTTTTTCGATGCCGCTGCCGTGCATGCGGCGCTGGCCATGCACCCCGGCGCCTTCGACGCCG
Source organism: Betaproteobacteria bacterium (assembly GCA_031371275.1). Taxonomy (GTDB): domain Bacteria; phylum Pseudomonadota; class Gammaproteobacteria; order Burkholderiales; family Burkholderiaceae_C; genus Rubrivivax. Next base: position 6,603 of record JANMJI010000053.1, read on the forward strand.
CCGCGGCCGCCCTGGTGGCGGCGGCCTTGGCGCGCGGCGCCACCGACAACCTGACAGTGCAGATCGTGCGGGTCGACGCGCTGCCCGACGAGCAGGTGCACCGCCTGCACTGCCAGCGTGAGGGGCTGGCGCTGCCACCGCCGCTGCCACCGCGCACCCAGTTCGAGGGCTACACCATCGTGCGCGAGTTGCACGCCAGCGCGCGCAGCCACATCCATCTGGCGGTCGACCCTACGAGCGGCCAGCAGCTGGTGTTGAAGACACCGTCGACGGACCTGTGCGAGAACCCCGACTACCTCGACCGCTTCATGCTCGAAGAATGGGTGGCGCGGCGCCTTGACAGCCCGCATGTGCTCAAAGCCAGCGCCTACGAGCGCCCGCGCCAGCACCTGTACGTGGCGATGGAGTACATCGACGGCCAGACGCTGACGCAGTGGATGACCGACCACCCCAAGCCGGATCTCGACACCGTGCGCAGCATCATCGAGCAGGTGGCCAAGGGCCTGCAGGCCTTTCACCGCAAGGAGATGCTGCACCAGGACCTGCGCCCCGACAACATCATGATCGACCGCATCGGCACCGTGAAGATCATCGACTTCGGGGCCACCCATGTCGCCGGCCTGGCCGAGGGCGCGCGCGACGCCCGTGCCGACGCCATCCTCGGGTCGCTGCAGTACACCGCACCCGAATACTTCACCGGCGAGGGCGGATCAGCGCAGTCAGACCTGTTTTCGCTGGCCGTCATCACCTACCAGATGCTCACCGGCGGCCTGCCCTATGGCCTGCAGGTGACCCAGGTGCGCAACGCCAGCGACCTGCCCCGGCTGCACTGTGCGTCGGTGCGCAACACCCGGCGCGACCTGCCGCCCTGGATAGACGCGGTGTTGCGCCAGGCCCTGCACCCGCGGCCGGCGCAGCGCCAGGAGGCGCTGTCGGCCTTCGTGCAGGATCTGCGTGCACCCGGCCCGCAGTATCTGCGTGCGCAGCGCAGCCCGCTGCTGGAGCGCGACCCGGTGCTGTTCTGGCGCACGTTGGCGCTGTTGCTGGCGCTGGCGCTGGTGGTGGTTTTGCTGTCTGGCGCGCTGCTCAAAGGGCACTGATTCTTTGGCGTCGAAACGCCGCTTTGGGGGCACGGCCATCGGCATCACCGGGTCGGCCTGCACGAACAACGACCACGACGCCAGGTTCGCCTGCACGCGGCGCGTGCTTTCAGATCAATTGCACCCCTGGCAAACCGCGCATCGCTTTGTCAAACGTGGCGGTGGTCTCGCACGCCGCTGCGGCGTTCTTCAGCGCGATCATGGTGGCGGCAAAGTCGCAAGATGGCGCGCTGCACAGGCCAAGCGCCTGACCCAGCCGCTCGCGGTCTTCAAACGCGAAGGCATCGCTGTCCCGTAGCGAAGCAATCGCCGTCAGGGCTTCGGCGGGCGCAAAGCCATACAGCCGAACCAGCACCCAGACCAGCTCGACGAGCACGATGTCGTTGATGAAAAACGCACCGGGCTCGCCTTCGTGCGCGGCCAGCAGGCGCTTGGCCGCCTTGAGTTGAGCAGGCTCGTCGGCCGTGAGCAAGCGAGCCAGGACGTTGGTGTGCAGACCGATCATTGCGCGGGCGCCGTTTTTGAAACGTTATTTCCAAGACTTCGATTCCAGAACGCAGCTTCCAAAACGTCACTTTCGCTGGCGCGAACGCTGGTGGCGTTCGGCGGCGGCGTCGGCCACGGCCTGGTTCATCTGCGCCACCGTCACCGCCGCGCGGCCGGGCCGCTTCAGCAGCCCGACGATGGACAGCGCAGAGCGCTTCAGCGGGCGCACGGAAATTGAGCCGTCGTCGTTGAGCTTGAAGTCGAGTTGCGTGCCCGACTCGATCTTCAAATGGTCGCGGATGGCCTTGGGCACGGTGACCTGACCCTTGACGGTGACCGTGGCGAGCATGGTGGATTCCTTACTTTTGGATGTCGCAGCGACAATTCTAAGATCTCCGACAAAAAGCATTGAGTCGCGGACATAACATTCAAACGGCATCTACAGTCTCAAAATTTTTCGCTCCCGCTCCGCCCTTGGCTGCCACTTCATCAGGCATTTTTCAGACGCTGTGCGTTGAAGCGCAGGCGCAGCCGACGCGCCGTCAGTGGTAGTCCGATTCCAGCTGGTGGCGCACGGCGGCCACCACCACTTCACTGGCGCCCACAATCTCGAACAAAGCCACATAGCCAGAGCGGCCGAAGGCGATGATCAGCTCGCGCAAAAAAGGGCTCTGGCCGGCCTTGCGGCAGGTGAAAGGCGATGTCTGCAGGGTGTTGATGCCGGCGCGGATGGCGGCCAACGCTTGTTCGGCCAGATCAAGATCGCCAGCACCGCCTTCGCGGGCAAGTTCGCGCTCAAGCACAAAGTCAAACAAACGCTCCAGATCGGCTTGCGCTTCCCGGGTCAGGCGGATCCGGAACTTCACCGCGGGGGCGAAGGTTTGCGAGCGCGCGCAGCGTCCAGCTTGCGCTGCAGCTTCTGCACCACGGCGTCTGCTTCAACGTAGGCATCCGTGCGGCGTGCGATGTCCAGCGCATGCAAACCCCGGGCCACGAATGCGGTCTGGTTGCGCCGCAGCAGCACCGCCGTGCGCACCGACGCTTCTACAAATTCGGACACGGTTTCATTGTCTGCGAGCAGGGATTCAACCTCTGCACGCAACCCGGGTTCGACGCGGATGGACGGGATGGTGGATGTCTTCATGACCGTGAATGTAACGCATTTGCGCTGCGCTGCGCTGACTTACACCTGCTGGCACGCGCTCAAACCCGCGCCAATTCCCGCACCTTTTGCATCGCCATCGCTGCCGCTGCCGCTGCCGCTGCCGCTGCCGCTGCCGCTGCGGTGCGCGTTTCCACACCCAGTTTTTCGTAGATGCGTTCCAGGTGCTTCTTGACAGTGGCCGGGCTGCTGCCCAGGATGTCGCCAATGTCGCGGTTGGTCTTGCCCTTGGCCACCCAGTAAAGCACTTCGCTTTCGCGCAGCGTCAGGCGAAAGGCCAGCATGGTGGCTTGCACGGTGGCCGCGTCGCTGACTTCGCGCAGCACCACCAGCCAGTCTTCGTCCACGGTCTTGCCTTGCAGCGTACACACCAGTTGGCGCGCGCCGGGTGCACCAGAAATTGCGCTGGAAAGTGGCCTTACGTCACGGCCTGCAGCGGCCTGTCGCAACCACTGCGACAAGGCGGCGGGCACTTCGTCTGGCACGGTGTCGAAGTAAGCCGGCAACCAGCGCCGGGCCAGCGGGGTTTGCCAGGTCAAGCGCGGCTTGGGGTGGCGCTCGTCGTCGGCCGCCATGCGCACCGCAATCGTGGCGTGGCCGTAGGCGTCCAGCGCGTTGCGGGCCTGGCGCGCATGGCGTGCGGCCAGCATGTGCGCGGCCATGCGCGCCAACACCTCGGGCGGGCGTATCGGCTTGGTGACGTAGTCGACACCACCAGCTTCGAACGCGGCCAGCACATGTTCGGTGTCGGTCAGGCCGGTCATGAAGACGATGGGAATGTGCGCGGTTTCGGGCCCGGCCTTCAGGCGGCGTGCGACCTCAAAACCATCCATGCCGGGCATCACCGCATCCAGCAACACGATGTCCGGGTCGGCTTGGGCGGCGCGTTGCAAGGCACTGGCACCATCGGTGGCCACCAGCACGGTGTAGCCGGCCTCGTCCAGCGCGTCGTGCAGCACGGCCAGGTTGTCTGGCACGTCGTCGACGATCAGCACCACGCCGGCGGCGCGGGCGTGAACGAGAGGGTCGCTGGCGGACATCTCAATGGTCCATGGCGCAGCGCGCCACCTGCGACCCACGACGCCGGCCGCATCGATCAAGCTTCCCGCCGCGGAACCGGCTCTGCCGAGCCGCTGGCGGACGGCTTGCGGTGAAGACGCCGCAGGCGCTCGCAGGCGAGAAACAGTCCGCAGGGACTGTTTCTCGTCCGGCTCGCCCCCCCCGGTGGGGTAGCGGGCGCCGGCGAGCATGGGGGCTCAATGTCTTGCAAGTGCATCTTGGATTACCGGGGTCATGCGGTCGAACTGGAAAGCCTGGGCCATGGCACGCAGCGGCGCCAGCCAGGGGGCACATGCTGGGCGTTCTTTCTCAATCTGGTCCGGCAACTTTTGCACGCCGCGCGGGTAGCCCAGGCGCACCACATCATGCAGCGCCAGCAACTCGGCGCGGGTCGGGTGCGGGGCCGGGCGCAGGCCATCATCCGGTGGCGCCGCTGGCGGTGGCAGCGGCGCCGACGCAGCGCACCACTGCAAAGCCAGGTGCTGGCCCAGCCAGTCCAGCAGTTCGTCAAAACGCACGGGCTTGGTGATGAAGTCAGCAGAGCGAATGCCGACGTCGTTGTCCAGTTCCTTGTCAAAGGCGTTGGCCGAAACGATGGCCACGGGCGCGGCGCTCAAACCCTGGCGACGCAGCGTGCGAATGGTTTCCCAGCCGTCGATGCCGGGCATGGCCAGGTCCATCAGGATGGCGTCTGCCGTGCGCTCTTTCAACAGTCCGATGGCAGCAGCACCCGAGCCGGCTTGCAATACTTCAAAGCCCAAAGCCAGCAGCCTTTGCGCCAGCAGCATGCGGTCAACTTCTTCGTTGTCGACCACCAGAATGCGCCGCCGCGGGCCTGCATACGCGCCGCGTGGCCGCGGCAGCGCTGGCGCGCGCACGCCTTGCAGTTCGGGCAGGAACAGACGCACGCGGAACACCGTGCCTTGGCCCAGCGTGGTGCTCACCGTCATCTCGCCACCCATCAGGTCGGTCAGCATCTTGGCGATGGTCAGGCCCAGGCCGGTGCCGCCGGCGGCGTGGCTGCTCGTGCTCGTGCTCGTGCTCGTGCTCGTGCTCGTGCTCGTGCTCGTGCTCATGCTCGTGCTCGTGCTCGTGCTCGTGCTCATGCTCGTGCTCGTGCTGCTACTCGTGCCGGCGTGGCCGCCGCGCGAGAAGGGTTCGAAAATTCTTTCGACGTCTTGCGGTGCAATGCCCGGGCCGGCGTCTTCAATCTCGAACACCGCCATCTCGCGCACATGCGCAGCGCGAAAACTGATGCGCCCGGCCTGCGTGAACTTCACCGCGTTGCCCAGCACGTTGATGAGTATCTGCGTCAGCCGGCGTTCATCGGCACGCACCAGCGCGGGGGCGCCGGCAATGTCGTGTTCGAACTTCAGACCCTTGCTGGCCGCCTGCAGTTCGAACATCTGCACGATCTGCGATAGCGCCTGCCGCAGCCGCATGGGCTTGGGGTCGAGCGCGAACTTGCCACCTTCGATGCGCGCAATGTCCAGCGTGCCTTCGATGAGGCCCAGCAGGTGTTCACCGCCGCGGCGTATCACGCCCACGGCCTGCTTGCGGTGTACCGGCAGCGTGGGGTCTTCGTCCAGCAATTGCGCGTAACCCAGGATGCTGTTCAGCGGCGTGCGCAGCTCATGGCTGATGGAAGAGATGTAGCGCGTCTTGGCCTGGTTGGCGGCGTCGGCGGCATTGCGAGCGACCTCGGCTGCCAGCTTGGCGCGCTGCAGTTCTTCGTCGGTGCGGCGGTGGCTGTCGATTTCCTTCACCAGCGCTTCGGTCTGGCGGTTGCTTTCTTCCTGCGCCACGCGGCGGCTGATCTGCGTCAGCACCAGCCACCAGCCGATGACGCCCGACAGCAGCAGCAGCGCGCAATAGGCTTTGATGAAGCTGGACCACAAGGCTGGGGCCAGCGCCGCTGCGGCGTCACCCAACTGGCGAAGTTCCACCTGGTACAGCAGCACCAGCAGCGCGGCCAAGGCGGGTGCCACGGCGGCCATCAGCAGCAGATAGCGGGCCAGGCCGGTGTCCAGCTGCAGCCACCAGGCGCGCGGGGTCAGGCGGCGCAGCAGCGCCCCCAGCTGTTCACGGGCGCGCGCCGCTGCGGGCTGGCACAGATCATGGCAGCGGGCGTCGAGTGAGCAGCACAGGCTGCAGATGGGCCCGCGATAGGCCGGGCAGGCGGCCATGTCTTCGCCTTCGTAGGCGCGTTCGCAAATGACGCAGTGGCGCAGGCGCTTGGGCCCAAGGTTGCTGCCCAGGTAGGCACCGTCATCTGCGGCGCTGCGGGCGATGTAGTAGCGGCCCTTCGTGGCCCAGGCGATCAGTGGCGCTGTAGCGAAGGCCACAGCCATCGCGATGACGGCCGAGAAGGCCTGCGCCGCCGCGCCGAACAGGCCCAGGTAGGCCAGCATCGACAGCACCGAAGCCGCACCCATCGCACCCACGCCCACCGGGTTGATGCCGTAGAGGTGGGCAGGCTTGAATTCGATGCCCGGCGGTGACAGGCCCAGCGGTTTGTTGACCACCAGATCGGCCACCACGGCCATGATCCAACTGATGGCGATGTTGCTGTACAGGCCGAGCACACCGCCGATGGCTTTGAAGACCTCGAGCTCCATCAGCATCAAGGCAATCAGCGTGTTGAAGACGACCCACACCACGCGCCCCGGGTGGCTGTGCGTGACGCGCGCAAAGAAGTTGCTCCAGGCCAGGCTGCCTGCATACGCATTCGTCACATTGATCTTGAGTTGACTGACGACCACCAGCACCGCCGTGGCCGCCACCGCCCAGCCGTAGTGCGGAAACACCAGTTCATAAGCGGCCAGGTACATCTGGTTGGGGTCCACGGCGCGGTCAGCGGGCACGGCCAAGGTCAAAGCCAGGTAGGCCAGCAGCGCGCCGCCCAGCATCTTCAGCACGCCCGGCAGCACCCAGCCCGGGCCGCCTATCAACACCGCCAACCACCAGCGGCCCCGGTTGGCGCGTGTCTTCTCGGGCATGAAGCGCAGGTAGTCGACCTGCACACCCATCTGCGTGATGAGTGCAATGCCCACCGTCAAAGCGCTGCCAAACAGCAGCGGGTCGAATGCGCCGCCTTTGCCGCTGCCATCCAGGTTCAGACCAGCGTAGGCCCGCAGTTCGCCAATCAGCCCCGGATGGGCGTTGAACACAAACACATAAGGCAACACCAGCAGCAGCAACCACAGCGGCTGTGTCCACACCTGCAGCTGGCTGATGGCGGTGACGCCATGGGTCACCAGCGGTATCACCACCAGCGCGCACAGCAGGTAACCCCAGGCTGGCGGGATGTCAAAAGCCAACTCCAGCGCGTAGGCCATGATGGCCGCTTCCAGCGCGAAGAAGATGAAGGTGAAGCTGGCGTAGATGAGGCTGGTGATGGTGCTGCCGATATAGCCGAAGCCGGCACCGCGGGTCAGCAGGTCCATATCGAGCCCATGGCGCGCGGCGTAGATGCTGATGGGCAGGCCGGCGGCAAAGATGATGGCCGCCGTGGCCAGGATGGCCCAGAAGGTGTTGATGAAACCGTATTGCAGCAACAGCGTGCCGCCCAGCGCTTCCAGCACCAGGAAAGAGGCCGCGCCACCCAAGGCGGTGTTGGCCACGCGCCAGGTGCTCCACTTGCGGATACTGCGTGGCGTGAAGCGCA
>JANMJI010000060.1:0-51634 GCA_031371275.1 Betaproteobacteria bacterium
GCTTCCTGCGCACGCCTGGCAGCACCGGACAGCGCCGCCTCGGCGTCAGGAAAAGCTTGCACGAGCGCAGGCCACACCTGCAGCCGCAGCCGGTTGCGGGCGAAGCGCGTGTCGTCGTTGCTGTTGTCATCGACATGGCGCAGACGGTGCCGTCGCAGGTAGGCTTCGATGGCCTCGCGCGGCTGGTTCAGCCAGGGCCGCGCCCAGATGACACCCTCACGTTGTATGTTAGCTGGCATAGCCGATAGGCCCGCGGGCCCTGCGCCGCGCAAGGCCTGCAGCAGCCAGGTCTCGGCTTGGTCACGCCGGTGGTGGGCCAGCAGCACCAGGCCGCAATCGGCCGCGTGCGCCATCTCGGCCAGGGCGCGATAACGCTCGCGGCGGGCCCAGGCCTCGATGCTTTCACCCACCGTCGGCGCGCCTTGCAAGCGCCGTGCGTCGAAGGCTGCGCCCCAGCGCCGGCTCTGCCGTTGCACCTGCGCCAGCCAGTCGTCAGCCCGCGCCATCAAGCCATGGTGGACGTGCAGCGCCAGCACCTGCACACCCAGCGGCCGCGCCGTGCGCAGGGTGCAGTGCAGCAGCGCCGTCGAATCGCGGCCGCCACTGACAGCCACGGCAACCCGAGCCACCGCAACCCGGGCCAGCGCAACCCGGGGCAGCACCATCAGCGCTCTTTGGTGTCGGTGAAGCGGCCGTAGCCGCGCAGTCGCTCGTAGCGCTGTTGCAGCAATTCCTTGGGCTTCAAATCGGCCGTCTGGCGCAAGGCTTCGCCCAATGCGCGTTTGAGCTGCGCGGCCATCCACGGCATGTCGCGGTGCGCACCGCCCACCGGTTCGCTGACGATCTTGTCGACCACGCCCAGCGCCTTCAGCCGGTGCGCGGTGATGCCCAGTGCCTCGGCGGCTTCTGAAGCCCGCTCTGATGTCTTCCACAAGATCGAAGCACAACCCTCTGGCGAGATCACCGAATAGACGCTGAACTGCAGCATCAACACCTGGTCGGCGACGCTGATGGCCAGCGCGCCACCCGAGCCACCTTCGCCAATGATGGTGCTGACGATGGGCACTTCCAGCTGCGCCATTTCGTAGATGTTGCGGCCAATGGCCTCGCTCTGGCCACGCTCTTCGGCGCCGATGCCGGGGTAGGCACCGGGGGTGTCGACGAACGTGAAAACCGGCAGGCCGAATTTCTCGGCCAGCTTCATCAGCCGCAGCGCCTTGCGGTAGCCCTCGGGCCGGCTCATGCCGAAGTTGCGCAGCGTGCGCTCTTTCGTGTCGCGGCCTTTCTGGTGGCCCAGCACCATGCAGGCCTGGCCGTTGAAGCGCGCCAGGCCACCGACAATGCTCAGGTCGTCGGCGTAATGCCTGTCGCCGTGCAGTTCCTGGAATTCGGTGAAGATTTCATTCACGTAATCCAGCGTGTAAGGCCGCTGCGGGTGGCGCGCGATCTGCGTCACCTGCCACGGCGTCAGGCTGGAATAAATGTCCTTGGTCAGTTGCTGGCTCTTGCCAGCCAGGCGGTCGATCTCGTCGCTGATGTCGACCGCTGATTCGTTTTGCACGTAACGCAGTTCGTCGATCTTCGATTCGAGTTCGGCGATCGGATGTTCGAATTCAAGGAAGTGGCGTTTCGACAATTCAATACTCCACGGGCAGCGGGTCGAGGCTGCGCCAAATGTACCAAGTGGCCACCGAGCGAAAAGGCGCCCAGGCCTCGCCCACTTCGCGCGCTTCAGCGCGCGAGACCGGCTCACCGCTGAAGTAGTTCAGGCTGATGCCCTTGATGAGCCCGAGGTCGTCCAGCGGCAACACGTTGGGCCGCAGCAGGTGGAAGATGAGGAACATCTCGGCTGTCCAGCGGCCGATGCCGCGTATGGCCACGAGTTCGTTGATGATGGCTTCGTCGTCCATGTCGGCCCATTGCGCCACATGCACGCGCGCATCGCCAAAGTGGCGGGCCAGGTCTTGCAGGTATTCGCACTTGCGCGCCGACAGGCCTGCGGCGCGCATTTGCGGCACTTGCAGGGCCAGCACGCCGGTGGGTTGCAGGCGCGTCGACAGGCCGCCCACGACAACGGCAAAACGGTCCCACACGGCCTGCGCGGCTTTGACGGAAATCTGCTGCCCCACGATGCTGCGCGCCAACGTGGTGAAGGCATCGCCGCGGCTCTTCAAGCGCGCTTCACCGAACTTCGGAATCAGCTTCTTCATCACGCGGTCGCGGCGCGACAGGTGCTTGCAGGCTTCGTCCCAGAAACCTGGTTCACCATCAGCGGGCACGGCAACAGCCGCCACGGTCTTGGGCATCTTCAGGCCTTGACCCAGGTCGTGCCCTGGGCTGAATCTTTCAGCGCGATGCCCAGCACCGCCAACTCATCACGAATGCGATCGGCCGCGGCAAAGTCGCGCGCCAGCTTGGCGGCGGCGCGCGCGGCAATGCGTTGCGCTATGGCCGTTTCGTCCAGCCCGCTGCCGCCCTGCAGATAGTCGGCAGGTCGCTGCTGCAACAAGCCGAGCACAGCGCCCAAGGCCTTGAGCATGGCCGCGTCGGCTGGCGCGCCGCGGTTGACCTGGCTGGCCAGGTCGAACAGCACAGCCACCGCGCCGGGCGTGTTGAAGTCGTCGTCCATCGCGGCCTTGAAGGCTGCAGCGCGGGGCTCGGCCCAGTCGATGGTGGGCAGGTCCGAAACGCCGCCCGCCACCTGCAGCGCCGTGTACAGCCGCTTCAGTGCCGTGCGCGTTTCTTCCAGCAACTGATCGCTGAAGTTGAAGGGGCTGCGGTAATGCGTGCGCAGCATGAAAAAGCGCACCGTCTCGCCATCAAACTTCTTCAGCACGTCTTCGATGGTGAAGAAATTGCCGAGGCTTTTGGACATCTTGGTGTCGTCGATGTTCAAGAAGCCGTTGTGCATCCACGTTCGCACAAATTCGCCGCCGCTGGCGCCTTCACTTTGCGCAATCTCGTTTTCGTGGTGCGGGAACTGCAGGTCCATACCGCCGCCATGGATGTCGAAGGGCTCGCCCAACAAAGCGCAACTCATGGCCGAGCATTCGATGTGCCAGCCCGGGCGGCCGGGGCCATAGGGGCTGTCCCACTTCGCATCGGCGGGCTCATCGGGCTTGGCCGCTTTCCACAGCACAAAGTCCAGCGGGTCTTGTTTGTCACCGAGCACGGCCACACGTTCACCGGCACGCAGTTCGTCCAGACTCTTGCCGCTGAGCTTGCCGTAGCCCTCAAAACGCCGTACCGCGTAGTTCACGTCGCCGCCCAGGCCGTGCTCTGCGCTCGGCTTGGTCTGGTAGGCCAGGCCCTTGGCCTGAAGCTGCGCAATGATGTGCAGCATCTGCGGCACGTAGTCGGTGGCGCGCGGCTCGTGCGTGGGCTGCAACGCGCCCAAAGCGGCGAAGTCGCGGTGCATGGCAGCCACCATCTCGTCGGTCAGCGCGCGGATGGTCGTGCCACGTTCCAGCGCGCGCTTGATGATCTTGTCTTCGATGTCGGTGATGTTGCGCACGTAGGTCACGTCATAACCACTGGCCAGCAGCCAGCGATAGACCATGTCAAACGCCAGCACCATGCGCGCGTGGCCCAGGTGGCACAGGTCGTACACCGTGATGCCGCAGACGTACATGCGCACCTGCGGCGGGTTCAGGGGTGCGAAGGCCTCCAGGCGGCGCGTCAGGGTGTTGTGGATGCGTAGGCTCATGGGCTGACAAGGGTGCCGGGGTGCCTGGGGCGCCATGCGGCACCTGGATCAAGGCCGGGTGACCCCGCGGGCCGTGCCGGCCACGCGGCGTCGATAGAATGAAAATCAGTATAGCGGCGGGGCCCATGCAGCCCGGCCGCCGCGCGCTACCGCACACGATGCCCTTCACCGCCCCCTCCGTGCCCCGCCCTGCCCGCCGTGCCCTGGCCTTGTTGGGGCTCTGCGCCGCGTTGTTGTGCACCACCCGCACCCACGCCGATGAAGCGGCCGAGGTGCGCGCCCTGGTCGCCCGGGGCGACCTTTTTGCCGCACTCGCGCGGGTCGAGAAAGCCACCACCGCCAGCCCACGCGACGTGCAATTGCGCTTCCTGCAGGGCGTCGTGCTGATGGACCTGAAGCGCGACGAAGAAGCGCTGGCGCATTTCACGCGCATGGCCCAGGACTACCCCGAACTGCCCGACCCCTACAACAACATCGCGCTGCTGCACGCCCGCGCGGCGCGGCTCGAACAAGCACGCCAAGCCCTGGAAACGGCGCTGCGCAACGACCCCACACACCGCACGGCGCGCGCCAACCTGGGCCAGGTGCACCTGATGCTGGCGGTGCAGGCCTGGGAACTGGCGGCTGCCGGCGGGCCGGCGGACGGCACACTGCAGCGCAAGCTGGACGCCGCGCGCACGCTGCTGGCACAAGGCGCACCGACGGCCCGCTAGACTCGCGCCCTGGCTGCGTGGCGGCCGTCGAAAAAACCTCATTTGAACGCGGAGACCTCGCCTTGAAATCACTCACCAAACTGCTGCTACTGGCACTGTTGGCGATGGCGCTGCCAGCATTCGCGCAAAAGGTGCGCCTGGCCACCACCGCAGGCGACATCGTGCTTGAACTCGACCGCGAAAAAGCGCCCAAGACGGTGGACAACTTCATGCAGTACGTGAAGGCCGGCCATTACGACGGCGTCATCTTCCACCGCGTCATCGACGGCTTCATGATCCAGACCGGCGGCTACAAAGCCGACCTGAGCGAGAAGCCCGTGCGCGCGCCGATAGCGCTGGAAAGCCGCAATGGCTTGTCCAACCTTCGCGGCAGCATCGCCATGGCGCGTACCAACGACCCCAATTCAGCGACCGCGCAGTTCTTCATCAACGTCAACGACAACGTGCGGCTTGACGATGCCGGCGGCGGTTACGCCGTATTTGGCAAGGTCATCGAGGGCATGGATGTCGTCGACCAGATCCGGCTCGTGCCGACGCGCTCCGTGGGTGTCCACGGCAGCCTGCCCGAAAAGGCCATCACCATCAAAAAAGCCACCGTGGAGAAATGACATGACCAAGACCGTGCAGATGGAAACCAGCGCAGGCAGCCTGCGCATCGAACTCGACGACGAAAAGGCGCCGCTGTGTGCCGCCAATTTCCTGGCCTATGTAAAGAAGGGCCACTACGACGGCACCGTCTTTCACCGCGTCATCAAGAACTTCATGCTGCAAGGCGGCGGCTTCGAGGTGGGCATGAAACAAAAGCCCAGCGACGCGCCGATTCAGAACGAAGCCAACAACGGCCTGAAGAACAAGAAGTACACGCTGGCCATGGCCCGCACCAATGACCCGCATTCGGCCACCGCGCAGTTTTTCATCAACTGCACCGACAACGACTTTCTCGACTTCCGCGCTGAAAACGCGCAGGGCTGGGGTTATGCAGTCTTCGGCCGTGTCGTCGAAGGCATGGACGTGGTGGACAGCATCGAGCGCGCTCGCACCGGCCGCAAGGGCTTCCACGACGACGTGCCGCTGGAGGACGTGCTGATCGTGCGCGTCACCGAGACGGCCTGATGGCCACAGCCGCCAGTGCGAACCCGCTGCCGGCTTTTTTTGAGCTTGCCGCGCCAGCGGCCTGGCGGGCGATTGATTTCATCTCCGACCTGCACCTGAGCGAGGCCCTGCCCCGCACCTTCGAGGTCTGGCGCCAACACCTGCTGCATACCACGGCCGATGCCGTGTTCATGCTGGGCGACCTGTTCGAGGTGTGGGTGGGCGACGACGCCCGCAGCCGCCCCTTTGAGCGCCGCTGCGTTGATGCAATGGCCGAAGCCGCCAGCCACCGCCAGTTGGCCTTCATGGCCGGCAACCGCGATTTCCTGGTCGGTGCCGCAGCACTGCGCGACGCCGGCGTGATGGCGCTGCCCGACCCCACGCTGCTGTCGGCCTGGGGCCAGAACGTGCTGCTGACCCATGGCGACGCGCTGTGCCTGGACGACAAGCCCTACCAGACCTTTCGGCAAGAAGTGCGGTCGCCGCAATGGCAGGCCCGCTTCCTGGCCCGGCCGCTAACCGAGCGCGACCAGATTGCAGCCCAGATGCGTGACGCCAGCCAAGCGCGGCGGCGTTTTGACACCGACAGCATGGCCGACGTGGACGCCGGGCAGGCCGTGCGCTGGATGCATGCCATGGGCGCCAGCGAGATGGTGCACGGCCACACCCACCGTCCGGGCAGCGCAGCGCTGGCCCCGGGCTTCAAACGCCATGTCTTGAGCGACTGGGACATGGACACGCAGCAGCGCGCCGAAGTGCTGCGCCTGAGCCGCAACGCCTTCGAGCGCCTGCCGCCTGCTGCCGGCTGAAAACGCGTGCTGCGCCACCTGTGGCAACGCTGGCAGGCCGGCCGCGACAGTGCCGCGCTGCGCCGCCGCGCCATCCCCGACGACCTGTGGAAACGCACGCTGGTGCGCTACCCCTTCCTGCAACGCCGTGACGCCGAAGCCGCCCAGGAACTGCGCCGCCTGACCAGCCTGTTTCTGGACAAAAAGGAATTCAGCACCAGTGACGGCCTGCGCCTGACCGATGCCATGGTGGTGGCCATCGCGGCCCAGGCCGTGCTGCCGGTGCTGCGCCTTGGCCTGGCGCGCTACGCGCGTTTTGTCGGCATCGTGGTGCACCCCGACTTGGTGCTGGCGCGGCGCGAAGTGGCCGATGAGGATGGCGTCGTGCACAGCTACGAAGAAGCACTGGCCGGTGAAGCGATGGAGGGCGGGCCGGTGATGCTGTCGTGGCGCGATGTGCGCGCCGCAGGGGTGCGGGCCAGCGACAGCGCGAAGGACGCTGCCACCACCGCCTACAACGTCGTCATCCACGAATTCGCCCATGTGCTGGACATGGAAGACGGCGTGGCCAATGGCATGCCGCGGCTGCCGTCGGGGCTGTCAGCGCAGTTCTGGCGTCAGACGCTGGGCGCTGAATTTGCACGCTTCGTGCAGCGCGTGGATGCCGAGGAAAACACCGCGCTCGACCCCTATGGCGCACAAGGCGAGGAAGAGTTTTTCGCGGTCGCCAGCGAGGCTTTCTTCGTCAGCCCCGAGGCCATGAAAAAAGAGCATCCCGCGCTGTACGGGATGCTCTGTCGCTTCTACCTGCAAGACCCGGCGGCAGACCGGCCGCCGCTGGCGCGCAGCCGTTAAGCCACGGTTGTTTCGGCGCGCGGTTTGTCGCTTTTCTTCGGCGGCTGAATGTCCAGCACGACCTCGTCCTTGTCGTCAATGTCCACGCTCAGCCGGCCACCATCCACCAGGCGGCCGAACAGCAGTTCGTCGGCCAAAGCCCGGCGTATCGTGTCCTGAATCAGGCGCTGCATGGGTCGCGCACCCATCAGGGGATCGAAACCCTTTTTCGCCAGGTGCTTGCGCAGGTTGTCGCTGAAGGTGACTTCCACCTTCTTCTCGGTGAGCTGGCTTTCCAGTTGCAGCAGGAACTTGTCGACCACGCGCAAGATGACAGCTTCATCCAACGACTTGAAGTTGACGATGGCGTCCAGCCGGTTGCGGAACTCGGGCGTGAACAAGCGCTTGATGTCGCCCATCTCGTCACCTTGTTCGCGCTTGTTGGTGAAGCCTATGGTCGACTTGTTCATGGTCTCGGCACCCGCATTCGTCGTCATGATGATCATGACGTTGCGGAAGTCGGCCTTGCGCCCGTTGTTGTCGGTCAGCGTGCCGTGGTCCATTACCTGCAGCAGCACATTGAAAACATCGGGATGCGCTTTTTCGATCTCGTCCATCAGCAGCACCGAATGCGGCTTCTTGGTCACAGCCTCGGTCAGCAGGCCGCCCTGGTCGAAACCGACATAGCCCGGGGGCGCACCGATCAGGCGGCTGACCGCGTGGCGCTCCATGTATTCCGACATGTCAAAGCGAATCAGGTCAATGCCCAGCACATAGGCCAGCTGCTTGGCGACTTCGGTCTTGCCCACACCCGTGGGCCCGCTGAACAGGAAGCTGCCGATCGGCTTGTCGTTCTTGCCCAGGCCAGAACGCGCCATCTTGATGCTGGCGGCCAAGGCATCAATGGCCGGGTCTTGCCCGAACACCACGCTCTTCAGGTCGCGGTCCAGCGTCTTGAGCTTGCCGCGGTCGTCGCTGCTGACACTGGCCGGCGGGATGCGCGCAATCTTCGCCACGATCTCTTCAACCTCACTGCGCGTGATGGTCTTCTTGCGCTTGTTGGCCGGCAGGATGCGCTGTGCTGCACCGGCTTCATCGATCACGTCGATGGCCTTGTCGGGCAGATGGCGGTCGTTGATGAACTTGGCTGACAGCTCGGCTGCGGCCTGCAATGCGCCCACCGCGTACTTCACGCTGTGGTGTTCCTCGAAGCGTGACTTCAGGCCCTTCAGTATCTCGATCGTCTGCTCGACCGAAGGCTCGACGACATCGACCTTCTGGAAGCGCCTGGACAGCGCCGCGTCCTTCTCGAAGATGCCGCGGTATTCGGTGAAGGTGGTGGCGCCAATGCACTTCATCGCGCCGCTGGAAAGGGCTGGCTTGAGCAGATTCGAGGCGTCGAGCGTGCCGCCCGACGCCGCACCGGCGCCAATCAGCGTGTGAATCTCGTCGATGAACAGGATGGCGTTGGGCTGGTCCTTCAGCTGCTTGAGCACGCCCTTCAGCCGCTGCTCGAAATCGCCGCGGTACTTCGTGCCGGCCAGGAGGGAGCCCATGTCCAGGCTGTAGACGGTGGCGTCGGCCAGCACTTCGGGCACGTCTTTTTCTGTGATGCGCCAGGCCAGGCCCTCGGCAATCGCCGTCTTTCCGACACCGGCTTCACCCACCAGCAGCGGGTTGTTTTTGCGCCGCCGGCACAGGATCTGGATGACACGCTCGACCTCGTGTTCGCGGCCAATCAACGGGTCGATCTTGCCCTGCAAGGCGAGCTGGTTCAGGTTCTGCGTGAACTGCTCCAGCGGTGAGCCCTTGGCGTCACCGCCTTCTTCTTTCTCGGCCTCGTTGTTGGCCGGGCCTTCGTTGCCTTTGGCGGGCTCGGGCGGGTCGCTTTTCTTGATGCCGTGGGCGATGAAGTTCACCACGTCCAGGCGTGTCACGCCCTGCTGGTGCAGGTAGTACACGGCGTGCGAATCCTTTTCGCCGAAGATGGCCACCAGCACGTTGGCGCCAGTCACTTCCTTCTTGCCACTGCCCGTGCTTTGCACATGCATGATGGCGCGCTGGATGACACGCTGAAAGCCCAGCGTGGGCTGCGTGTCGACCTCTTCATTGCCGCCCACGGTGGGCGTGTTTTCCTTGATGAAGGTGGCCAGGCTCTTGCGCAGATCCTCGATGTTGGCGGCACAGGCGCGCAACACTTCGGCGGCAGAGGGGTTGTCCAGCAACGCCATCAGCAAATGCTCGACGGTGATGAACTCGTGGCGCTGCTGGCGTGCTTCCACAAACGCCATGTGCAGGCTGACTTCAAGCTCTTGCGCAATCATGCGGCCTCCATAATGCATTGAAGCGGATGCCCCTCGCGGCGGGCCGCGGTGAGCACCAGTTCGACTTTCGTCGCGGCGACGTCTTTGGTATAGACGCCACAGATGCCGCGCCCTTCGTGGTGAATCTTCAGCATGATCAAGGTGGCCGTATCCGGGTCACGCTGAAAGTACTGCTGCAAGACCATGACAACAAACTCCATCGGCGTGTAGTCGTCATTGAGCAGCACCACCTGGTAAAGCTGCGGCGGTTTGGTGCGGGCTGCCTTGCGCTCGGCCACCACCGTA
Organism: Betaproteobacteria bacterium; assembly: GCA_031371275.1. Taxonomy (GTDB): domain Bacteria; phylum Pseudomonadota; class Gammaproteobacteria; order Burkholderiales; family Burkholderiaceae_C; genus Rubrivivax. The sequence continues at coordinate 9,743 of JANMJI010000060.1, forward strand.
CCCTGGCCGTTGTCGGGCCGGGCGACAGCCGGGGGTGCGGGGCGCTTCGGGGGCAGGGGCGGTTGATCCTCGGGCATGAAACATTCTATCGAGTTGAATGCGTGGCGTGCGGCTGTGGCACTGCGCCCCTACCGATGACGCATATTGCCCCAGCCCTGCCTGCTTCAAGGGCCAAGCAAAGCCGTTTTTGTGGCGCTCAAAAGGCCCACTCGGCCACGCTGCCCCGCGCTTGTCCAACGCGCGTCGCAGCCGCCGGCCGTCGAAACCTTGACACCCGAAGTTGCTAAGGCGCAAAATTTTGATCTGTAGTCACCCCAGTGAGGCACGCCATGGCGTACGGTAAGGTCAAATGGTTTAACGATGCCAAGGGTTTTGGCTTCATCGAACCCGAGGGCGGTGGCGCCGATGTGTTTGCCCATTTCTCTGCGGTGCAGATGGAGGGCTTCCGCACCCTGAAGCAGGGCGGCCGGGTCGTCTATGCGCTGGTGCAGGGCCCCAAGGGCGACCTGGCCCAGGACATCCGGCCGGTGGACGAAGCGGGCACGGTGCTCACGCCAGCGCAAGCGCAAGCGCAGGACGTGACAGAAACCGCGAGTTGACAATGCGTTGAAACGGTCGGCGCGCCTGCGCGCCGAAGGCTCAAGCCACTACAAGCCCGCACCCGGCGGGCTTGTTTTTTTCAGCCGACGGGCCGCAGACGGCGCAGCCCACTGCACCGACCGCGGCCCGCACTGGCCGCGTTCGATAATGGCTTGCCAACCCGACACGGTGACCCTTCAATGACCAGCCAGCAGCCGACCATCATCTACACCCTGACCGACGAAGCGCCGATGCTGGCGACCGCCGCCTTCCTGCCCATCATCCGCACGTTTGCAGCACCGGCAGGCGTGCAGATCAGCACCAGCGATATTTCTGTGGCCGCGCGCATCCTGGGCGAATTCCCTGAATATTTGACCGACGCGCAAAAGGTGCCAGACAACCTGGCCGAGCTCGGCCGGCTGACGTTGGCGGCCGACACCAACATCATCAAGCTGCCCAACATCAGCGCTTCGCAACACCAACTGGTGGGTGCGATCAAAGAGCTGCAGGCGCGCGGCTACAAGATTCCCGACTACCCCGAAAGCCCGAAGACCGACGCAGAAAAGGCGCTGCGTGCGCGCTACGCCAAGGCCTTGGGCAGCGCCGTCAACCCGGTGCTGCGCGAAGGCAATTCAGACCGCCGCGCACCCATGGCGGTGAAGCGTTATGCACGCAAGAATCCGCATTCGATGGGCGCCTGGAGCCAGGCATCGCGCACGCATGTGGCGACGATGAAAACCGGCGATTTCTATCACGGTGAAAAGTCGATGACGCTGGACAAGGCGCGCGACGTGCGCATGGAACTGCTGACGCCCAGCGGCACGACCACCGTGCTGAAAACCAAGGTCGCGCTGCTGGCTGGCGAAATCATCGACAGCATGTTCATGAGCAAGCAGGCGCTGTGCGACTTCTACGAACACGAGATGGAAGACGCACGCAAAACCGGCGTCATGTTCTCGCTGCATGTGAAGGCCACGATGATGAAGGTCTCGCACCCCATCGTCTTCGGCCACGCGGTGCGTATCTTCTACAAAGAAGCTTTCCAGAAACACGGCAAGCTGTTTGACGAATTGGGCGTCAACGTCAACAACGGCATGGTCAACCTGTACGACAAGATCGCCAGCCTGCCGGAGACCAAGCGCGAAGAAATCAGCCGCGACCTGCATGCCTGCCATGAACACCGGCCCGAGCTGGCGATGGTGGATTCGGCCAAAGGCATCACCAACCTGCACGCACCGAACGACGTGATCGTCGACGCGTCGATGCCGGCGATGATCCGCATCGGCGGCAAGATGTGGGGCGCCGACGGCCGCTCCAAGGACACCAAGGCAGTCATCCCAGAAAGCACCTTTGCCCGCATCTACCAGGAAGTCATCAACTTCTGCAAGACCAACGGCAACTTCGACCCGGTGACCATGGGCACCGTGCCCAACGTCGGACTGATGGCCCAGCAGGCCGAGGAATATGGCTCGCACGACAAGACCTTCGAGATCACCGAAGACGGCGAAGCCCGCATCACAGACATTGCCACTGGCGAGGTGCTGCTGGTGCAGAAGGTCCAAGCCGGCGACATCTGGCGCATGTGCCAGTGCAAGGACGCCCCGATACGCGACTGGGTCAAGCTGGCGGTCAACCGCGCGCGCCATTCAGGCACGCCTGCACTGTTCTGGCTGGACCCCTACCGCCCGCACGAAAACGAGCTCATCAAGAAGGTCCACCTCTACCTGAAGGACCACGACACGAGCGGCCTGGACATTCAGATCATGTCGCAGGTGCGGGCCATGCGCTACACGCTGGAACGTGTGGTGCGCGGGCTGGACACGATATCGGTCACCGGCAACATCCTGCGCGACTACCTGACCGACCTGTTCCCGATCATGGAACTCGGCACCAGCGCCAAGATGCTGTCCATCGTGCCGCTGATGGCCGGTGGTGGCATGTACGAAACAGGTGCCGGCGGCTCGGCACCCAAGCATGTGAAGCAACTGGTCGAAGAAAATCACCTGCGCTGGGATTCTTTGGGCGAATTCCTGGCGCTCGCCGTTTCGCTGGAAGATTTGGGGCTGAAGACCGGCAACACCAAGGCCATGCTGCTGGCCAAGACGCTGGACGCCGCCACCGGCAAATTGCTGGACAACAACAAGTCGCCATCGCCACGCACCGGAGAGTTGGACAACCGCGGCAGCCAGTTCTATTTGGCGCTGTACTGGGCCACCGAGCTGGCAGCGCAGACCGAAGACACCGCCTTGCAGGCGCACTTCACGCCGCTGGCCAGGGTGTTGGCCGACAACGAAACAAAGATCGTTGCTGAACTGGCCGCGGTGCAGGGCCGTCCGGCCGACATCGGTGGCTACTACCTGCCCGACACCGCGCTGTGCGAAGCCGTGATGCGGCCCAGCACGACGTTCAACGCAGCACTCGCAGCGGCAGCAAGCCACAGCTGAAGGCGGCCTGCGCCTGCGGGCGCTTGGGTCATCACTTTGGAGTTGGAATTGCAGGCAGGCCCTGCCGTGCGCGCCCATGTTAAAAAGTGACGGTGCGCATCCGATCCCATCTTTTGTTGTTGACGGCCGTGGTGCTCCTCCCCACGCTGCTGGCCGCAGGCATCGCGGTCACCAAAGTTCGTGAGGTTGAACGCGAGACCGCATTGCGCGGGCTTCGTGAAACGGTGCGTGCCACGTCTTTCATGGTCGACGGCGAAGTGCAGCGCTCGCTCGGCACGCTGACTGCGCTGGCCCAGTCTCACCACCTGCAAACGGGCAATTTCGAAGCGCTGTACGAACAAGCCACGGCCGTTGATCGAAAGCCGGATGTATGGACACTGGTGCTTGATGACAGCGGCACGCAGCGAATGAATACCACCGTGCCCTATGGCACGCCGCCGCCGCCAGCGGCCGCGCAGGAACGCGTTTCCAAAGCGCTGCAAACCCAAGGCCCGGTGGTTTCAGATTTGATCGTCGGGCCCGTCACAGGCAAGCTGCTGACGACCATCTACCTGCCTGCCAAGGCATCACCGACCGGGCGCTTTGTCGTCGCGCAGGCGTTCTCTGTCGATCGCTGGAAAAAAGTGGTGATGCGGCCGGAAGGGCGTTCGCAATGGATCGTGGCGGTGATCGACCGTAGCGGCAGGTTTATCTGGCGCAGCCACCGCAGCGAAGAATTCGTCGGCAAATTCGCGCGGCCGGAATTGATAGCGGCGGCGGCCGCTTCGCCAGACGGCCTGATTCGTCATTCGACGCTGGAGGGCATCGAAGCCTACGACGCCTTCGCCCACTCGGCCCTCACGGGGTGGACGATTGCGGTGGCGGCGCCAGTTCCGACCATTGAAGCGTCGGCCACCCAGGCCGTGGTGTGGCTGGCTGCTGGCGTGGCCATGGCGCTGGCGGTGGCGCTGGCGGGGGCCACCTTGCTTGGGCGTGTGCTCTTGCACGCCATCGGCACCGCGTCAGATGCGGCGCGCTCGTTGGGCACAGGCGACGCACCCCAATCGCCACGCACCCCGGTGAATGAGGTCAATGCATTGAACAGTGCCTTGGGCGATGCCGCGCATTTGCTGGCGCAAGAGCGGGAATTGCGCCAAGGGGCAGAACAGCAAAGACAGCAGCTGCTTGAGAACGAGCGCCTGGCGCGCGAAGTTGCACAGCAAGAAAACCTGGCCAAGGACAAATTTCTGGCGCTCCTGGGCCACGAACTGCGCAACCCCATGGCGGCCATCAGCGGCGCCAGTGACGTGCTGGCGCGCAGCCAGGCTGACGCTGCCATCCAGGCCAGATTCATCGCCGTCATCCAGCGCCAGAACCGCCACATGGTGCGCATCGTCGACGACTTGCTTGAAGTCAGCCGGATGCTTTCGGGAAAGATCGAGTTGCGTGCCCACGCTCTGGACTTGGCGCAATGCGTGCGCCATTGCGTTGAAGCCCTGCGTGTGACCGAGCGTGGCAGCCAACATCGCTGGCAAGACTTGACCGAAGAAGTCTGGGTCCACGGCGATCCGGTAAGGCTGGAGCAGATCATCAACAACCTGGCCGTCAACGCCTTGCACTTCTCGCCACCGAACGGCGAAATTGCAATCGTTGTGATGGCCGAAACGGGTCACGCGGTCATCGAGGTCAGCGATGGTGGGCCTGGCATCGCGCCCGATTTGTTGCCGCGCATCTTCGAGCCTTTCGTGCAGGGGCCGCCCCCAGCAGGGCGGCAGTCCAGCGGCTTGGGTATCGGCTTGGCGCTGGTCAAGCAGCTGGTCGAATTGCACGGCGGCGAAATTGCCGTGCGGCGTGGACGCCAGGGCCTGGGGTCTACGTTTTCCGTCAGGTTTCCGCGCATCGCACGGCCGCAGCCCAAGACCTTGCATGCAGCGCTGGCGTCGTCAATGACCGCCTGCCGCGTGCTGCTGGTCGACGACAACGTCGATGCCCGGGAAGCCACTGCGCAGTTGATGCGAAGCATGGGTTACGACGTGTCAGAAGCCGGCGATGGCGACGCGGCGTTGAAGTCCGCTGTGTCTGAAGTGCCCAATGTCGTCGTCATGGATCTGGAGCTGCCCGACAAGAGCGGCTACCTGGTCGCGGCCGAGTTGAAGGCCATGCACTCACTGCGCCATGTCAGCCTGATCGCTTTGAGTGGTTACGGCCAGCCTCAAGACCGGGCGGCTTCGTTGGCCGCAGGATTTGCAGTCCATCTGGTGAAGCCCGTGGCCATTGCAGAACTGGCCCACGCCATCGAGACACAAATGGGCAGTTGAGATCGAGCGGCATTGCAGCGCGGTGATTGCGCGCGCGCGCCGACTCGGGGCCGGTTACTGACGATCGCCGGCTTGGCCCAACGCGCTGAGCAATCTGCCCAGCGTTGTGGCATCGACCGGCTTGCGCAGCCAGTGGTCGACCACCGAAAAGGTGTCGGCAACGCGCGCCTGGCTGTCGTCTGACCCGGTCACGGCGATGAGCGTGATTTCGTGTTTGTAGCGGTGCCGCAGCATGGTGGCCAGCTGGTAGCCATCCATGCCCGGCATGCCGATGTCCAGCAGCACGCAGTGTGGGTGGTGCTGCTCGATTTCGAGAATGGCGGCTTCAACGCTGTAGGCCGTGTAAACGCTGTAGCCGTCCAGCTTGAGTTGCATCGCCAGCGTATCGGCCACGTCAACGACATCGTCAACCACCACCACCTTGATATTGTCATTGCGCATGACCAGACCTTTGCAGTGCGGGTGGACCGGTTGAGCCGTTCACACAAGTCTACAAAAGCCCAAAACGCTTGACAACAACTTTGAACATCGCCTGGCAAGCCGCTGGCCTCTAAGCCACCGGGGTCAAGCCTTGGCGGTCGCTCACACCTGCATGTTCATGATGTCGCTGTAAGCCTGCGCCAGCCGGTTGCGCACCTGCAAGGTGGCCTGAAAACCGATCTGCGCTTTCTGCATTGCCATCACGGTGTCTTCCAGGCTCACCGTCGGGTTGTCCAGCGTCAGTTCACGCTGCAAGCGCTGCGCTTCAAACTGGCTTTGGCTGACATCCTTCAAGGCCGTGTCCATGGCGGCGCGAAAGCCGCCGCCGGCGACACCGCTGGTGGCGTCGGTGCGCGGCATGCCGTTGGGCTGCAGGCCCGCACGGGCCACGGCGGCGGCGAAATCGAAGGGTTTGATGCGCAGATCGTGCATGGCGCGTGGCAGGGCAAAAAGGGGCCGATGCCAAGGCTGCACTGTAGGGCGCCATGCCAGGCCGGGAAGGCGCAATCAAGCGCGTGTTTGTGGGCCTTCTCACTTCAACGCCACAACCCGCGCGGCCGAACAATCGGCCAGCCCCAACAAGCATGACCCCCAAGCTGCATGGACAACGCCGTCGCTACCGTCAAGCCCACATCCCTGCTGCCCCAGACACCGCCACCCGGGCTGGCTGGGCGCTGGCAAAGCCTGCCCGGCAGCACGCAGCTGATGGCGGCGCTGGGTGTGGCCGCCTTGCTGGCTGTGCTGGCCTTTATGTTCAGCGGCGCGCGCGATGCCGACTTTCGTCCGCTGTTCCCGAACCTGTCAGAGAAAGACGGTGGCCAGGTCATAGACCGGCTGGCGCAGATGAACGTGCCCTACAAGTTCGCTGAAGGTGGCAGCGTCATCCTGGTGCCTTCTGGCCGGGTGCACGAGTTGCGCATGAAGCTGGCCGCCGGCGGCCTGCCTTCCACGGGCAGTGGTGCCAGCGCGGGTTACGAGCTGCTGGACAAGAACAACTTCGGCCAGACCCAGGGCCAGGAACGCATGAAGATGCAGCGCGCCATTGAAGGCGAGCTGACGACGACCATCCAGGCGCTGGAATCGGTGAAGTCGGCGCGCGTGCACCTGGCGCTGCCGCAGCAAAACGGCTTCTTCCGCGAACAGCAAAAACCCAGCGCCAGTGTGGTGCTGACGCTGCACGCCGGCCGCACGCTGGACCGTGGCCAGATTGCCGGCATCGTGCGCGTGGTCTCGGGCAGCGTGCCCGAACTGGCGGCCAAGGCCGTGAGCGTGGTGGACAGCACCGGCAGCCTGCTGTCGGCCGCGGCCGACGATGAAGCCGGTGGCGCGGCCGGTGGCCTGGATTCACAGCAGTTGCAATACCGCCGCGAGGTCGAAGCCGGCCATCTGAAGCGCGTGCTGGCGCTGCTGGAACCTGTGGTCGGCCGCGACAACGTGCGCGCCAGCATCAGCGCTGAACTCGACTTCAACCAGGTCATGCAGACGGCCGAGGCCTACCGCCCCAACCAGGGCGCAGATGCCAAGCCCGCCGTGCGCGAACAGCGCAGCGAAGAATCGACATCGCCCGGCAGCGCCACGCCGGCCGGTGTGCCCGGCGCCACCAGCAACCAGCCGCCCACACCGCCCACCGCGCCCATCAACGGCGCGGCGCAAACGCTGCAGGGCGCGCCCGGCGCAGGCGCTGCCGCGGGCATGGCCCAGCGCAAGGAAGCGGCGACGCGCTTCGAGGTCGACAAGACCACCACCGTGACGCGCAGCGCCGCCGGCACCGTGCGCAGGCTGAGCGCGGCCGTGGTCGTCAACCACCGCAGCAGCACCGACCCCAAGGGCAAGGTGAATACCGTGCCTTTGACCGAGAAGGAAATCGAACAACTCACCGCGCTGGTGCAGCAAGGCATTGGCTTCAACAGCGAACGCGGTGATGTGGTGAAGGTCGTCAACGCGCCCTTCCGCGTTGACGCCGCGCCGGCCAGCGAAGAAGTGCCGCTGTGGAAGCAGCCCTGGCTGCTGGACCTGCTGAAAAGCGCCGCCGCGCCGGTGGCGCTGGCGCTGGTGGCGCTGGTCATTGTGAGCAAGCTGATACGCCCGGCGCTGACGGCCGTGCTGGCCCCGCCGCCACCCGCGGCACCAGGCAGCCAGCTCAACGAAGTGGTGGCCGACGCCACCGAACTGCAGGCGCCAGCGCTGCAGGCCGCGCTGCCCGCACCGGGCCAGACCGACAGGGCCGAAGCGGCCCGCGTGATGGCCCGCAACAACCCCGCGGCGGTGGCCAACATCGTGCGCGGCTGGGTCAACGGCGAAACCGCCTAACTGGGTAAAGGCACGGCACACACATGGCTTCCGGCGCGATGGACGATGAAGGGCTGGAAAAAGCCGCCATCCTGATGATGACCCTGGGCGAAGAAGAAGCCGCCGGGGTCTTCAAGCTGCTGGCGCCCAAGGAAGTGCACCGCCTGGGTGAAACCATATCGCGCATGAAATCGGTCAGCCGCGAACGCGTGGACGACGTGCTGACCAGTTTCGAGAAGGTGGCCGGCAGTGAACACCTGCTGGTGGCCGACAGCAACGACTATGTGAAAGCCGTGTTGCGTCGCGCCCTGGGTGACGACAAGGCCAACCTGCTGCTGGACCGCATCATGCAGGGCAGTGACGTGAGCGGCATTGAAAGCCTGAAGTGGATGGACGCCACTTCGGTGGCCGAACTGCTGCGCAACGAACACCCGCAAATTGTCGCGGCCATCCTGGTGCACCTGGAATTCGACCAGGCGGCGGCGGTGCTGAAGCTGTTTGCAGAACGCCAGCGCAACGAAGTGATGGTGCGCATTGCCACGCTGGACGGCATTCAGCCCACCGCGCTGCGCGACCTGAACGAGGTCATGAGCAAGGTGCTGGCCGGCGGCGACCGCAGCCGCAAGAGCAGCCTGGGCGGTGTGAAAACAGCGGCCGAAATCTTGAACATGCTGGGCTCGGCGGTCGAGACATCGGTGCTCGATTTCGTGCGCGAGGCCGACAACGACCTGGCGCAAAAGATCATGGACAACATGTTCACCTTCGACGATGTCGAGAAGATCGACGACAAGGGCCTGCAGGCGCTGATGAAGGAAGTGCAGAGCGACAGTTTGATCATCGCGCTGAAGGGTGCCACGCCAGCGCTGCGCGACAAGATCTTCAAGAACATGAGCAGCCGCGCCGCCGAGACGTTGAAGGAAGACCTGGAAGCGCGCGGCCCGGTGCGTTTGTCGGAAGTCGAAGCCGAGCAGAAAGAAATGCTGAAGATCGTGCGCCGCCTGGTCGACGAAGGCCAGATCGTGCTGACTGGCGGCGGCGGCGATGAGCAATTTGTCTAAATGACTACCGCCAAGAACAACGCTTTCAAGAACGTGCCCCCGCCGCAAGGCGGCAAGCCGCAGACGCCTTACCAGCGTTTCATCCCGCGCGAAGAACTGGGTGACTTTGCGAGCTGGAGGCCAGGCACTTTTGGTGGTGCAGCGCCACCAGCGGCGGCGGCGCCAGAACCCACCGCAGCCGATTGGCAGGCCCGCATCCATGCCGCGCGCCAGGCCGGCTACCAAGACGGTTACCGCGATGGCCTGGTGGCGCTGGAAAACTTCAAGCAGAGCTTTGCGCTGCAGGCCACGGCGCAGATTGGTGCGCTGCTGACGGGCTTTGATGAACAGCTTTCGGCATTGGACGCGGACATCGCGCAGGCCCTGGCCAACACCGCCGTGCAACTGGCGCGGCAGGTGCTGCGCTGCGAACTGCAAGCCCATCCTGCGCTGGTGGCCCAGGTGGCCGCCGAAGCGGTGGGCGCGGTGATGATGAGTGCGCGCCACATTGCCGTGCAGGTCCACCCGCTGGACCTGCCGCTGGTGGCCGAAGGCGCGGCCGAAGCGCTGCAGGCACGCGGCGCCAGGCTGACCGCCAACGCCGACATTCAGCGCGGTGGCGTGCTGGTGCAAAGCGATGTCGGCGCGGTCGATGCGCGCATCGCCACGCGCTGGGCGCAGGCCGCTGCGGCGCTGGGCTCCACCTTGCCGCTGGCCGAGCCACCACCATGAACAGCCCCGCCACCGGCGACCCGGCGCCGCCACCCCTGCCCACGCACCGCCTGGCCGCCCGCGGCGCCCATTGGCAACGCTATCTGGCCGACCTGCAGGCCTACGCCACGCTGCCACAGCCCCTGGAAGCCGTGGGCACGCTGCTGCGTGTCACCGGCCTGGTGCTGGAAGCCGCCGGCGTGCGGGTGCCGGTGGGCAGCGTCTGTGAAGTGTGGTGCCCAGGCCAGGCGCCGGTGCTGGCCGAGGTGGTGGGCTTCAGCGGCGACCGTGCCTACCTGATGCCGATGGGCGAGGTGCACGGCCTGGCCAGCGGCGCGCGCGTGGTACCGCGCCCGGCGCCCAGCGCAGCGCCGCGCTGGGGCGTCGAAAACCACCCCTGGCGGCGCAGCGAAGACCGCGGCCTGCACCTGCCGATGGGCGCTGGCCTGCTGGGCCGTGTCGTCGATTCACACGGCAAGCCGCTGGACCGCCTGGGTCCGCTGCAAGACGTGCTGACCGAACCCATGGTGCGCCGCCCCATCAACGCGATGGACCGCGACCCCGTGCGCACGCCGCTGGACACTGGCGTGCGCGCCATCAACGCCTTGCTCACCGTCGGCCGCGGCCAGCGCATCGGTTTGTTTGCCGGCACCGGCGTCGGCAAGAGCGTGCTGCTGGGCATGATGGCGCGCTACACCGCAGCCGATGTCATCGTTGTCGGGCTCATCGGCGAACGCGGGCGCGAGGTCAAGGAATTCATCGAAGACATCCTGGGCGACGTCGGCCGCGCCCGCAGCGTGGTGGTGGCCGCGCCGGCCGACGCACCGCCGCTGGTACGCATGCAGGGTGCCAGTTATGCAACGGCCATCGCCGAACATTTCCGTGACCGCGGCCAGCATGTGCTGCTGCTGATGGACAGCCTGACGCGCTATGCGATGGCACAGCGCGAGATTGCATTGGCCATCGGTGAACCCCCGGCCACCAAGGGCTACCCGCCGAGCTGTTTTGCCAAGCTGCCGCAGTTGGTCGAACGCAGCGGCAATGGCCTGAACGGCTGCGGCAGCATCACCGCTTTCTACACCGTGCTGAGTGAAGGCGACGACCCGCAAGACCCGATTGCCGACGCCGCACGCGGCATCCTCGACGGTCACATCGTGCTTTCGCGTGAACTGGCCGAAGGCGGCCACTACCCGGCCATCGACGTGGAGCGCTCTGTCTCGCGCGTCATGACGGCGGTGGCACCACGCGCGCACCTGCAGGCCGCGCGCCGCATGCGCCAGTTGCTGGCCAAGGTACACAAGGCGCACGACCTGATACAGCTGGGCGCCTACGCCCCCGGCCACGACACCGAGCTGGACCTGGCCGTGAAGCTGCAAGCGCCGATGAACGCGCTGCTGCAACAAGACATGTTCGAGGCCGCCGCGCTGGACACAAGCTGCGCGCAGTTGTGCCACCTGATGAACACCTGATGAACACCTGACGTGACCACAGCACTGCACACGCTGCTGCAACACGCCGAACGCCAACGCGACCTTGCGCTGGCCGCCTTGATGCAGGCCGAAGACGCCGCGCGCCGGTTGCTGGAGCAGGCCGATCAGTTAGAACGTTATCGCGACGAATCGCGCCAGCGCCACCCGGCGCTGAACGGCCGCAGCGCAGGCATCGCCCTGCTGCGCTGCCATCAAGATTTCATGCAGCGGCTGGACGCTGCCCTGCACCAACAACAAGGCCAGATGCAGGCCACCGACAACCGCTGCGCCAGCCTGCGCCACGCGCTGCTGGCGCACGAGACGCGGGTGGCTTCGGTGCGCAAGCTGCTGCAACGCCGCGGCGACACAGCGCGCCAGGCCGCCGCCCGCATTGACCAGCGCCGCAGCGACGAAGCCGCGCAACTGCAACAACAACAGCGCCGCCGCGACAGCAGCCACAGCCACAGCGATAGTGCGCACAGCCCCGGCTGGCGCCTGGGCACCGAAAACATGCCGCTGAACTGACCCTTCCATCACCACGCTTGCTGCCCACGCCATGCTCACCACCGCCCCGCCCCCGGCTGCCACCACACCCCGGCCAACGCCTGTTCATGCCAATGCCAGTGCGAACACTGCGGCCGGCGGCCCGGCCGGCTTTGCCAGCCTGCTCAGCCAGGCTGAACGAGGCCCTGTGCGTGATGACGTCAAGCCGGCCGCGCAAGCCGCGCAAACCGCCACCACACGCAGCGCGCGCCCCGCTGCGGCCACGCCAGCCACCGCGGGCCGCAAGGCGCCCACTGCCGCCACACAGCAGCCCGAAGATGTGTCGCAGGAAGGCCCGCCAGGCGTGGCCCAGGAAGGCGAAGAAGCCGCACCCGACACACCCGCTGCCGACGCCAGCGCACTGCTGGCCAGCCTGGCCACCTGGACCCCACCCGCCCTGCCACGGCCCTTGGCTGCGGCAAGTGGTGCCAGCACCGCCACCCAGCATGGCCCGGCCCACGGCGGCGGCGCTGCAGTGCTGCTGGCGGGAAAAACGGGTCGCAACAGCGAAGCCGATGGCGGCGCTGAAATTTCCAGCACCAGCAACAGCACCAGCACCAGCACCCCCAACGCCGGCACCCGTGCCCAAAGTTTTGCCGGCCTGGTGGCACTGGCCCAGGCCGCTGCACACGACACCGACGCCAGCGGCACAGGTGGCCATCAAACCAGCCAGACAGACGGGCCGACGCCGCTGGCCGACGTCGGCGGCGCTGGCGCTGTGTCGCTGCCCAGCGCGCTGATCGCCAGCGCCGCCAGCAGCAACGCCAGCACGGCCGCCGCTGCCGAAGCCCGCCTGAGCGCGCACCCGGGCAGCGCCGAATTTGCCAGCCAGCTGGGGGCCCAGCTGACGACCTTTGTGCGCGCTGGCGTGCAGCATGCGCGGCTGGAATTGCACCCCACAGAACTGGGCCCGGTGACGGTGCAAATCCAGCTCGACGGCGGCGCGGCGCAAGTCAATCTGGCCGCGCTGCACGCCGACACCCGCCAGGCGCTGGAGCAGGCGCTGCCGCAATTGGCCAGCAGCTTGCGCGAAGCCGGGCTGACGTTGAGCGGTGGCGGCGTGTTCGAGCAGCCACGCCAGGCGCAGCCCGAGAACGCAGACAGCGGCGAAGGCGACAGGCCACGCGGTGGCGCCGGCCTGTCCATCCCGGCACGCGACAACACCGACGCGCTGGCCGGCCCCGGCAGCGCCTCACAACGCCGCCGCGGCGTTGTCGACCTGGTGGCCTGAGCGTGCACTGAGCGCGCACGGGCCGCTGCGCTTCGCAGGCCCGTACAAGCCGGTATTGGCCACGCTTGTCAGCGCTTATCTGCGCTTAGTGCGGCCGCTGCGCTCTCAATAATCGTTGCCACAGGCCGATCAGGCGCCGCAGCCGCGATCGCCTTTAAGACCATTTTGGTCAGCCTGCAGGAGAGCCCATGTCCACCGCCACCGCCACCGAAGCGCCCGTCCCCGCCAAGGGCAAGGGCAAGAAAAAACTCATCATCATGATTGCCGCGGCCGTGCTGGTGCTGGCCGTGGGCGGCGTGGCCGCCATGATGCTGATGAAGAAAAAGGCCGTCGACGCCGATGGTGAAGGCGCTGAGGACCGCGCGCCTGCCAAGGCCGCCGTCAGCAAACACGACCCCAAGGCGGTGCCGGTGTTTGTGCCGCTGGACCCTTTTACTGTCAACCTGGCCGACCGTGAAGCCGAGCGTTACGCGCAAGTGGGCATCACGCTGGAAATCTCCGATGCCCATGTGGGCGACCAGATCAAGCTCTACATGCCGGCCATACGCAACCACATCCTGATGGCCATTGCCGACCGCACTGCGGCCGAATTGATGGACCGCCAAGGCAAGGCCGCGCTGGCCGAGCGGCTGCGCCGCGAAGCCTCACGCGCGCTGGGCGTTGAGCTGGAAGAAGAAGACGCGCACGACGACGGGGGTGAAAAACCAAGCGCCAAGAAGACCAAGAAAAAGAAGAAACCGGCAGCGCCGGAATTGCCCGTCAAGGCCGTGCATTTCTCGAACTTCATCATTCAATGACCGGGCAAGGCGGCGCATGAACCAGCAAATTCTTTCGCAAGACGAGGTCGATGCGCTGCTGCAAGGCATCACCGGCGAAAGCCAGAAGCTGGAGCAGGACGACACGCCCACAGCCGGCGTGCGCGACTACGACCTGGCCAGCCAGGAACGCATTGTCCGCGGCCGCATGCCGACGCTGGAAGTCATCAACGAACGCTTTGCGCGCAACATCCGCATCGGCCTTTTCAACTTCATTCGCAAAAGCCCGGAAGTGGCCATTGGCGGCATCAAGGTACAGAAGTTCAGCGCCTTTCTGCGTGAAATTGTGGTGCCCACCAACTTCAACATCGTCAACGTGAAACCGCTGCGCGGCAGCGGGCTCATCGTCTGCGACCCCAGCCTGGTGTTCGCCGTCATCGACGCGCTGTTCGGCGGTACCGGCAAATACCACACGCGCATTGAAGGGCGCGATTTCAGCCCCACAGAATTGCGCGTCATCCTGCGTCTGGTTGAAACCATCGCCGCCGAATACAAAAAAGCCTGGACCGGCATTTACCCGGTGGAACTGGAATACCAGCGCAGCGAAATGCAGCCGCAATTCGCCAGCATTGCAACGCCGAGCGAAATTGTGGTGGCCACCAATTTCACGCTGGAAATTGGCGAGACCACGGGGTCGGTGCATTTCTGCATTCCCTACAGCACGCTGGAACCGATACGCGACACGCTGTTTTCCAACGTCCAGGGCGACAGCACCGAACCCGACCGGCGCTGGGTGAATCTGCTGAAAAACCAGATTCAATCGGCGCAGGTTGAACTGGTGGCCGAACTGGCCACCGCCGCCGCGACGGTGGAACAACTGCTGTCTTTCAAGCCCGGCGACTTTATCGAACTCGACCTGCAAAAGATGATCCAGGCCAAGGTCTCGGGTGTGCCGGTGTTTGACGCCCATTACGGCACCAACAACAACCGCTACGCCATCAAGATCGACAAGATGCTGACCGGCAGCAACCTGAGCTGGATAGGAGACCACCGAAATGGCTGAAGCAGCACCTGAAATGTCGGAAGAAGACAAGATGGCCGCCGAATGGGCCGCGGCGCTGGCCGAAAGCCAGCCCGCGGGCAACGAGGTGGCGAGCGAAGTGGCCGGGCCACTGGAAACCGTGGCGCCGGCGCAGTTCACCAACTTCGCCAACAACGTGCAGATGGGTGCGGGCCCGGGCCAGGACATCAACATGATTCTGGACATCCCCGTCCAGTTGACGGTGGAACTGGGCCGCACGCGCATCCCCATCAAGCACATCCTGCAATTGGCGCAGGGCTCGGTGGTGGAATTGGAAACCATGGCCGGCGAGCCGATGGACGTGCTCGTCAATGGCTACCTCATCGCCCAGGGTGAGGTGGTGGTGGTCAACGACAAGTTCGGCATCCGCCTGACCGACATCGTCACGCCCAGCGAACGCATGCGCCGCCTGTCGCGCGGCGGCTGACAGCCGAGCAGCCAAGGCACCCCAGCGCAATGCCTGTCAACTACACATCGTTGTTATGGTTTGTGGCCATCATCGCGGCCATACCGCTGGCGCTGTGGCTGCTGAAACGCACGCCACTGGCCGGTGGCGGGGGCCGCGCCGGCGCGCCGCGCACGGTGGCGGTGCTGCCGCTGTCGGCGCAGCACAAGCTGGTGACGGTGGAAGTGGGCCAGGGTGAAGAACGCCTGTGGCTGGTGCTGGGCGTGTCGCCGCAAGGCCTGCGCACGCTGCACACCATGGCCGCGCAAACGGCGCCTGTCCACAACAGCCTGCCGCCGCCACCCCCGCCCGCCAGCTTCGCCCAACTGCTGTCGCGGCTGCGCGGTGGTGATGCCCAGAAACCCAGCAACCATGCGCCTTAAACCGATCTTCATCAGCTTGCTGCTGGCCGCAGCAAGCGCCGGCGCCTGGGCCCAGCAGGCCCCAGGCAACCTGCCGCTGATGGTGGCCCAAGGCCCGGGCGGCACCAGCTACTCGGTGCCGATACAGACGCTGCTGTTCTTCACGGCACTGAGCTTTCTGCCCGCCGTGCTGCTGCTGATGACGGGCTTCACGCGCATCGTCATCGTGTTGAGCCTGGTGCGCCAGGCGCTGGGCACGCAGGCCGCGCCACCCAATCAGGTCATCGTCGGCTTGAGCCTGTTCCTGACCTTCTTTGTCATGGCCCCCACCTTTGACAAAATCTACGACAAGGCCTACGCGCCCTATGCCGCAGGCCAACTGGCGGTGGACGCGGCTTTGAAGGAAGGTGTGGCGCCGCTGCGTGAATTCATGCTCAAGCAAACGCGCCAGAGTGACGTGATGCTGTTTGCCAGGCTGGCCAAGCTGCCCGCCGAGGTCAAAGGTGCAGACGTGCCGCTGACCGTGCTGGTGCCGGCCTTCGTCACCAGCGAGCTGAAAAGCGCGTTCCAGATCGGCTTCATGATCTTCATCCCGTTTCTGGTCATCGACATGATCGTGGCCAGCGTGTTGATGAGCCTGGGCATGATGATGTTGAGCCCGGTGCTGGTGGCCCTGCCTTTCAAACTGATGCTGTTCGTGCTGGCCGACGGGTGGAACCTGTTGCTGGGTTCACTGGCCGCGTCTTTCGTCACCTAACGTCGAATCATCATGGACGCACAACAAGTTCTGGCGACCGGCCAGCAAGGCTTGATGCTGCTGCTGATGGTGTCTGCGCCCATCCTGCTGGTGGTGCTGATCGTCGGCCTGTTGGTCAGCATCTTTCAGGCCGCGACGCAGATCAACGAAGCCACACTGAGCTTTGTGCCCAAGGTCGTCGCAGCCGTCGCCGTGCTGGGCGTGGCCGGGCCGTGGATGCTGGCCACGCTGGTCGACTACATCCGCAGCATGCTGCTGTCGATACCGGCTGCGGTGGGCTGAACGCGGGCCTGTGATCACCTTCACCGAGGCCCAGATGCTGGGCTGGATCACGCCGCTGATCTGGCCTTTTCTGCGCACGCTGGCGCTGTTCTCTGCGATGCCCATCATGAGTGGGCGCAACGTGCCGCTGCGCTTGCGCATCGGCCTGGCGGGCTTCATTGCGCTGGCCGCGCAAGGCAGCCTGCCAAATACGGAACTGGCAGCACCCGTGGCGCTGGACTCGGCGCCCGCCTTGCTGCTGGTCGTGCAACAGGTGGTCATCGGCCTGAGCCTGGGTTTTGCGGTGCGTCTGGTGTTTGCCGCGGTTGAATTTGCCGGTGAGCTGATCGGCCTGCAAATGGGCCTGAACTTTGCCGGCTTCTTCAACCCCATGTCGGCCAGCACGGCCACCGCCACAAGCCAGTTTTTTGGCACCATGGTGGCCTGGCTGTTTGTCGTCATCAACGGCCACCTGCTGGTGATTGCCGCGCTGGTGCAGAGCTTTACCGCCTTCCCGGTCGGGCCCGAGCCTTTTGCGTTCTTGCAGCAGATGCAGCCGCAGCGCTGGGGCAGTGAAATCTTTGCCACCGGGCTGTGGATTGCGCTGCCGCTGGTGACGATGCTGCTGTTCGTCAACTTCGTGCTGGGCACCATTTCGCGCGTCGCGCCGCAGATCAACATCTTTGCCATCGGCTTCCCGGTCACGCTGGGCGTGGGCTTGCTGGGGCTGGTGCTGACGCTGCCCTTGATGCAGCAGCCGTTCACGATGGCGCTGGAACGTTTGCTGATGAACTTTCGCTGATGAACTTCCGTTGACGAATTTTCGCCAACGAACTTTCGTTCAAGCCTGCCGGGCGCGCGGTGTAGTCTTCAGCCCCCATGCCCAGACAGCTTGCCCACACCGCGTTGTTGGTGGATGACTACGACAGCGCGATCGCCTATTTCACGCAGGTCTTGCGCTTCGTGCTGCTGCAAGACACGCCGCTGGCCGCCGGCAAACGCTGGGTGCTGGTCGCGCCTTCAGGCACAGGCGGTGCGCTGCTGTTGGCCAAGGCGGGCAATGCCGAACAGCAGGCGTTGATAGGCCGCCAGGGCGCGGGCCGCGTCTGGCTGTTCCTGCACACCGACGATCTGGCTGCCGACATGGCCCACATGCAAGCCCACGGCGTGCATTTCACTGAAGCCCCGCGCAGCGAAACCTACGGCCGCGTGGTGGTTTTTGAAGACCGCTGGGGCAACCGCTGGGATTTGATTCAGCCGGTTGACCGGCTAACGACCGAACTGTGCGGTGGGGCCGCTTCATGAACCTGCTGCTGGCCGGCGCCACCGGCCTGGTGGGGCGCGAGATCACACGCCAATGGGAAGGCCCGGGCACGCTGCACCTGCTGGTGCGCCGGCCGATGCCCGCACCGGGGCCTTTGCAGCGCGTGCTGGTGGTCGACTTCGCGGCCCTGCCCGCCTTGCCCGCGGCCGATGCCGCCGTCTGCACGCTGGGCACGACCATCGCGGTGGCCGGTTCGCAGGCGGCTTTTCGGGCGGTGGATTTCGACGCCGTGCTGGCCTTCGCCCGCGCCGCGCGCGCTGCCGGTGCGCGGCGGCTGGCGGTGGTGTCTTCGCTGGGTGCGAACCGGCACTCGGGCAACTTCTACAGCCAGGTCAAAGGCGAGATGGAATTTGCCGTCGCGGCGCTGGGCTTCGAGGGCGTGGTCATCGTGCGCCCGTCGCTGTTGACCGGCGACCGCCAGGCCCTGGGTCAGCCCTTGCGCACGGGTGAAAAACTGTCACAACTGCTGGCCGCGCCGTTGTCGCCGCTGCTGCCGCTGGGCTGGCGGCCGATCGCGGCCAGCACGGTGGCGCGGGCCTTGCTGCGTGCGCTGGCCCAGGCCGAACCGGGGGCGCGCATTTTCGACTCGGCGATGCTGCAGCGGCTGGGCGCTGCGGGCCACGCGTTCAGGTAAAGACGCCCTCGCGCAGCCACTTCGTGGCAACCCATTTTTCACCCGCTGCCACTGGCGCGCCGCCGTGCAGCGTCCTGGTGCTGACATGCGCGCGGTCGTAGCTGAAGAAGACCGCGTTGCCGCTCAAGGGCGCCACTTCCAGGCCGACATCGGGGAAGGTTGTGGCACCGCCACCCTCGGGCGTGTTCAGGTACATCACCAGCGTGGCCACGCGCTGGCCGCCACGCTCCAGAATGCGCGGCGTGCCGGCGTGCGCGGGGTCGAAGTAGTCATGGTGCGGGCGGTACTCGGCGCCGGGTCGGTAGCGCAGCACCTGCAGGCCTTCGCCATGGTCCAGCGGCCAGCGCAGCAGTTCTGCAATGCGCGCTTCGATGGTCTGTATCAGCGCCGCTTCACCGCGCTCGAAGAACATGCCTTCGCTGGTGCGGGCGGCGTTGACTTCGCTGCCGCCGGTGTCGTTGTCGACGGTCTCTGAACGCAGCAGCCGCGGACGCGCCAGCGCCATCAAGCCTTCACATTCGGCGTCGCTCAACAGGCCACCCAAGACCAGCACGCGCGGCAAACGCAGGCTCGCCAGCACCTGCACGCGGTGGCCGTCAGACAGCAGCACCGAAGGCGCGCCACCCAGCGCCGGTTCGGGCACCACCGTGGCGCTCGAGGCGCCGGGCAGCGCCAAGGCAGTCACCGGGCGCGGGCCTATTTCGTCCAGGCGCTGGCGCAGCGTCTGCTCCATCGCTTCGATGGCCGTGTCTTCTTCCCAGCCGCTGGTTTTCATCGCGGCCAGCACGTCGTCGGGCCGGCAGCCGGCTTCGGCCTGGGCAACGATCCAGCGGCGCAGCTCTTCGGTAACGGCTTGGTGGGTGGCGGCGGGCATGCGCGCTATTTTGGCGCAGCCCGCGGCTGCGCTGGCGCGCCAAGTCTGGGTGTGCAGCCTGGGTGTGCAGCCTGGATGTGAAGCCTGGCACAACAGCTTGAAAGCGCGGCCCGCCCAGCCGCTGTCAGCCGGGCCGGCGGAAAACCAGGCGCTGTTGCGAAGAAGCCGCGCGGTCCAGCGCGTAGCCCTCGGCGTTGAAGGCTTGCAGCTGGCCGACGCTGCGCACGCGCGCTTGCACGGCATAACGCGCCATCAGACCACGCGCTTTCTTGGCGAAGAAACTGATGACCTTGGGCTGGCCTGCGCGCACTTCCTCGAACACGCAATGCACCACGCGCGCGCGCAAGTTCTTGCGCACCGCCACGCGGGCGTATTCGATGGACGCCAGGTTGACAACCAGCGGCCGGGCTTGCTCGGCCTGGCGTGCATTGAGGTAATCGGCCACCGTGTCGCCCCAGTACGCATACAGGTCTTTGCCCTGCGGTGTCTTCAAGGCGGTGCCCATTTCAAGGCGGTAGGGCTGCAGCAGGTCCAGCGGGCGCAACGCGCCGTACAGGCCAGACAGGATCACCAGGTGGTCTTGGGCCCAGGCCAGGTCGGCAGTCTTCAGCGTCCTGGCCTGCAGCCCGTCATAAACATCACCGTCAAAAGCCAGCACTGCCGGTTTGCTGTTGTCGGGCGTGGCCTGCGACTGCCAGGCGCCGTAACGCTGCACGTTGAGGGTGGCCAAGGCTGGCGACAAATCCATCAACGCCGACACCTGGGCTGCTGATTTCTTGCGCAGCACAGCTATCAACGCTGCCGCCCGTTCGGGGTACAGCGGCACGGTGGCCTTTTTCAGCACCGGCTTGGGCACCGCGGTTGCGTAGTCAAGCGTTTTGGCGGGGGACAGCAGGAACAGCATGGGACAGGCACAGTTCTGAGGTTAGGCTGGGGGCAAGAAGGGTCAGGCGCTGCACCCGCACGGCGGCCGGTGAAACGGCGGGTGCAAACGGTGGGTGCAAACGGTGGGTGCAAACGGCTGGGTCAGCGGCGCCATGGTGGACAACGGCGACCCTTGGGCGGACATTTGCATGGCGTAGATTGTGGCTGCGCGTGGCGCCTGCGCGTCAATCTTCGGCCCGCGTGTCAGACACAATATTCAAAGTGAGTGGTTTCAGGCATTTCAGACACTTGGCCAGATTCTTGTTCACATCTTTGGCAGTTTTGCAGGTCCGGGCGCGGCCGCTGGGGGCGGCTGCACGCGCCGCGCTGGCGCTGCTGGCCACGGCATTGGGGCTGGCCGCCGCAGCGGCCGCGGCGACGCCTTCGCTTGCGGGCGTGAACCTTGCTACGAACCTGTCCGCGAACCCGTCCGCGAAGCCGGCCGCGAACACGCGCTGGCAGGCCTGGGCCGAGCCAGGGTTTCAGCACATCGGCACGGCCCAGGGCCTGCCCAACGAAGTGGCCATTGCGGTGGCCGAAGACCCCCAGGGCTTCATCTGGGTCGGCACGCTGGGTGGCGTGGCGCGCTGGGACGGCTACCAGTTCCGCGTCCACAGGTTCGAGCCCGGCAAGCCCGGCAGCCTGCCCGACAACCTGGTGCAACTGATGCACCGCGACAGCGCCGGCCGCCTGTGGGTGGGCACCAGCGCGGCCGGGCTGGCGCGTTACGAAACCGCCAGCGACAGCTTCACGCGCATCGGCGCCGGGCCGCAGGGTTTGAGCCATGTCAGCGTGCGCGCCATCGCCGACGACGGCGCCGGTGGCCTGTGGGTGGGCACCGACGGCGGGCTCGACCAGGTCGACGGCAGCAGCGGCCAGGTGCGCCGTGTGGCCCTGGGCGCTGAGCAGCCCGACGGCCTGCCCGGCGACCGTGTGGTGGCCTTGCTGCGCGACCGCAAGGGCCGGCTGTGGGCCGGCACACCGGCCGGGCTGTTCAGGCGCGACGCCGGCCAGGCGCGCTTCCAGCCCGTGCTGCTGCCCATGCCCCCTGGCGCCGCGCGTGACGCACCCCCGCCGCAGCCCGAGTGTCTGCTCGAAGACAGCGCCGGCCGCCTGTGGGTGGGCACGGTGCGCGGTGGTGCCTATAGGTTGCCCGCCGACGGCGGCCCCGCCCGCGCGGTGCAGGACAGCACCACCAACCACGGCCGCGTGCCTCACAGCAGATTGAAGGCCGGCGACAAGGCCTTGGCCGCGCTGCGCGTGATGACGCTGGTGGAAGCGCGGCCCGGCGAGGTCTGGCTGGGCACGCAGGGCCAAGGGATTGTGGTGGTGGACGCCGCCAGCGGCCAGACACGGCGCATCACGCACCGCCCGCTGGTCGCCGCCAGCCTGCCCGACAACAGCGTGCGCGGCCTGTACCGCGACCGTGCCGGCCTGGTCTGGGCCGCCACGCAGGCCGGGCTCAGCCGGCTGGACCCTAACGCTGCGGCTGTGCTGACCATCAGCGGTGAACGCGCCACCCCCGACGGTGGCCGCGCCCGCGCCGAGTTCAGCGCCCTGATGACCGACGACGCCGGCCGCGTCTGGATGGGCACCCACACCGACGGCATTCAGATCGTCGATGCTGGCACGGCGCAGGTGCAAACGCTGCGCCCCGATGCCAGCCGCCCCGCTACCGCACTGACGCCCGATGTCGTGATGGCGCTGGTGCAGGCGCCAGACCGCAGCGTGTTTGTGGCCAGCTACCGCGGCCTGTACCGTGCCAGCGCCGACGGCCGCCGTGTCGCCCGTGTGGCCTGGCCCGGCCGCAGCGCCAGCGCCGGCGTGGGCCCGCTGCTGCGCGAGGGCACGCGGCTGTGGGTGGGTGGCCTGACAGACGGGCTGTGGACACTGGACACCGCCACCGGCCAGGCCCACGCCGTGCTGAACGACCCCGCCCGCCAACTCACCGACCGCCGCATCACCGCGCTGGCGCAGACCCCGGACGGCGAGCTCTGGATAGGCACCCGCAATGGCCTGAACCGCTACACGCCGGGCAGCGACCTGGTGCAAAAAATCCATGCCGCAAGCGCGCAGCCTGTGGTCAGCGCGGGTGCGGGTGCGGGTGCGGGTGCGAGTGCCGGTGCCGCGGCCAGCGCGCAGCAAGCCGGCGCGCTGGCCGCCGGGTTTGTCACTTCGCTGCTCGTCGACCGCAGCGCGCGGCTGTGGGTGGGCACTTATGGCGGCGGCGTACACCTGCTGGAACCAGGCAGCGCCAGTATCAAGCCGACATTTCGCCGCGTCTCCGCCAGCCAGGGCCTGCCTGATGACAACGTCAACGCGATGGCGCAAGACGATGCCGGGCGCATCTGGCTAAGCACCGACAGCGGCCTGGCCGTGATAGACCCCGCCACGCTGACCGCGCGCGCCTTGCGCCGCGCAGAAGGCGTGGTCTTCCAGTCTTACTGGACGGGCGCGGTGGCGCACACCGAAGCCGGTGAACTGCTGTTCGGCGCATCGGGCGGTTTGACGGTGGTGCGCCCGGCGCTGCTGCTGCCCTGGGCCCACCGGCCGGCGGTGGTGCTGACGGAAGTGCGGGTGGGCGGCAAGCCCGTACACATCGGCGAGCAGGCCACGCCGGTGCAGATGCAGGTGCAGGTGCAGACGCAGGGGAAGACGCAGGGGAAGACGCAGGAGAAGACCCAGATGCAGGTGCAGGTGCCGGTGCAGGTGCCGGCCGACGCCAACAGCCTGACGGTGGAATTTGCGGCGCTGGACTACTCGGCCCCCGAGCGCAACCGCTATGCCCACAAACTGCTGGGCTTCGATGCCGAATGGGTGGCCACCGGCGCCCAACACCGGCTGGCCAGCTATGCCAACCTGGCGCCCGGCAACTACACGCTGGCGCTGCGGGGTTCGAACCGCGACGGCGTGTTCAGCGACAGCGAACTGCGCCTGCCCATCCGCGTGCAGGCAGCCTGGCACCAGACGCTGTGGTTCCGCGGGCTGGCCGCGCTGGCCGCACTGGCCGCGCTGTACGCGGTGGTGCACTTGCGCACCCGCGCGCTGCGTGTCCGCCGGCGTGAATTGCAGCGCCTGGTCGACGAGCGCACGGCCGAACTGCAGGCCACGTCGGCTGCGTTGCGCGAAAAAACGCAGGCGCTGGAAGAAAAATCGCGCGTGCTGGAACGCGCCAGCATCAGCGACCCGCTGACCGGCCTGCACAACCGCCGTTTCCTGACCCAACACATCGAAGCCGCGCTGTCTGCCAGCCTGCGCCGGGCGGTGGGTACCGCGCAGCATGTGCAGGCCGGCTTGGCAGATGCCGACAGTGTCACCGACGGTGACTCTGCCAGCGACACCGACACGCTGTTTTTCCTCATCGATGTTGACCACTTCAAACGCGTCAACGACGAACGCGGCCACGCTGCGGGTGACGCCGTGCTGGTGCAACTGGCGCTGCGTCTGCAGGCGGCAATGCGTGAATCAGACTACGTGGTGCGCTGGGGCGGTGAAGAGTTTCTGGCCGTCGCCCGCGACACCAACCGCGCCCGCGCCGATGAGCTGGCCGAACGCCTGCGCGCCGGTGTCGCCGACACGCCCTTTGTGCTGGAAGATGGCCGCCCGTTGGCCGTCACCTGCTCCGTCGGCCACGCCTGCTGGCCTTTTTTGCCGCGCCACCCGCACGCGCTGGACTGGCTGGGCGTCATCAACCTGGCCGACATTGGCCTGCTCACCGCCAAGCGCCTGGGCCGCAACGCCTGGGTCGGCCTGCACGGCACCGAACAGGCGCGTCCCGAAGGCCTGCTGGCGCGCGCCCGCGCAGCACCGCAGCAAGCGCTGCACGGTGGCGACATCAGCATCAGCAGCAGCCGCACGCCCGAGGCGGTGGGCGCGGCTTTGATGCCGTTGTAGGGGCCTTGGCGCATTGCAGCTTTGCAGCTTGCCGTCCGCCGTCGCTGCGGGCCTTCAGCGGAAATCACGGCTGTGCGTTGCCAGGCCTTGCAACAGCGCCGAATGATCGACCAGCGTCTTGGCCACCAGATGGCGCACCGCGCCTTCGCATTGCCACACGCCGTACACCGTCAACAGCGTGGCCCCCAGCAAGGCGCGGCGCTGTTTTTCAACCAGTTGCGGCCAGACGATGACGTTGACCGCGCCGGTGTCGTCTTCGAGCGTCACAAAGACCACGCCGCGCGCCGTTTCAGGCCGCTGGCGGTGCGTGACGATGCCGCTGGCGCGCGCCAGCCGGCCGCTGGGAAAGTGGTTCAACACCGCCGCCGGCAGCACCTTGAAAGCCGCCAGTTGTTTGCGCAGCAAGGCCACCGGGTGCTGCGTCAGGCTCAGGCCCAGGCTGCGGTAGTCGGCCAGCACGGTGGTGCCGGCGCTGGGCGCGGGCAACTCGGCCGCGGCCTCATTCGTGCGGGTGCGGTGCAGCAGCGGCGTGGCGCGGGTGTCGATGCCGGCCACCGCCCAGGCCGCCTGGTGGCGGTGGCCACTGAGCGGCGCCAGCGCATCGGCCTGGGCCAGCAAGGCCAGGTGGTGGGCGTCCAGCGCAGCGCGGCGCGACAGGTCTTCGGCGCCAGTGAAAGGCGCTGCGTGGCGGGCCGCGATCAGGCGTTCGGCCGCCTCTTTCGCAAAACCGCTGATGCGTGAAAAGCCCAGGCGCACTTCGCGCAAAGGCGCGTTCAAACCTTCCAATGTGGTGTCCCAGTGGCTTTGCAGCACGTCTACTGGCAACACCTTGACGCCATGTTCGCGGGCATCGCGCACCAATTGCGCAGGCGCATAAAAGCCCATCGGCTGGCTGTTCAGCAAAGCCGCCAGAAAAGCATCGGGGTGGTGGCATTTCAGCCAGGCACTGGCATAGACCAGCAAAGCAAAACTGGCGGCATGGCTTTCCGGGAAACCGTATTCACCGAAACCTTCCATCTGCTTGAAGATACGTTCGGCGAATTCGCGTTCGTAGCCGCGTTCGACCATGCGCCCGACCAGCCTTTCGTGAAAAGGCCCGAGGCCGCCTTTGCGCTTCCAGGCCGCCATCGCACGGCGCAATTGGTCGGCTTCACCGGCTGTGAATTCGGCGGCGTGCATCGCAATCTGCATCACCTGTTCCTGGAAGATGGGCACCCCCAGCGTGCGGCCCAATGCGGGTATCAGTTCGGCCTTCGGAATGTCGGCCAATTCGAGCCCGTCGCGCCGCCGCAAATAGGGGTGCACCATGCCACCCTGTATGGGCCCCGGCCGCACGATGGCGACTTCAATCACCAGGTCGTAAAAGCAGCGCGGCTTCAAACGCGGCAGCATGCTCATCTGGGCCCGGCTTTCGACCTGAAAGGTGCCCACGCTGTCGCCATTGCACAGCATGTCGTAGACCGCTGGGTCTTCGGCCGGTATCTGGTGCAATTCCATTACCGCACCGCGTTTGGTGCTGACGAATTCCAGCCCACGCCGGATGGCGCTGAGCATGCCCAAAGCCAGGATGTCGACCTTGATGAGACCCAATGCGTCGAGGTCGTCCTTGTCCCACTGAATGACGCTGCGTTCGGCCATGGCCGCCATTTCCACCGGCACCAGTTCTGTCAGGTTGTCGCGCGCAATGACAAAGCCGCCGGGGTGTTGGCTCAGGTGGCGCGGAAAGCCAATCAGCTGCTGCGTCAGTTCCACCCACAGTCGGCACAGCGGCGTGTCGGGGTCAAAGCCGTTTTCACGCAGCCGTTCTGGGTTGATGCAGCGGCCGTCAAACCAGTGCTGGCCTTTGGCCACGGCGGTAATTCGCGCCAGATCAATACCCAATGCGCGGCCGACATCGCGCAGCGCCGAACGCGGGCGGTAACTGACGACCACGCCGGTGAGCGCCGCGCGGTGGCGGCCGTATTTCTTGTAGATGTACTGGATGACTTCTTCACGCCGCTGGTGTTCAAAGTCGATATCGATGTCGGGCGGCTCATTGCGCTCAGCACTGATGAAGCGCTCGAACAACAGCATCTTGTTGCGGTCGGGGTCGACGGCGGTGACTTCCAGGCAATAACAGACCACCGAATTGGCCGCACTGCCGCGGCCCTGGCAGAGGATTTTTTGGGCCCGCGCCCATTGCACGATATCGGCCACCGTCAGGAAATAGGCCTCGTATTGCAATTGCCCAATCAGCGCCAGTTCGTGTTCCAGCTTGCCACGCACTTCACTCGGCAGGCCGGCCGGGAAGCGCCGCACCGCGCCTTCTTCGGTCAACTGCCGCAGCCAACTGGTGGGCGTGTGGCCAACAGGCACGATTTCGCGCGGGTATTCGTAGCGGATCTCAGCCAGTGAAAAGGTGCAGCGTGCGGCAATGTCCAGCGTGGCTTGCAGCCATTCGGCTCGGTACAGGCGGGCCAGGCGCACGCGCGAGCGCAAATGCGCTTCGGCGTTGGAAGCCAGGCCGGCGCCGCAGGCGGCCACCGTGCACTTCAGCCGGCTGGCCGTCAGCACGTCATGCAAAGGTTTGCGCGAACGCATGTGCATCTGCACGTCACCGGCGGCCATGATGGGCAGGCCCGTGTGCTGGGCCACGCGCTGGGTGATGTCGATCAGCAGCGCGTCGTGGGGGCGCAGCAGCAAGGGCAGCGCGAGGGCCGCGCGGTCACCGAACCAGCTTTTCAACCAGCGCGCCTGGGCCAGCAGAATCTCGAACGGATCTGCGGGCGCCGGCGCACCGCAAGCCCCGGGCGGCATGGCATCGGGCGCCGCTTTGGAGCTTGCTGTTGGGGTGGTGTCCAAAGCCCCAGACGCCACCAGCAAAGCCATGCAGCCCGGCAGCCCGGCCAGCATGGGCGCGGCGGGCACCCGGCCTTCCAGGTCATCCATCTCGGCCCGGTACTGGCCCTTGGGCGCGCGGCGCCGGCACACCGTGATCCAGTGCACCAGGTTGCTGTAGCCGCGGCGCGACATGGCCAGCATCACCAGGCGCGGGCCAGCGCACGCAAGCGGCGTGGCGATGTCTTCGTCCAGCACGCCCAGCATGGCCTGTGCGCCCTGTGCAGCAGGCTTGCCCGGCAGGCGGGGCTGCAAGGTGAAGTCGCTGCCGACGATCAAAGGCAGGCCCAGGCGCAGGGCTTCGGTGTGCGCGCGCACCGCACCGGCCAGCGAACATTCGTCGGTGATGGCCAGCGCCGCATAGCGCAGCGCCTGCGCGCGCGCGATCAGCTCTTCGGGGTGCGAAGCCCCGGTCAGGAAGCTGAAGTTGCTGCGGCAGTGAAGTTCGGCGTAACCGGGCAGCGCCGCAATGCGGCGGCGGGCGGTATGGGCGCTGGAGGAGGCGGCGTCAGGCGGTAACACGGCAAAGGTTCACGGACACGCGGGGGACAAACAGGCGGCGGCGGGCCATATGCGGCCAGGCCGGGGGACGGGGCTGAGAAAGCGGTGCTGGTGGTGGAGCGGGTGTAGGGGGCAGCGGCCAGCGCAGCGGCAGCCACGGGGCCCGCAGAGTGCGTCACGGCCAGGTTGTCCAGCGGGCTGCGCACGGCACCACCGCCCAGGCGCAGCACATGGGTGTAGATCATCGTCGTGCTGACATCGGCATGGCCCAGCAGTTCCTGCACAGTGCGGATGTCGTAACCGGCCAGCAGCAGGTGGGTGGCGAAAGAATGGCGCAGCGTGTGCGGCGAAGCTGGTTTGCCAATGCCGGCCGCGGCCACAGCGTTCTTGAAAGCGCGCTGGAAGGTCTGTTCATAGAGGTGGTGGCGGCGCACGACGCTGCTGCGCGGGTCGGTGCTGGGGTGGGCCTGCGGAAACACCCAGTGCCAGGCCCAGGACGCAGCCGCGCGCGGGTACTTGCGTTCCAGCGCATGGGGCACCGACACACCCGGCAAGCCCGCGGCGCGGTCTTCCATCCACAGCCGGTGCGAGGCCACCAGCTGGGCGCGCAGCGGCGCTTCCAGCGCCACGGGCAGCATCACGATGCGGTCTTTGCCGCCCTTGCCTTCGCGCACGATGATGGCGCGGCGGTCGAATTCGATGTCTTTGGTGCGCAGGCGCAGGCCTTCCATCAGCCGCATGCCGGTACCGTAGAGCATCTCAGCCAACAGGCGGTGGGCGCTGCCACCTTCACCCAGCGCGGCCAGCACCCGCGCCACTTCGTCGTGCGACAGCACCACCGGCAAGCGGCGCTGCGCTTTCGGGCGGCCGATCTCGCGCATCCACGGCACCGGAATGTTCAGCACCTTCTGGTAGAGAAAAAGCAAGGCCGACAAAGCCTGGCTGTGGGTAGCAGGCGCGACCTGCCGTTCGGTGGCCAGCCAGGTCAGAAAACCTTCGATCTCGAAGCGCGACATCTCGGCCGGGTGGCGCAGCCCGTGGTAACGGACAAAGGCGCGCACCCAGTACACATAGGCCTCTTCGGTGCGCATGCTGTAGTGCATGTAGCGGATTTGCGCGCGCAGCGCATCCAGCAGGCGCGGCGGCCGAGCAGCAGCGACGGCGGCAGTGCGCGGCAGGAAAGGCAGTGCGCGGACAAGCGGGTCGAAGGGCATGGTGGGTGGCAGCCGTGGTGGGTGGATGCAGCGATGGGGTCGTGAAATTTGACAACTACTGATTATTTACACAGTATCAGACAATGCACAACAGCGCCAGCCTTGAGACGCGAATCCGGATCTCTGGCACGCGCGCGCCACAAGTTCGGCGAACTGGCCAAGGCCCATGCAAGCCCGATGGCAAAGCGCGCCATCCAACGCATCGCCTGGCTGTACCGGATCGGGCAAGAAGCACGAGACATGCAGGCGTCGGATCGGCTGGGCATGAGGCATTTGCGCGCTCGGCCGCTGGGGCACGAACTGCACATGTGGCTGAAGCCTGAGAGGACATGTGTGGCCGACGGCCGTGGCATTGCCGCAGCGATCGACCACAGCCTCAAGCGCTGGACCGCTTCCTTCAAAAACGGAGGCGGCAGCATCGACAACAACCACGCTCAGCGATCGATGCGCCCTTCGGCTATAGACCGAAAAGCACGGCTCTTCTGCGGCACCGAACTGGCTGGCCAACGGGTTGCGATGATGAGCCTGGTGCCATCGGCCAAGCTCAATGGGCACGGTCCGTGGGTCTACCTCAAGGATGTCCTGGAGCGCTTGGCTTCACGCAACCTAAGGCCAAGAAAGATGCCAGGCAGGGAACCGGATCACATGTGCTCGATCATGACCTGCCCAAACCCGGAGCACGACACCTGCACAGCGCCTTCCATCAGCCGCGCGAAGTCGTAGGTGACGCGCTTGCTCAAGATCGATTTTTCCATTGACGAAATGATGAGGTCGGCGGCCTCTGTCCAGCCCATGTGGCGCAGCATCATTTCGGCCGACAGGATTTCCGATCCAGGGTTGACATAGTCCTTGCCGGCGTACTTGGGCGCCGTGCCGTGGGTGGCTTCGAACATGGCCACGCTGTCGCTCAGGTTGGCGCCCGGGGCGATGCCGATGCCACCCACTTGGGCGGCCAGGGCGTCGCTGACATAGTCGCCGTTCAGGTTCAGCGTGGCGATCACCGAATACTCTGCCGGGCGCAGCAATATCTGCTGCAAGAAAGCGTCGGCAATCACGTCCTTGACGACGATGTCCTTGCCCGTTCTCGGGTTCTTGAACTTCATCCAGGGGCCGTCGTCGATCAACTCGGCGCCAAATTCCTTGGCCGCCAAGGCGTAGCCCCAGTCACGGAAGCCGCCTTCGGTGAACTTCATGATGTTGCCCTTGTGCACGAGCGTCAGGCTGGGCTTGTCGTTGTCGATGGTGTATTGCAGCGCCTTGCGCACCAGGCGTTCGGTGCCCTCGATGGACACCGGCTTGATGCCGATGCCCGAGGTGTTGGGGAAGCGGATTTTCTTCACCCCCATCTCTTCGATGAGGAACTTGATGAGCTTCTTGGCCTTCTCGCTTTGGGCTTCGTATTCGATGCCGGCGTAGATGTCTTCAGAGTTCTCGCGGAAGATGACCATGTGCGTCTTTTCGGGTTCCTTCACCGGGCTGGGCACGCCCTTGAAGTACTGGATGGGGCGCAGGCAGACGTACAAATCCAGCTCTTGCCGCAGCGCCACGTTCAGGCTGCGGATGCCACCGCCGACGGGTGTCGTCAGCGGGCCCTTGATGGACACCACGTAATCACGCACGGCATGCAGCGTTTCCTCGGGCAGCCAGACATCGGGGCCGTAAACGCGCGTGGCCTTCTCGCCAGCAAACACTTCCATCCAATGAATCTTGCGCTGGCCGCCATAGCTTTTTGCAACGGCTGCATCCACCACCTTCAGCATCACCGGCGTGATGTCAAGCCCGGTGCCGTCGCCTTCGATGTAGGGAATGATGGGCTGGTCGGGCACGTTGAGCGAGAAGTCTGCATTGACGCTGATCTTCTGCCCGCCTTCGGGCACCTTGATGTGCTGGTACATGCGTTGCGTCTCCACAGGGCCGGCTTAAGGGGCGACGGCGTAGGCGTTATCGGGCCCGGAATTCTAGGCCACCGCATTTGTCCACCAAGCTGCGCCGATTCGACCATCAAGGCTTGCGCATGCCGATAATCTGGCGTCGCTTCAGAATGCCCACCATGACGTTTACCAAGCCCCTGCCCTACCTGTTCGCCGTGTGGTTGGTGGGCGCGCCGGCCCACCCGGTGCAGGCCCAGCAAGGCCCACAAGGGCGGCTGCAAACCACAGCCATCACTGCCGGCATGCATGTGATACAGGCCGAGCTGGCGCTGAGCCCCGGGCAGCAGCAAACCGGCATGATGTTCAGGCGCACCATGGGCGCCAACGAAGGCATGCTGTTCGCCAGCGACGACGCCGGCGTGCGCTGCTTCTGGATGCGCAACACGCTGCTGCCGTTGGCGATTGCCTTCATTGCGGATGACGGCACCATCGTCAACATCGCCGAGATGGCGCCGCAATCAGACGCTTCGCACTGTTCGGCCAAGCCGGTGCGTTTTGCGCTGGAAATGAACACCGGCTGGTTTGCCAAGCATGGCATCAAAGCCGGCAGCAAGCTGCGCGGGGCGCCATTCGGGAAATGAAAAACCGGCCCACAGGCCGGTCTGCATTCACGATGCCGCGTTGATCGTCAGGCGAAATTCGCCTCGGCGAAACCCCAGTTCACCAGCTTGTCGAGAAAGGCTTCGACGAACTTCGGGCGCAGGTTGCGGTAGTCGATGTAGTAGGCGTGTTCCCACACGTCGACGGTCAGCAAGGCTTTGTCGGCCGTGGTCAGCGGCGTGCCGGCAGCGCCGGTGTTGGCGATGTCCACCGTGCCATCGGGCTTCTTCACCAGCCAGGTCCAGCCGCTGCCGAAGTTGCCGACTGCACTCTTCACGAAAGCGGCCTTGAACTCGGCATACGAGCCCCACTTCGCTGTAATGGCCGCGGCCAGCGCGCCAGTGGGTTCACCGCCGCCGGCGGGCTTCATGCAATGCCAGAAAAACGTGTGGTTCCAGATCTGCGCCGAATTGTTGTAGATGCCGCCGCTGGATTTCTTGATGATTTCTTCCAGCGGCAGGCTCTCGAACTCGGTGCCTTTTTGCAGGTTGTTCAGGTTCACCACATAGGCGTTGTGGTGCTTGCCGTGGTGGTACTCCAGGGTTTCTTTGCTGTAGTGCGGGGCCAGGGCGTCGATGGCGTATGGCAGGGCAGGCAGGGTGTGTTCCATGGTGCGAATTCCTCTTGGCTTGTTGGGATGCGGTAAGCGCCCGGCATTGTAGGCAGCGGGTTTCAGGCACGCGGCGGCAGGGGTTCCACCCGGCGTTCGACACTTTGCACTTGTGCCGTGGCACGGCCGTCGGCCCACACCGCGCGCACGGTCTGGCCGGGCTGCAAAGCCTGGGCCGACAGCACCGGCCGGCAGTCGGCAGACTCGACCCAGGCATAACCCCGCTGCAGCACGCGTTGCGGGTCTTGGGCCTGCAAGCGCAGAGCGGCGGTGGCCAGGCGCTGGTGGTGTGTCTGCAACTGCGCGTGCAGTGCGCGAAGCAGGCGCTGGGCCCCGTACGCGGGGGTTTCGGTCAGCCGTTCTTGACGGTGCTGCATGGCACGCCGCAAACGGCCACCCAGGTCATGCAGCCTTTGTTGTTGGCCTTGCAAGCCTCGCGCAGGCAGGCCCAAGCGCAGGGCCAATGTGTCCAGCCGTTGTGCGCTGCCTTGCAGGCCGCGATCCAGCGCGCGCTGCAGCGTGGCCTGGCGGCTGCGCAGCGCTTGCAGTGCTTCGTCGCGCGACGGCGCGGCCAGTTCGGCCGCCGCGGTGGGCGTGGGCGCGCGCAGGTCGGCGGCCAGGTCGCACAGGGTGATGTCGGTCTCGTGGCCCACGCCGCAGACCACGGGCATCGGGCTGGCCGCCACAGCCTGCACCACGCGTTCATCGTTGAAAGCCCACAGGTCTTCAAGCGTTCCGCCGCCGCGCACCAGCAACAGTGTGTCCACTTCGCGCCGCCGGCCGGCCAGCTGCAGCGCCGCGGCCAATGCGGCCGGTGCGTCCGCGCCCTGCACCGGGCTCGGATAGATCACCACCCGCACCTGCGGCGCCCGGCGCGCCAGCGTGGTCAGCACATCACGCAAGGCCGCAGCGCCCAGCGACGTGACCACCCCCAGCGCACTGGGAAAAATCGGCAGCGGCCGTTTGCGCGCGGCATCAAAAAGCCCCAGCGCTTCCAGCCTTGCGCGGCGGCGCAGAAACTCTTCGTACAGCGTGCCTGCGCCCAGACGCTGCAACGATTCGACCACCATCTGCAACTCGCCACGCGCTTCGTAGATGCCCAGCCGGCCCCGAACCTCGACCTGCTGGCCATCGGCCGGTGCGAAATCGACCAGCGTCGCGGCACGGCGGAACATCGCACAGCGCAGCAGCGCCGGCGCGCCTTCGATGTCTTTCAGCGTGAAATAGCAGTGGCCGCTGCTGGCGCGGGAAAAGCCTGACAGCTCGCCGCGAACGGCCACCGCGCCAAAGCGTGCGGCCAAGGTGTCGCTGGTGGCCAGCAACAGCGCGGCCACGCCCCAGGGCAGGCGCGCGGGCTGGGCTTCCTGGGCACTAGCCACGCCAAAAACCACGGCCGGCGCGGGCTGGGAACTCCACAGCCGCGCCAAACAAGGGGTTTGAAGGGGGTAGCACTGTCATGGAACAGTCACAGTCTCGCAAGTCTTTGATTTGCATGGAGAAATTCGTGCCCAAAAAACCGGCACGCGCGGCCGAACCGCAGCAATGCTTGTTTTGTGGCCTTTGTGCCGGGGTTTATGCACAGAGATATCCACAGAAACGGTTGACGGCGAAGAGCGTGTTTTCAAGTCGCGTTATCAGTAGGGTTGCGAGCGGTGTTGCGAAGGCTTGGCGGGGGTTCTGCAAGCCGGTCTGCAAGCATGCGCAAGGGTGCCCGGCCCGCCGTGTTTCATCGGCCATAATGCCGCGCTTCGCCGGCGCTGTGCCGGCCCCAACGGCGCCCCAAACATTCTTGTTTTCGATCATACAAGCGGCCGGTTGGCCGATCTGGCCGCTGATTCTGTGCTCCATCGTCGCGCTCGCGCTGGTCATTGAACGGCTGGTGCATTTGCGCCCCTCGCTGGTGGCGCCTGCGACATTGCTGGACGAAGTGATGGGCGTCACCCGCACCAGCCTGCCGGGGGCCGATGTCGTCAACAAGCTGGCAGAAAACTCGGTGCTCGGTGGTGTGCTGGCCGCCGGCCTGCGCAGTGTCATTGCCGAGCCACGCATCACCGAGCCCGCGTTGCGCCAGTCTTTCGAAAGCGCCGGCCGCAGCGCCGTGCACGCGCTGGAACGCTACCTGAACACGCTGGGCACCATTGCCGCCGCCGCGCCCTTGCTGGGCCTGTTTGGCACCGTGGTGGGCATGATCGAAATCTTCGGCTCGCAGGCGCCGGGCAGCGGCGGCGGCAACAGCAACCCGCAGTTGCTGGCGCATGGCATTTCGGTGGCGCTGTACAACACCGCGTTCGGGCTCATGATCGCTATCCCTTCGCTGATGCTGTACCGCTATTTCCGTGGCCGTGTCGACGAATTCCAGTTGGCGATGGAGTTGGCGGCCGAGCGCATGGTGCCGCACCTGATGCGCTTTGCGGTGCGTTCGCCGGCTTGAACTCGGCCGGCACATGAAGTTCAGCCGCCGCCGCATTGAAGAGCCGGAGATCAACCTGATCCCTTTCATCGACGTGCTGCTGGTAGTGCTGATTTTCCTGATGCTTTCCACCACCTATTCGCGCTTCACGGAACTGCAGATCAACCTGCCCGCGGCCGATGCTGAAAAGCTGCGTGAAAGGCCGGGCGAGGTGCTGGTGGCGGTGGCCGCCGACGGGCGTTACGCCGTCAACCGCAAGCCCGTGGACGGCCGCAGCGTTGAGCTGCTAACAACTGAATTGAGTGCAGCAGCGGCCGGGCGTGTCGACACAGTGGTCATCATTTCTGCCGACGCGCTGGCCGCGCACCAGGCGGTGGTGAATGTGCTGGACGCGGCGCGGCGCGCCGGGCTCTCGCGCCTGACGTTTGCTGCGCAATCGTCTGCGCAATCAGCCGCGCAAACCAACGGCGCCGCCGCGCGCTGAAGACCCGCGTGGGCCTGCGCATGCGTCCGGGCCTGGGCCTGGCCGCCCGCGCCGAAAGCCTGCTGGCCCGCCACTGGTGGCGCGAACGGCCCAGCCTGTTGATGCGGCCGCTGCAGCCGCTGTCGATGCTGTACGGCTGGCTGGCCGAACGCCAGCGCCGACACGCCAAGCCGCAACGCGCGCCGGTGCCCTTGCTGGTGGTGGGCAACTTCAGCGTCGGTGGCGCAGGCAAGACACCGACGGTGATTGCGCTGGTGCAGGCGCTGCAAAAGGCCGGCCACCGCCCGGGCGTGCTGTCGCGCGGCTTCGGCCGCCAGGGCGATGGCGTGCGGGCCGTGCAGCGTGGCGATACGGCGGCAGAGGTGGGCGACGAGCCGCTGCTCATCCAGCGCCGCACGGGTGCGCCGGTGTGGGTGGGCCGCGAGCGCATTCAAGCCGCCCGCGCGCTGTGCAGCGCGCAGCCTGGGGTCGACGTGCTGGTGTCTGACGACGGCCTGCAGCACCACGCGCTGGCACCCGACGCGTCCCTGGTGGTGTTTGATGACCGCGGCGCCGGCAACGGCCTGTTGCTGCCGGCCGGGCCTTTGCGCGAGCCGCTGCCGCGGCAGTCGCCACCGCGTATGCGCGTGCTGTACACGGGCAGCCGTGTCAGCACCGCGCTGCCGGGGGTGTTGGCGCAGCGGCGCATCACGCACGCCTGGCCGCTGGCGGCCTGGCAGGCGGGTGATGCGCAGCAGGCCGTGGCGCTGGCGACGTTGCAAGGCCGCAAGCTGGTCGCCGCCGCCGGCCTGGCCGCGCCTGAAAAGTTCTTCGGCATGCTGCAAGCCGCTGGCCTGCAGTTCGAACGACTGCCCTTGCCCGACCACTTCGGCTTCCACACCCTGCCCTGGCCGGCCACCAGCACCGACGTGCTGTTGACCGAGAAAGACGCCGTCAAGCTGCAGCCCTTGCAGTTGGGCAGCACCCGCGTGTGGGTGGTGCCGCTAGACTTCCAAGTGCCCGCCGCCTTGATCGCCGACCTGTCGGCCCTGCTCTTCACCCAGAACCCACCATGACCCTGGACCACCGCCTCATCGATCTGCTGGTCTGCCCCGTCTGCAAGGGCCCGCTGGAAATGCGGCGTGACGCTGAACAGCGCCCGACCGACCTGGTGTGCCCGGCCGACCGGCTGGCCTTCCCCATCCGCGACGGCATTCCGGTGATGCTGGAAAACGAAGCCCGCCCGCTGGATGGCCCGATCAACGGCCCGGCCGCGGCCTGACGATGACCCTGCCTTTCACCGTGCCTATCACCGTGCCTTTCACCGTGCTGGTGCCGGCCCGCCTGGCCTCGACCCGGCTGCCCAACAAGCCGCTGGCCGACATAGCAGGCAAACCGATGGTGGTGCGGGTGGCAGAACGCGCCGCGGCCAGCGGTGCTGCGCGCGTGGTGGTGGCAGCGGACGACGAACGCATCCTGCAAGCCTGCACGGTGCATAACGTGAAATGTGTGCTGACACGCGCTGACCACGCCAGCGGCAGCGACCGTCTGGCCGAAGCCTGCACGCTGCTGGGCCTGGACGGTGATGACGTGGTCGTCAATGTGCAGGGCGACGAACCCCTCATCGACCCCGCGCTGGTGCAGCGCTGCGCCGCGCTGTTGGCCGAGTGCCCCGACTGCGTCATGAGCACCGCCGCCCACCCGCTGGCCGACCTGGCCGACTACCTGAACCCCAACGTCGTCAAGGTGGTGCTGGACGCCGCCGGCCGCGCGCTGTACTTCAGCCGCGCGCCCATTCCTTGGTGGCGTGATGGGCCATTGGATGATGCCCGCGCGCTGCCGTCGCCGGCGCCGCTGCGCCACCTCGGCCTGTACGCCTACCGCGCCGGTTTCCTGCGCCGTTTTCCGACCCTGACACCGGCGCCGCTGGAGCTGACAGAGGCGCTGGAACAACTGCGTGTGCTGTGGCACGGCGAGCGCATCGCGGTGCATGTGGCGGCCCACGGCATGGGGCCGGGCGTGGACACGCCGCAAGACCTGGAACGCGTTCGCGCCCTGTTTGCGGTGCCACCGTCAAGGGCCTGAAACCCGCACCGTGCGCTGGTGTCCGCGCTGCTGTCGGCTTAGGGTGATGGCGTCAGTTTGACGCTGTGATGTGCGTGCTATTCTCGATTCCAGAGACACCGCGCGGGGCCGCCAAAGCTGCGCCGGAGGGCCACAAAACACAAACTCCCGAGGACCGCGATGAGACTCATTCTTCTGGGCGCGCCTGCTGCCGGCAAGGGCACGCAGGCGACCTTCATCTGTCGCCACTTCGGCATCCCGCAAATCTCCACCGGCGACATGCTGCGCGCCGCCGTCAAGGCCGGCACGGCTTTGGGCGTGACGGCCAAAAAGGTCATGGACAGCGGCGGCCTGGTCAGCGACGACCTCATCATCGCGCTGGTCAAGGAACGTCTGGCCCAACCCGACTGCGCGGGTGGCTTCTTGTTTGACGGCTTCCCGCGCACCATACCGCAGGCCGACGCGATGAAAGACGCTGGCGTCAAGCTGGACGCGGTGCTCGAGATCGACGTGCCTGACGCCGCCATCATCGAGCGCATGAGCGGCCGGCGCGCCCACTTGCCCTCGGGCCGCACCTACCATGTCAAGTTCAACCCGCCCAAGGTTGACGGCATCGATGACATCAGCGGCGAGCCGCTGATACAGCGTGACGACGACAAGGAAGAAACCGTGCGCAAGCGCCTGGATGTCTATCAAAAGCAGACCCGTCCGCTGGTCGCGTACTACGGCCGCTGGGCCGCCAGCGGCGAAGCCGGCGCACCGCGCTACGACAAGATCAACGGCACCGGCAGCGTTGAAGAAATTACCGCCCGCGTGATGGCGGCATTGCAAGCCTGAAACAGGCAGGAGCACTCGAATGGAAATTTCAGGCAAGGTCTACATCGTCACTGGCGGCGCTTCGGGCCTGGGTGAAGGCACGGCGCGCATGCTGGCAACAAACGGCGGCAAGGTCGTGATTGCCGATCTGCAGCTTGAACGCGGTGAAGCCATCGCCAAAGAGATCGGCGGCGTCTTTGTCAAATGCGATGTCAGCACCGAGGCCGACGGCCAGGCCGCGGTGGCTGCGGCGCTGACCTTGGGCAAGCTGATGGGCCTGGTCAACTGCGCCGGCATTGCCCCTGCGGTAAAGACCGTGGGCAAGGACGGCGCGCATCCGCTGGCCACGTTCAGCAAAACCATCACCGTCAACCTGATAGGCAGTTTCAACATGATCCGCCTGGCAGCAGAAGCCATGGCGAAGAACATGCCTGAGACCACAGGCGAGCGCGGCGTGATGATCAGCACCGCCAGCGTGGCCGCCTACGACGGCCAGATCGGCCAGGCCGCCTACAGCGCCAGCAAGGGTGGCGTGGTGGGCATGACACTGCCCATCGCCCGCGACCTGGCGCGCAACGGCATCCGCAACATGACGATTGCGCCCGGCATCTTCGGCACACCGATGATGTTCGGCATGCCGCAGGCTGTGCAAGACGCACTGGCCGCCAGCGTGCCCTTCCCCAGCCGCCTGGGCACCCCGGCCGACTACGCCAAACTCGTCAAGCACATCATTGAAAACGACATGCTCAACGGTGAAGTGATACGGCTGGACGGAGCCATTCGGCTGGCGCCGAAGTAAGCTTCCACGCCGCGGAAAACACAAACGCCAGGCCTTGCGGCCTGGCGTCTTTGTTTCCAGGCCTGAACCGGCTTAGAACTTGTAGGCCGCTGAGGCGTAGAACTGCCGGCCCAGGGGATCGGCATAACGTGCGTCGTAGCCACGCATGTTGCCCGTGCCATCCAGGTTCTGGATCGTGAAGGGCGGCTTCTTGTCGAACAGGTTCTTGATGCCCAGCGTGAACGCGACTTCCTTCGTGAACTGGTACTTGCCTTGCCAGTCCAGGATGCTGAAGGAGCTGACGCGACGGTCAATCGCAACGCGACCGCCGATGGACCCGTTGGCATTCACCAGACGAACCTCGGAGCCACTGCTGGTGGTCGAGGGGGCGTCTTGGTAACCAGGCTTCAGGGACACGTTGACCGTGTTCGTGAAGGCGTCGGTCTGCAACGAGAAACTGAGGTTGGCCAACCAGCGGAAAGTCACCTCGGTGTCGGGGCCAATGCCGCCCAGGCTGGTCTGGAAGCCCGGCAGACCGGCCACCTCGTACTTCGACTTGATCATGTAGGTTGCCGTGGCACGGCTGGTCAGCTTGCCTATGGGCGTCGCGGCGACGCTGGTGATGTCGAAGTCCATGCCCATGTACTGCGCCTTGCCCAGGTTGGTCGGGCTTTGCGTATAGGTCAGGGTGGGTTTGCCGGTCACCGGGTCGGGCAACACAGAGAACAGCTTGCCGTAGATCAGGCCATCGCTGAAGGCCACATCTTCGGGCACCGTATCGATGCGATCCTTCAGCTTGACCTGCCACAGATCGACGCCAAAGGAGACGATGCGATCAGGCTCCACGCGAAAGCCAATCGTCCATTGCTCTGACTTTTCAGGCCTCAGGCCCGTGGTATCGGTCTTCGGGTTGCCGCCAGACACCTTGTTGTACTCTGAAGACACCTTGGTGCAGAACAACGCGATGTTTGCGGCCAAGCCCGGCGGGCAATCGTGAAAGCCCGTGCTGCCGGCTGACTGCAGCGGGCTTGTGATGCTGGCCAAAGTGGGAGCCTTGAAACCTGTGCCGATTGAGCCGCGGAACAGCAGTTGTGGCGTGGGCTGGTAACGCGCACTGAGCTTGAAGGTCGAGTCAGAGGCTTTCTTGCCCTGCGTTGCTGACGCGATGGGCGCGCCGTTGGCATCGAAATTCTTCGAGTTGCTGACCGCAGAAATGCTGTCGTAACGCAACGCCCCGGCAAGCTCGAGCGACTTCAAGACCGGCGCCACCACCTCAAGGTAAGTGCCCAACGAGCGGCGGGAAGAATCAAAAGGCAATGCACCCGAACTGCCGCCAATGGGCGTGTCCGTGAAATTGGGCTGCAGCTTGTTCTGCCCCATCGCAATGGCGCTGGGCGTGTCTGCGAAATTCTGCCGCCCGGCGTCAATACCCAAGCCGAGCGCGAGGTCGCCGCCACCAAGGCGCAACAGCGACTTGGATGCCTTGGCGCTGACGATGTCCAGCGAAGACTTCGACGCGTCGAACAATTGGTGCAACACCGCCGGCGCCAGTACAGCCGCCGAAGCGCCGATGCCTGCCGACAGCGGATCGAAAGCGCCACTGGCGATCAGCGCGTTGAACTTGTTCGAGCTGAGATAGCCCGAGGTCAGGGTGTCGGTGAACTTGTTTTCTGAATGGGTCAAATAAGTCGTGTAGTCGAAATCCGCGAAAGTGCCTTCGGCGCCGACGACAAGGTGGGTGGTCTTGGTTCTGTACTCGTCAGTCCGGCCACCCGCGTCATAGACACGAAGGTTGATAGACGGGCCCTGGAAGCCAGGGTCACCGACCGGGAAAAACGTCCCCGGCGCAATGCCCAGTTGTGCCAGGTAAGGCGTGACATGCTTGTCCACCAAGGCCTGCGTCATGAAAATGCCAGGCTGCGCGGGAGGCGCAAATCGCGGTGTGGTCTTGTAATCCGAGAAACCGAATTCGCTGAAGATCGTCGCGTTCTCGGCCAGCTTGAACCGGCCCGTACCAAACACGCTGACGCGCTGGCTGTCGGGAATGTCCTGCACGGTGCTTGAGAAGTCGAATCGGCAAACACCGGCCCGAATGATGGTGCGCGGCCCGCACTTGCCGGTCTTCAGGAAATCAGGGCTGTAAAACGCATCGCCATCGCCATTGCCGGTCGAGTCGGTCAGGATGACAGTGCCCGGAATGCTGTTCGAACTGCTGAACCAGGTCGTGACTTTCTTGCCTTGGTAGTCAAATGGGATGAACCCGGTCTTCGAGAAATCACGCTGCTCGGCGGTCAATTCCTTTTGCTTTTCGGCGGCAAAGCCAATCAACACATTGAAACGGTCAGTATCGAAATCGCCAAAGCCTTTGGAAAGCGCAAAGTTGGCGCTCTTGCCGCCAGTGTGCTGCGGCAAATTGGCGGTGATCGAAACATCGCCAGCAGTGGAATTCTTCTTCAGGATGAAGTTGACAACACCGGCAATCGCGTCAGCACCGTAAATGGCCGAAGCGCCGTCGGTCAGCACTTCAATGCGATCGACAATGCTTAACGGAATGCTGTTCAAGTTGACCGCAGTGCCCGTGTTGTAAGGCGCCAGGCGGCGGCCGTTCAACAGCACCAGCGTGTAGGGGCTGCCCAAGGAATGCAAGGACGCCGTGGTGACGCCACCGCCACCGCCGTTGACCGACTTGGAAGCCGTGATGAAGCCCTGCATCGACGGCAGCGACTGAATCAGGTCGGCCGCCGTGGTGAAGCCGCTGCGCTCGATGTCTTCGCGCTTGATGACGGTCACCGGCAAAGCCGATTCCGCGTCGGTGCGCTTGATCGACGAGCCCGTAATTTCGATGCGCTGGGTGGTCTGCGCGATGGCGGTCGAGCCGCCAAGCAGCAGGCCACCACCGCATGCCGTGATGACGGCGGCACAAACCTTGGTCGTTTTGAACATGGATTTCACTCCTTTTGGTAAGTTGATCGGCAACCCCAGCGCCCGCATTGCATTACCGCCGGACACAAGCCTGTTGCGTGTGCACGCCGGCAGAACTGCCTGTTTCGTCGAAGCCGAAGCAACGCACGCCTTTGCGAAAAAAAGTCGGCTGCACCGTCAAATTTCGCAAGCACAGGCAAGGCAGATCCCTGATTGCCAAGGTCATCATTGAGCCCTTGGTTTTACTCCCGCGCACGCGGCGTCGCAAAAGTTCGCACCGATTTACGATGGCCTGTTGGTGTCGCGCAACAGCTA
>JANMJI010000091.1:0-10891 GCA_031371275.1 Betaproteobacteria bacterium
GCGGGCCCGCGCAGGTGCCGCCGACCAACGGCCTGCCGGGCAAGCCCGGCGGCTCTCTTTAATGTGGGCTGTCAGGCGCGCCCAGACCCGGCTGGGTCTGGGCAACGCTCGCAGGCAATCCTGGGTACGAGTGGTCGGCAACGGGTCAAGTTAGCGATCGCGGTCAGGCCATCAATAAATTGATCGACCTCTACCCGCGCAGGCCCGCACACCCACAGTGTCTTCCATCATCCGGGGTGCTCGCCCGGTTCATGTCACTTAGAGCAAGCGCTCGCCCGCAAACAGCGCACGCACCTCTTCGCGTTCGCGGACGAGGTGCACCCGCGGGCCGTCCACCATCACCTCAGCGGCACGCGGGCGGGTGTTGTAGTTGCTGGCCATGGCCATGCCGTAGGCACCCGCCGACAGCACGGCCAGCTTGTCGCCCGGCAGCACGGCCAGTGCGCGGTCGCGGCCCAGCCAGTCGCCCGATTCGCACACCGGGCCCACCACGTCCCAGACGGTGCTGGCATCGGGCCGCATGACGCAGGGCTCGATAGCCATCCAGGCCCCGTACATGGCCGGTCGCAACAGGTCGTTCATGGCCGCGTCGACGATGCAGAAGTTCTTCCCGCCGTCGCCACCGGCGGCGGCTTGCTGCTGCGCACCGGGCTTGAGTACCAACACTTCGGTGACCAGCACGCCGGCATTGCCTACCAGCGAGCGGCCGGGTTCGAACAGCACTTCGCGGTGGCCATGGCCGCGCTCGTCCAGGCGTTGCAGCAGCGAGCGCACCATCACCGATGCATCGGGCGGCGTCTCGTCGCTGTAGGTGATGCCCAGGCCGCCACCCACGTCAACATGGTGAATGGGAATGCCCACGGCTTCCACGGCTTCGACGAGATCCAGCAGACGGTCCAGCGCGTCAAGGTAGGGCGCCAGCTGTGTGATCTGCGAGCCGATGTGGCAGTCGATGCCCACCACATGCAGCCCCGGCAGCGACGCCGCGCGGCGGTAGGCGCCCAAGGCCTGGCCGTGCGCGATGCCGAACTTGTTGCCCTTCAACCCGGTGCTGATGTAAGGGTGCGTGCCCGCATCGACATCGGGGTTCACGCGCAGGCTGACCGGCGCGCGACAGCCCGAAGCCAGCGCTTCTTCGTTCAGCGCATCGATCTCGCTTTCACTTTCGACATTGAAGCAGCGCACACCGGCGGCCAGCGCCTGGCGCATTTCTGCGCGGGTTTTGCCGACGCCCGAGAACACCACGCGACTGGCCTCGCCGCCAGCGGCCAGCACGCGCACCAGTTCACCGCCAGAGACGATGTCAAAGCCCGCGCCGGCCTGCGCAAAGGTCTGCAACACGGCCAGGTTGGCGTTGGCCTTCATGGCATAACAGACGAGGTGTTTGCGGCCTTGCAAGGCCTTCTCGTAGGACTGGAATGCGGCCAACATCGCGCGGCGCGAATAGACAAACAAAGGCGTGCCAAAACGCGCACCCAGCGCGGCCAGGCCATGGCCATCCAGCCGCAATTCACCGTCTTCACGGGCCAGGAAAGGCGCTCCTGGTAGT
The DNA here is from genome assembly GCA_031371275.1 of Betaproteobacteria bacterium. GTDB lineage: Bacteria > Pseudomonadota > Gammaproteobacteria > Burkholderiales > Burkholderiaceae_C > Rubrivivax. Next base: position 1,550 of record JANMJI010000091.1, read on the forward strand.
TTTTGCAGCTTGCGCAGCGTCATCGTGCGGGCGCCGAAGCGGCCGTGGGCGCAGCGCTGCCTTTGGGCAAGGTCAAGGGGCCCTTCTGGCCGCAAGCGGCCAGATGAGACACCACTGCGAAGGCGGTGAGCAGACGGGCCGCTAAACTCAAATTCAGGCGCACAGACATTGATCCCGGTGGCGTCGACATGCAAAGGATTCTATGAGCACGGCCCCTGCCACCACGCCTTCCAGCACGCCATTCACCGCCACCGACTACCAGCGTGAAACCGCAGCGCTGCTGGCCCACATCGAAGCCACCGCCGACCGCTGGCTGCAAGACGATGTCATCGACATCGACAGTGCACGCACAGGTGGCCTGCTGGAACTCTCGTTCCCCAACGGCAGCAAGATCATCGTCAACACCCAGCCACCGCTGCAAGAGGTCTGGCTGGCTGCGAAGGCCGGCGGCTTTCACTACCGCTGGGTGGCCGGCCGGTGGTGCGACACGCGCGACGGCAGCGAGTTCATCGCCGCGCTGTCGCAGCACGCCAGCACGCAGGGCGGCATGCCTTTGGCGTTCTGACTATCTTTTGAAAAGATCGAGGATGCTGCTGCGTTCCTCGCTGCTGGCGGGCTGCGGAATCTTGTCTTCCAGGCCGACGCTGGCGACGCCGGCGCCGTGGGCAAATTCGTCGAACATCCAGTAGGGCCCGGACTGGATCACGCCCTCGGGCGGCGTCAGTTCCTGCACCGGCACGTTGCGCAGCGCGTACTGCATGTACTCGATCCACACCGGCAGTGCCAGCCCGCCACCCGTTTCTCGATCGCCCAGCTTGCGCGGCGTGTCATAGCCTATCCACACCACCGCGGCCAGCGTGGGCTGGAAGCCGGCGAACCAGGCGTCCAGTGAATCGTTGGTGGTGCCGGTCTTGCCGTACAGGTCTGGGCGTTTGAGCAAGGCTTGTGCCTTGGCGGCCGTGCCCGAACGCGCCACCTCTTGCAGCAGTGTGCCCATCACAAAGGCGTTGCGCGCCGGCAGGCTGCGCTGGTTTTCGTCGGCCACCGCGGGCCGGGCTTCCAGCAAGACCTTGCCCTTCTGGTCGATGACGCGCTGTATTAGCTGTGGCGGCAGGCGAAAGCCGCCGTTGGCAAAAACGCTGTAGGCGGTGACCATCTGCATTGGCGTCACCGAACCAGCGCCCAGCGCCATCGTCAGGTAGGCCGGGTGCTTGTCGGCATCGAAGCCGAAATGGCCTATCCAGTGCTGCGCAAATTCGGCGCCGGTGGCGCGCAGCACGCGTATCGACACCATGTTCTTGGACTTGGCCAAGGCCGTCTGCAGCGGCATCGGCCCGTCGAACTTGCCGTCGTAGTTTTTCGGCTCCCAAGGCTGGCTGCCGGTGGCGCCAGCATCGAAGAACAGCGGCGCATCGTTGACCACCGTGGCCGGCGTGAAGCCTTTTTCCAGCGCTGCCGAGTAGATGAAGGGCTTGAAGCTGGAACCCGGCTGGCGCCAGGCTTGCGTCACATGGTTGAACTTGCCGCGGCCGAAATCAAAACCGCCCACCAGCGCCCGCAAGGCCCCGGTGCGTGGGTCCATGGCCACAAAGGCGCCTTCCACTTCGGGCAGTTGCGTCAGCATCCACTCGCCCTTGGCGAAGGCCAGGTGGCGGTAGACACGCACGACGGCGCCGCGGCGTATCTGGGTCTTGGCGCTGGCCTTGTCCGACAGCCCCGACGTGACGGGCTTCAGCCCGTCGCCGACCACGGTGACCATGTCGCCCGACTGCAGCATGGCCAGCACCTTGCGCGGCGTGGCTTCAAGCACCACAGCGGCGCGCAGGTCGTCGTTGTCGGGGTGTTCTGACAAGGCTTCGGCGACACGGGCGTCTATCAGGGCCGGGTCGGCAGGCAGGTCGACATAGGCCTCGGGGCCGCGGTAGACCTGGCGCAGTTCGTAGTCCATCAAGCCCTTGCGCAGCGCCCGGTAGGCGACCATCTGGTCGGCAGCGTTCACCGTCAGGTAGACGTTCAGCCCGCGTGAATAGGCTTCGTCGCCGTACTGCGCAAAGACCAGTTGGCGTGCTGTTTCGGCGACGTATTCGGCGTGAATGGCGTTGTCGCTTTGCGTGCGGTAGCGCAGTTGTTGGGCCAGCGCTTCTTCGTGTTGGGCTTCGGTGATGAAGCCCGTCTCGAACATGCGGTTGATGATGTAGCGCTGGCGCAGCGTGGCGCGCCGGGGGTTGGCAATCGGGTTGTAGGCCGAAGGCGCTTTGGGCAGGCCGGCCAACATCGCGGCCTCGGCCACCGTCACGTCCTTGAGCTTCTTGCCGAAGTAGATTTCTGCCGCGGCGGCAAAACCATTCGCGCGCTGGCCCAGGAAGATCTGGTTCATGTACAGCTCAAGAATCTGGTCCTTGGCCAGCAGCCTTTCGATCTTCAGCGCCAACAGGATTTCGTAGATCTTGCGCGTGAAGGTCTTCTCTGTAGACAGGTAGAAATTGCGCGCCACCTGCATGGTGATGGTGCTGGCGCCCTGGCTGCGGGCGTCGCGCAGGTTTTCCAGCGCGGCGCGGGCCACGCCCTTGTAGTCGACACCGCCATGCTGATAAAAACGCGTGTCTTCGGCGGCCAGCACGGCGTCTTTCATGACCTGCGGAATTTGCGCGATGGGCACGAAGTTGCGCCGCTCTTCGCCAAATTCACCCAGCTGCACACCATCTGAAGAAAACACGCGCAGCGGCAGCTTGGGGCGGTAGTCGGCCAGGCTGCCAATCTCTGGCAAATTGGGGTAGGCCACGGCCAGTGCCAGGCCGACCACCAACACGATGCAGAACAAGCCCGCCAGCCCCAGGCCCACCAGCCAGCCGACACCCCGCAACAGCGCACGCAGCCACGCTGGCGGGCTGGCGCCCAAGCCTTGCGTGGAGGAACTGTTACCTGCGGGTTCCATGGCGGTCATAAAGAACCCGTATGTCGGGCCGATGATTATAGGAAGCCGACATCGCTGAGCCGGTCAGGCCGTACGAAGCGCATTCGAGGCAAGTCACGCGGGCAGCGCGTGACATTGTCCACAGTCCAGGCGCACCACTGCAATGGCCGCACAAAGGCCAGCTTGCGGCTTGTTTCAACTGCGTCAACAACGTCAGGCCATGGCAACGGCGCAAGCCGCGTGAAACAGCTTTTTTCTTTGTCGCACAAGGGCTTTACTGCTAGCATTGAAGTAACTTCTTAACAAGACTTGGGCTCATTTCGGGTTCTTGACGATTAAAAGCCGAGTGGCTGGGGAGTGAGTGACTTGGGTTTTCTGGACGCATTGCTGGGCCGCAAACACCCGCCCATGATCGGGCTGGACATCAGTTCGTCCAGCGTCAAGCTGGTCGAACTTGACCAAACGGCGACCGGCGAATTTGTGCTGGAACGCTTTGCATCAGAGCCCTTCGAAAAAGGCTGGATCACCGACGGCCAGATCGAGAAGTTCGACGAAGTGGCCGCCGCTGTGAAGCGTGTCGTCAGCAAGAGCGGCACGAAGACCAAGTACGTTGTGATGGCCATGCCGCAATCGGCCGTCATTACCAAAAAGATCATGCTGCCCGCCGGTCTGCGAGAAGAAGAAATGGAAATACAGGTCGAGAGCGAAGCTAACCAGTACATACCGTTTTCGCTGGATGAAGTCAGCCTCGATTTCTGCGTGGTCGGGCCCAGCCCCACTTCGGCAGGTGATGTGGAAGTGCTGATAGCCGCTTCACGCCGCGACCGCGTGCAAGACCGCCAGGGCCTGGCCGAAGCCGCCGGCCTGAAGCCCGCGGTGCTGGACATCGAATCGCACGCGTCACGCCTGGCCATGGGCCGTGTCGTCGCCGCTTTGCCCAACGAAGGCCGCGACGCACTGGTGGCTTTGTTCGAGATCGGTGCCGACACCACCAGCCTGAAGGTGCTGCGCGACGAAGAAATGCTCTATGACCGCGACCAGGCTTTTGGTGGTTCGCAGCTCACGCAATTGATATCGCGCCAATACGGTTTTTCGTTCGAAGAAGCCGAAGCCAAGAAGCTCAGTGGCGACCTGCCCGAAGATTACGAAAGCGCCATCTTGGCGCCTTTCGTCGATAGCTTGTCGCAAGAAATCGGCCGCGCCTTGCAGTACTTTTTCACCAGCACGCCGCACCACAAGGTGCATTACGTGATGCTGGCCGGCGGCACCGCCACGCTGCCCGGTTTGAAAGACCGTGTCACCGACCTCACCGGCTTCGCTTCCAGCGTCGTCAACCCGTTTGACCAGATGCAACTGGGCTCTGCCGTGCGTGAAAGCCGCGTACGCCGTGAAGCGCCTTCGTACCTGACGGCCTGTGGCCTGGCGATGCGGAGGTTCTTGCAGTGATCCTCATCAACCTGCTGCCGCACCGCGAGGAAAAGCGCAAGCAACGCAAACGCGCTTACTTCGTCAGCCTGCTGGCCTGTGCGGTGGTGGGTGTGGGCATTGTGGGCGTGTGGTACTCGGTGTTGCAGCAAATGACCTCTGCGCAAGAGTCGCGCAATGCCTTTTTGAAGGCCGAGATCGACAGGCTGGACACACAGATCAAAGACATTGCCACCTTGCGTGCCGAAATTGACGCTTTGACGGCCCGCAAGAAGGCCGTGGAAGATCTCCAAAACGACCGCAATGTGCCGGTCTACCTGCTCAACGAATTGGTCAAGCAAACGCCCGAGGGTGTGTTCCTCACCAGCATCCGCCAGAACGGCCAGGTGGTGTCCATCAACGGCGTGGCGCAGACCAACGAACGCGTGTCGGAATTTTTGCGCAACACGCTGTACAACTCGCCGTGGCTGGAAAAGCCCGACCTGGTAGAAATCAAGGCGTCGACGGTCAACGCCAACACGCGCGACCAGCGCCGGCTGTTTGACTTTTCCATGCGCGTCACCATCAAGCGCCAGCAAGGCCCGGTGGCGCCGGCCGCGCCGGCTTCCGGGGCTGCGCCGGCCAAGGTCGTGTCGACCGCGAAAGCGAGCTGAGGGCAGCATGGCCAAGCCATCCACTTTGAGTTTTGATGTCACGGGTTTCGTCGACCAAGCGGCCTCGCAATTTCGCAACCTGAACCCGAAAGAGCCGGGGCAGTGGCCGCCGCTGCCCAAGGTGGCGACCTGGGTGGCCGCCGCGGCCGTGGCGGTGTTGTTGGGCTGGTTTTTGTTGCTGTCCACCGCCACCGACGAGCTGGAAGCCTTGCGCCAGAAAGAGCCCACGCTCAAGGCCAGCTACAAAGACCGCCTGGGCCAGGCTGTGAACCTGAGCGAATACCGCAAGCAAAAACTGCAGGTGCAGGAATACGTGACCCAGCTTGAGAAGCAGTTGCCCGGCAAGGCCGAAATGGACGCGCTGCTGTCAGACATCAACCAGGCCGGTCTGGGCCGCGGCCTGCAGTTCGAGTTGTTCCGGCCGGGGCAGATGCAGGTCAAGGACTACTACGCCGAACTGCCCATCGCCATCCGCGTCACCGGGCGTTACCACGACGTGGGCTCATTCGCTGCCGACGTGGCCAATCTGTCGCGCATCGTGACGCTGCAAAACGTCAGCATCACGCCGGTGTCTATCAAGGACGTGACCGGCGGCCTGGCCATGGAAGCCACTGCCCGCACCTACCGCTACCTGGACGCCAGCGAGATTGCCGACCAGAAAAAGGCGGCCGCCAAGCCGCCAGCCGGGGGTGCCAAATGAGGGTCACCTTCAGCAGCGTGGCCTTGGTGCTCGCTGCCGTCTTGCTGGCAGCCTGCAGCGACGACCACGACGAATTGCGCGCCTGGATGGAGCAGCAACGCCGCGAGGCCAAGCCCAGCGTCAAACCGCTGCAGGCACCCAAGAAATTCGACCCCGAGCCTTACAGCTCGGCACAAGCCGTCGAGCCCTTCAGTGCGCAAAAGCTGACGGTGGCGCTCAAGCAAGAGGCGCGGCAGCCGAATTCATTGTTGGCGGCCGAATTGAACCGTCGCAAGGAACCGCTGGAGTCCTATCCCTTGGACAGCATGAGCATGGTCGGCAGTGTCAACAAACTGGGCCAGCCCTTTGCGCTGCTGCGCGTGGACAACCTGCTGTACCAGGTCAAGGTGGGTGACCACCTGGGCCAGAACTACGGCCTGATTACGAAGATCGCCGAAACCGAGGTCGTGCTGCGCGAACTCGTACAGGATTCAGGCGGCGAGATGATCGAACGCCCCGCCACGCTGCAATTGCAGGAGAGGGCGCGATGAAAGCATTTGAGGAGATCCGCACCATGTTGCACTGGCGAGCCGCCCTTGCTGCCTTGACCGCCGCCGGCGCTTTGTTTGTGCCCGTGGCTTCGTGGGCGCAAAACGCCATTCAGTCCATCACCAGCAGCCAGCAGTCGGGCACCGAGGTGGTCCGCATCGAATTGACCGAAGCGCTGACCGTGGTGCCGAATGGGTTTTCAGTTCAAGCGCCACCGCGCATCGCCATCGATTTGCCGGGCGTCACCAACGGCATCGGCCGCAACACGGTGGACATCAACCAGGGCAACCTGCGCTCGGTCAGCGTGGCGCAGGCCGGCGACCGTTCGCGCCTGGTGTTGAACCTGAAACAGGCCTCGGGCTACCGCGCCGTGTTGCAAGGCAAAACCCTGCTGCTGGTGTTGGACACAGCCGGCGGCCCGGCCACTGCCGGGGCGGCGGTTGCCACCGACCAGCCGGTGCAGTTTGCGCCGCCGCAGAACAGCGCCACCCAGGCGCTGCGTGACGTTGATTTCCGCCGCGGCCAGGATGGTTCTGGCCGCGTCATCGTCAACCTGCCCAGCACGCAAGTGGGTGTCGACATTCGCCAGCAAGGGCAGACGCTGGTGGTTGAATTCCTGCGTTCCAGCCTGCCCGACAACCTGCGCCGCCGGCTGGATGTCACTGATTTCGGCACCCCCATCAAGACCGTGTCCACCTTCCAGACCGGCGACCGCGTGCGCATGGTGGTTGAACCCACAGGTTCGTGGGAACACAGCGCCTACCAAAGCGACAACCAGTTTGTGCTGGAAGTGCGGCCGGTGAAGATCGACCCCAACAAGCTGACCCAGGGCCCGGGCTTCCAGGGTGAAAAGCTCAGCCTGAATTTCCAGAACATCGAGGTGCGGGCGCTGCTGCAAGTCATTGCCGACTTCACCAACTTCAACGTCGTCACCAGCGACACCGTCACCGGCACCGTCACGCTGCGCCTGAAAGACGTGCCCTGGGACCAGGCTCTGGACATCATCTTGCAGAGCAAGGGCCTGGGCGTGCGCAAGAACGGCAATGTGCTGTGGATAGCGCCCAAAGACGAGTTGGCGGCCAAGGAACAGGTCGACCTGGAAGCCAAGAAAAAGGTCGCCGAACTGGAGCCGCTGCGCACCCAGTCTTTCCAGCTCAACTACACCAAGGCCGAGATCGTGGCGCGTGGGCTGACTGGCACTTCGTTGGGCGGCGGTGGCGGCGCTGCGGGCACCAACCAGGCCACACGCATCTTGTCTGCGCGTGGCAGCGTCATCTTCGAGGCGCGCACGAACCAGCTTTTTGTCAACGACATTCCAACCAAGCTGGAAGAGATTCAAGCGCTGATCACGAAGATCGACATCCCCGTGCGTCAGGTGCTGATTGAAGCGCGCATTGTCGAAGCCGAAGACACGTTTGGGCGTTCGCTGGGTGTGAAGCTGGGGGGCTCTGATCTGCGCGGTCTGCGCGGCGGCACGCCCGGTTATGGCCTGGGCGGCGACACCCGTGTTGCCATTGGCGGCAACTACTCGGCCATCGGCGCGAACACCGTGCAGGCCGGTGCCACTTCGACCTACGCCGACGGCCAGTTCATCAACCTGCCGGCCAACACCACGACATTCGGCGGCAGCAATGCGGCCACCTTTGCACTGTCGCTGTTCGGCGCCACGGCCAACCGCTTCCTGAACCTGGAGTTGTCGGCGCTGGAAGCCGAAGGCAAGGGCAACATCGTGTCCAGCCCACGCATCATCACCGCCGACCAGACCAAGGCGCGCATCGAGCAGGGCGAGGAAATTCCCTACCAGCAGGCGACATCCAGCGGCGCCACATCGGTGTCGTTCAAGAAAGCCAGCCTGAGCCTTGAAGTGACGCCACAGATCACGCCCGAAGGCAACGTGATCCTGGAACTTGAAGTCAACAAAGACAGCCGCGGCGCGCTTACATCTGCAGGCCCGGCCATCAACACCAAGCAGGTGAAGACCCAGGTGCTGGTGGAAAACGGCGGCACCGTGGTCATCGGTGGCATCTTCACGCAGGACGAACAGACCCAGATCAACAAGGTGCCCTTGCTGGGTGACATCCCCTACCTCGGTTATTTGTTCCAGAACCGTGTGAAGAGCACGCGCAAGACAGAACTGCTGGTCTTCATCACGCCCAAGATCGTGACTGACAGGTCGGCCGCACGCTGACCTGGGCCCACCGCCGCTGGCGCCAGAACTTGCAGCCCGAGGGCAGCACCAGGAACCCGACCATGACGATGTTTCGACGATTCTTTTCTCTGCTGACCCTGCTGGCACTGGCTGCCTGCGGCGGTGGCGGCGGCAATTCAGGCACCACGCCTTTTGGCAGCGGCAGCGGCACGGGCACTGGCGGCGGTACGGGCACCGGCGGCGGCGGCACCACGGCGGGCCAACCGACGCTGCTGGTCAGCCTGTCGTCCACAGATGTCACCAGCGCCGCGCCGGCCACGGTAACGGCCACCTTGCGTGACGCCAAAGGTGCGGCGATTGCCAACGCGGTGGTCACGCTGACCACTGCACGCGGCAACCTGGCCACACTGAGCGTGGCTTCGGTGTTGACCAATGCCCAGGGTGTGGCCACAGCGCGGCTGAATTCCAACGCCTCGGGCGTTGAAGGCGCCGACGAAGTGGTGGCCGCGGCCAGCGTCGACACCGTCGGCATTCAAGGCCGCGCGGCCTTCAACGTGAAGGCCGACACGCCGACGATTTCAATGACGCCTTCATCGGCTTCGCTGAAGTTTTCCACCGGGCCCGTCACGCTGTCGGCCCGTGTGCTCAGTGCCACGGGCGCGGCCCTGCCCAACCAGTTGGTCGCCTTCTCGGCCGCCAACGGCCTGGTGCGCCTGAGTGTGGCCAACGCGCTGACGAATGCCAACGGCGACGCCACGGTCAGTGTGCAGGCCTTGTCGGTGTCCAGCACCGGGGCCGAGATCGTCACCGCAGCCACCACCGTCAGCGGGCGTGACCTGCAAGCCCGGGCCAGCGTGCAATTGACGGCCGAAGCGCCCGCGCTGGCCGTGGCGGCTTTGTCCAGTTCGGCCATTACGTCAACCACGCCGGCGACGCTGCGCGTGGTGGCGCGCGACCTCACCGGCAACCTGCT
>JANMJI010000144.1:0-4652 GCA_031371275.1 Betaproteobacteria bacterium
TCGATCTATCACAACAACGCCATACAGACCTGGCTGGTGAAGGCCAGTGGTGAGGTGGGCAATGTGCACCTGGCCTGAGCGCCTAACGGTCGTGTTGTGTGGCATGGTGGGCTTGGGCTTCGCGCTGTGTGCCGCGCCGGCGGCGGCACGGCCGCCCGGCCCCGTGGCCTACCCTGGCGTGGGCCGCGCCGCCACCGCGCAGGAAGTGGCGGCCTGGGACACCGACGTGCGGCCCGACTTCAAAGGCCTGCCCAAAGGCGCGGGATCGGTGGCCCAGGGCCAGGCGGTGTGGGAAGCGCAGTGCACCGCATGCCACGGCGTGTTTGGCGAGAGCAACGCGGTGTTCTCCCCCTTGGTGGGTGGCACCACTGCAGCCGATGTGAAGACGGGCCATGCGGCACGCTTGAACGACCCCGCCTTTCCAGGCCGCAGCACGATGATGAAGCTGTCCAGCGTGTCAACGCTGTGGGACTACATCCACCGCGCCATGCCGTGGAACGCGCCCAGATCGCTGTCCACCGAACAGGTGTATGCGGCCACCGCCTACTTGCTGCACCTGGGTGGCGTGCTGCCCGAGGCCTTCGTGCTGAGCGACAGCAACATCGCCGATGTGCAGGCGGTGCTGCCCAACCGCCACGGCATCACCACGCAGCATGGGCTGTGGCCGGGCCGCGGTTTGGGCAACCGCGGTCAGCCTGACGTGAAGGCCGCGGCCTGCATGAAGAACTGCGCGGCGCCGCCGCAGGTGGCTTCCTTGCTGCCCGACTTCGCCCGCAACAATCACGGCAATCTGGCCCTGCAGCAGCGCAGCGTGGGGCCGCAGCGCGGGCTTGACACCAGTGGCCCGGCATCGGCCACCGCAGCCGCAGCAACAACCACCGCACCAGCCCATGCCGGCGCAGCGGCCTTGGCGCAAAAGTACAACTGCCTGGCCTGCCACGGCGTCGATCGCGCCATCGTCGGCCCGGCCTTGCGTGAAGTGGCAGCCCGCTACGCGCAACGGGCAGACGCGGCAAACTACCTGGCTGGCAAAATCAAGGCTGGCGGGCAAGGGGTGTGGGGCGCGATACCCATGCCGCCGCAGAGCCTGACCGAAGCAGACACCATGGCCCTGGCGCGCTGGCTGGCCGCCGGGGCACCCGACCCGTAGAACCTGTATCGCCCAGCCCCCTGCGGGTTCGCCCGCTGCAGCCCCCGCGGCTGCCCTCACTACCCTATGCCTACGCTATGCGCACCAAGGAGTTGCCGATGTTGAACCGCCGCCAGGTACTTTCCCATTCAGCCCGGGTGGCCACGCTGCTGGCCGGTGCCGGCCTGCTGCCCTTGCACGCCCACGCGGCCTACAACAGCGCGGCCTTCGAGTCCAAGAGCATGGCCGAGCTCGTCAAGATACTGGGCGGCAGCGCCCCGGTTGAAAGCAAGGACGTGGTGCTGACGGGCCCCGACATCGCAGAAAACGGCGCCGTGGTGCCGGTGGGTGTGGCCACCACGCTGCCTGGCGTCAAGCGGCTGATGCTGCTGGTGGAAAAGAACCCCAGCGTGCTGTCGGCGATGTTCGATGTCAGCGACGCGGTCGACGCCAGCTTCACCACCCGCGTGAAGATGGGCCAGTCGTCGAATGTCTACGCCGTGGCGCAGATGGCCGACGGCAAGCTGTTGTTTGCGCAGAAGGAAGTGAAGGTCACCCTGGGCGGCTGTGGTGGCTGAGGCCGGTTTTCCATTCACCCCTTCATTCAAACGTTAGAGGAGATTCACCATGGCAGACCCGATGCGCATACGCGCCCAGATGGCCGGCTCAGTAGCCACCGTCCGCGTGCTGATGAACCACGAGATGGAAACCGGCCTGCGCAAAGACACCGCCGGCAAGGCCATACCGGCCTGGTACATCCAGAACGTCAGCGCCACCCTCAATGGCAAGCCCGTGCTGACTGCCGAATGGGGGCCTTCGGTGTCCAAAAACCCTTTCTTGCAGTTCAACGTCAGGGGCGCAAAGGCCGGTGACAAGCTGGGCGTGACCTGGAAGGACAACAAGGGCGAAAGCCGCACCGATGAAGCGACGGTGACATGAAGGCGCTGCATGCAATGGCCGCGGCGCTGGCGCTGGCGTTGACGGGCGCTGTCAACGTCATGGCGCAGCAGAAATCAACCGCCGACGGCATTGCCGAGTACCGCAAGATGCTGGAAGACGGCAACCCGGCCGAGTTGTTCGAGGCCAAAGGTGAAGACCTGTGGAAGACCGCGCGCGGCCCCAAGAAAGCCACACTGCAAGCCTGCGACCTGGGCCTGGGCGCGGGCGTGGTGAAAGGCGCGTGGGTGCAGATGCCGCGCTGGTTTGCCGACACCGGCCGCGTGCAGGATATGGAATCGCGCTTGCTGACCTGCATGGAAACGTTGCAAGGCTTCAACGCCGCCGACATCGCCAACACCGCTTTCGACCGCGGTGAACAGGCCACGCTGGCGGCGCTGGCGGCCTGGGTGTCGGGGCAATCACGCGGGCAGAAGATTGCGTTGCCGCAGAAGCATGCAGAGGAACGCCGCTTTTACGAACTGGGCAAACGCGCCTTCTTTTTCCGCGGCGGGCCGATGGATTTTTCGTGCGCCAGTTGCCACGGTGAAGACGGCAAGCGCATACGCCTGCAAGAGTTGCCCAACCTGACCACCAACCCGGGCAACGGCATCGGCTTTGTCGCCTGGCCGGCCTACCGCGTGTCCAACGGCGAGCTGTGGAGCATGCAGCGCCGCCTGAACGACTGCTACCGCCAGCAGCGCTTCCCCTACCCCGGTTTTGCGTCTGACGTGACCATCGCCCTGGGCGTCTACATGGGCGTCAACGCACAAGGAGCAGCGTCCATCGCGCCGGCCTTGAAGCGCTGAACCTCATGCAACACCGCACCATGCAAAGTCAACTCATTTTGATTGTCACCACCTGGGCCGCTGCCGGCTTGTTGCTGGGCTGCGCCACGCCAGCGCCCGCGCCCGAAGAACTCGACCGCCAGGCGCTGGCGATGATTCAGGCGTCGTTCCGCGAACAAGGCATTGCCAAGCTCGACCGCCTTGCGCAAGACCTCGGGCAAACCGCATGTTCTGGCGAAAAACCGCCCAGCGAAGAAGTCGCCAAACGGGTCGAAGCCGAGGCCACCGCCACGCTGCGCTGGCCCAGCGGCGGCCAGTACCTGGGCAACTGGCGCGAGGGTGAAAAGCTGGCGCAAAGCGGCCGCGGCATGACCTGGACCGATGGCAGCACCAACCCGGCCGGCAACGGCGCCCAGTGCTACAACTGCCACCAGCTGGACATCAAAGAACTGTCCTTCGGCACCCTCGGCCCCAGCCTGTGGAACTACGGCAAGCTGCGCGGCATCAAGAACGTCGCCGACCCCGCCGTGGCCCCCATCGTGCAATACACCTGGGGCAAGCTGTGGAACAGCAAGGCCTATGTGGCCTGTTCCAACATGCCGCGCTTCGGCCATGCCAAGCTGCTGGGTGAGCAGCAGCTGCGCGACCTGATGGCGCTGCTGCTGGACCCGAACTCGCCGGTCAACCAGTAGTGCCAACAAGTATCCACCGATCCCTGCCGGCATCTGGCGAGTATTTCGGGCACCCCCTGCCACGGCTTGCCGAACGATGAATCTTTCCAAGCGCGACTTCCTGCAGGTGCTGGCTTGCGCCTCGGCCGCTGGCATGACACTCGGGCGTTATGCCGAAGCCGACGCAGCCAGCGCCGAACAAGGCCTGTACGACTTGCCGCCCTTTGGCAATGTGTCGCTGCTGCACATGACCGACTGCCACGCGCAGTTGCTGCCCATCCACTTCCGCGAGCCCAGCGTCAACCTGGGCCTGGCCGGCATGCAAGGCCAGTTGCCGCACCTGGTGGGTGAAACCTTGCTGAAGGCCACAGGCCTGCGCCCGGGCAGCGCAGCAGCCCATGCCTACACCTTCATCGATTTCGAAAAAGCCGCGCGCCGCTACGGCAAGGTGGGCGGTTTTGCGCACCTGGCCACGCTGGTCAAGCGCCTGAAGGCCAGCCGGCCCGGCGCGCTGCTGCTGGACGGTGGTGACACCTGGCAAGGTTCGGCCACATCGCTGTGGACCAATGCGCAGGACATGGTCGAAGCCAGCCTGCTGTTGGGCGTGGACGTGATGACCGGCCACTGGGAATTCACCTATGGCATGGAACGCGTGAAGCAGATCGTCGATGGCGACTTCAAGGGCCGCATCGACTTCATCGCGCAAAACGTCAAGACCAACGACTTCGGCGACGCCGTCTTCAAGCCCTATGTGCTGCGTGAAATCAACGGCGTGACTGTGGCCATCGTCGGCCAGGCCTTCCCGTACACGCCGATCGCCAACCCGCGCTATTTGATGGCCGACTGGGCCTTTGGCATCCAGGAAGAAACCATGCAGCAGGTGGTCAACGAGGCCCGCAGCAAAGGCGCGCAACTGGTGGTGCTGCTGTCGCACAACGGCATGGACGTTGACCTGAAGCTGGCCGGCCGCGTGCGCGGCATCGACGCCATCTTTGGCGGCCACACCCACGACGGCGTGCCGGTGGCGGTGCCTGTGAAAAACCCCGGTGGCACCACGCTGGTGACCAACGCCGGCAGCAACAGCAAGTTCCTGGGCGTGATGGACTTTGACGTCAAGGCCGGCCAGCT
>JANMJI010000165.1:0-11012 GCA_031371275.1 Betaproteobacteria bacterium
TTCGCCGGTGCGGCCTTCTTGGCGGCGGCTTTCTTTGCCGGTGCAGCCTTCTTGGCCGGAGCGGCCTTTTTCGCAGTTGCCATAACGATCTCCTTGATCAAGTTACAAAAGGCTCCAGGCTGCTCATGCAGCGCGGAGATTCACCGCCCGGTGGTCTGCTGCCGGGCTTGCGCCTGACAACGGTTGCCCCAGTGCGGTGAACGGGGTAACGAGCTCGGCGCCGGTCTGGTGCCTGCCTTGGCTCGCAATTCTTCGATTTCTGAATTTCCTGGATTCCTTGGATTTCTCGGTCTCTCACGAACACCCGCTGCTTGCGCCTGGTGGGTGCTTGCTGTCGGGTGCATGCGGTGTGCTGACATGGGATGTGAGTGCACTCAGTCCCAAGCCAGCGCGCCGCCGGTCTGGTAGTCGATGACACGGGTTTCGAAGAAGTTGCGTTCCTTCTTCAGGTCGATCATTTCGCTCATCCACGGAAACGGGTTTTCTTCGTTCGGGAACAAGGCTTCAAGGCCGATTTGCGTCGCGCGGCGGTTGGCGATGTAGCGCAAATAGCCCTTGAACATGTTGGCGTTCATGCCCAGCACACCGCGCGGCATGGTGTCTTCGGCGTAGCGGTATTCAAGCTCCACCGCTTTCTCGAACAAGGCCTTGATCTCGGCTTTGAAGGCCGGCGTCCAGAGCAGTGGATTTTCGAGCTTGATCTGGTTGATGACGTCGATGCCGAAGTTGCAGTGCATCGATTCGTCGCGCAGGATGTACTGGTACTGCTCGGCCGCGCCGGTCATCTTGTTCTGCCGGCCCATTGACAAAATTTGCGTGAAGCCGACGTAGAAGAACAGGCCTTCCATCAGGCACGCAAAGACGATCAGGCTCTTCAGCAGCGTCTGGTCGGCTTCGGGTGTGCCGGTGACGAAGTTCGGGTCCATGATGGCTTCGATGAAGGGGATCAGGAACTGGTCCTTGTCGCGTATCGACTGCACTTCGTTGTAGGCGTTGAAGATTTCGCTTTCGTCCAAGCCCAGGCTTTCAACGATGTACTGGTAGGCGTGGGTGTGGATGGCTTCTTCAAAGGCCTGGCGCAACAAAAACTGCCGGCATTCGGGCGCCGTGATGTGGCGGTAGGTGCCCAGCACGATGTTGTTGGCGGCCAGTGAATCGGCGGTGACGAAGAAGCCGAGGTTGCGCTTGATGATGCGGCGCTCGTCTTCGGTCAGGCCGTTCGGGTCTTTCCAGGTCGCGATGTCGCGCGACATGTTGACTTCATTCGGCATCCAGTGGTTGGCGCAACTGGACAGGTACTTTTCCCAGGCCCATTTGTACTTGAAGGGCACGAGTTGGTTGACGTCGGTCTGGCCGTTGATGATGCGTTTGTCGGCGGCATTGACGCGGCGCTGCACGGCCGCGGCGGGCACCTTGATGGACGTTGCAGCAGTGGGCGCAACAAGCGCCGCCGGCAGTGCGGAACGGGGCGCTGCATGGGGCGCTGCATGCGCTTGCGTCGCCGTGCTTCGATGGTCTTCTTCCCAAACCAGCATGTGTTTACTTCCTGTTCAATACGAATTATCGGAGTGTTGCGCGCGAACACCAAGCACTGGTTGACATTGCAACGGCATCGTTGTTGCAGCAGCGCATCGACACGGCATGAAAACGCTGCGACGCGTGGCTTTCAAACGTGCGACATCAGGTCTCAAAACCAGGTCTTCAAGCACAGTGCGACAGTTCACTGGCAAGCTTCGCAGTCGGGGTTGTCGATGGCGCAGAACTTGATGTCGGACGCGGGCTCAGCAGAGGCTGCGGTGGGTGCAGCAGATGATGCCGATTCACCCATCGCCACGGCGTTCAGCTTGCCCGATGCGACGGTTGATTTTTCAGAATAGGTGGCGCTGGTGGTGCGCAGGTAGTAGGTCGTCTTCAGGCCACGCAGCCAGGCCAGTCTGTAGGTCTCGTCGAGCTTGCGGCCCGATGCACCGGCCATGTAGATGTTCAGGCTTTGCGCCTGGTCTATCCACTTCTGGCGGCGTGAACCGGCTTCCACCAGCCACTGCGGTTCGACCTCGAAAGCGGTGGCGTACAAGCGCTTCAATTCTTCGGGCACACGGTCGATGGGACGCAGTGAACCGTCGAAGTGTTTGAGGTCCATCACCATCACGTCGTCCCACAGGCCCAGCTTCTTCAGGTCGCGCACCAGGTACTCGTTGACGACCGTGAATTCGCCCGACAAATTGCTCTTCACAGACAGGTTGCCAAAGCTCGGTTCGATGGACGCATCAACGCCGATGATGTTGCTGATGGTGGCCGTGGGCGCGATGGCCACGCAGTTGCTGTTGCGCATACCGTGTTCGGCGACGCGGGCCCGCAGCGCGGTCCAGTCCAGAGTGCTGGACATGTCAACTTCAAGGTGGCCGCCGCGCGCTTCACGCAGCATGGCCAGGCTGTCTTGCGGCAGGATGCCGCGGTCCCACAGGCTGCCGCGGTAACTGCTGTAGCGGCCACGTTCCTGGGCCAATTCGGTGCTGGCCCAATAGGCGTGGTAGCACACCGCTTCCATCGAACGGTCAGCAAAGGCCACGGCTTCTTCACTCGCATAAGGCAGGCGCAGTTGGTACAGGCAATCCTGAAAACCCATCAGCCCCAAGCCCACCGGGCGGTGGCGCATGTTGCTGTCGCGCGCTTTCTTCACCGCGTAGTAGTTGATGTCGATGACGTTGTCCAGCATGCGCATCGCCGTGGCCGTGGTCTTCTTCAGTTTCACCAGGTCGACGGCGCCGTCTTTCAGGTGCTGGGCCAGGTTCACGCTGCCCAGGTTGCAGACAGCGATTTCGGTGTCCGATGTGTTCAGCGTGATCTCGGTACACAGGTTGGAACTGTGCACCACGCCCACATGCTGCTGCGGGCTGCGCACGTTGCAGGCGTCCTTGAAGGTGATCCAGGGGTGGCCTGTTTCGAACAGCATCGACAGCATCTTGCGCCACAGGTCCAAGGCCCGCATGCGGCGGTAGAGCTTGATTTCGCCGCGGTCGACCTTGGCTTCGTAAGCGGTGTAGGCGTCCTCGAAAGCACGGCCGAACTTGTCGTGCAGATCGGGTGTGGTGCTCGGGCTGAACAGCGTCCATTGGCCGCCTTCGATGACGCGGCGCATGAACAGGTCGGGGATCCAGTTGGCGGTGTTCATGTCGTGCGTGCGGCGGCGGTCGTCGCCGGTGTTCTTGCGCAGCTCCAGAAACTCTTCCAGGTCGAGGTGCCAGCTTTCCAGATACGCGCACACCGCGCCCTTGCGCTTGCCACCCTGGTTGACGGCCACCGCGGTGTCGTTGACGACCTTCAGGAAAGGCACCACACCCTGGCTCTTGCCGTTGGTGCCCTTGATGTACGAACCCAGGGCACGCACACGCGTCCAGTCGTTGCCCAGGCCGCCGGCGAATTTGCTGAGCAGCGCGTTTTCTTTCAGCGCTTCATAGATGCCGTCCAGGTCATCGGCCACGGTGGTGAGGTAGCAGCTGCTCAATTGCGAACGCCGCGTGCCGGCGTTGAACAGCGAGGGCGTGCTGCTCATGAAGTCGAAGTTCGACAGCACGTTGTAGAACTCGATGGCCCGCGCTTCGCTGTCGATCTCGCCCAGCGCCAGACCCATGGCCACACGCATGAAAAACGCCTGCGGCATTTCTATGCGTGCTTCTTCGATGTGCAGAAAATAGCGGTCGTACAGGGTCTGCAGGCCCAGGTAGTCGAACTGCAGGTCGCGGCCGGGGTCGAGCGCGGCGCCCAGTTTGGCGAGGTCGAACTGCAGCAGTTTTTCGTCCAGCAGTTCGGCTTGCACGCCCTTGGCTATGAACTGCACAAAGTACTCGGCGTAGCGCGTGGCCATCTGCGCCTGACTGAGGTTTTCGCCCAGGATCTCGCGGCGGATGGTGTGCAGCAGCAGGCGTGCGGTGGCGCGCGTGTACGACGGTTCTTTTTCGATCAGCGTGCGCGCGGCCATGATGGCGGCCTTGAACACTTCGTCCAGCGGCACGCCGTCGTACAGGTTGCGGCGCGTCTCGGCCAAGATGGGTTCGGCCTTGACATCGGCACCCAGGCCGGCGCAGGCCGATTCGACCAGGTCACGCAACTCGGCCATGTTCAGCGGCACACGCTGGCCGCCTTCGGTGACGTAGAGCTCGGGCGCCTTCACCACCACCGGCGCGCCTTGCCGCGCACGCTCTTGCGAACGACGTTCGCGGTACAGCACATAGGCCCGCGCCACTTCATGGTGGCCACTGCGCATCAGCGCCAGCTCGACATGGTCTTGCACGTCTTCAATGTGGAAGGTGCCGCCGCCCGGGCGCGAACGCAGCAACGCGCGCACCACGCCTTCGGTCAGGCGTTCCACCGTTTCGCGCACGCTGGCCGATGCCGCGCCCTGCGTGCCATGCACGGCCAGGAAGGCTTTCATCAGCGCCACCGCAATCTTGTTCGGCTCGAAAGAAACCACGGCACCGTTGCGCCGGATGATCTGGTAGCCGGCATAGGCTGTGGTGCTGGCGGCAGCGCCGGTGGTCATGGGCCTGGCGGTGGTGGCGGCCGGTGCGGATGCGGTGGCGGTAACAGCAGCTTGCATTCAATCCCCTCTGTTCGGTTCTTGCGGTTTGATTTGGTGTTGGTGTGGACACTGACCCCGGGCGGTTTCAATGCAGCGCCCCAGCTTGGGGTCATGCTCGGTTCAACCTGTCGCGCCAGGCGGTCTTTTCGCGGCTTGCCTTGACAAACCAGAGCCCGCCAAAACCAGGTGCAGGTGGTGCGGTGCGCAGGCAGCTTGACGGCAAATCGGTGTCACACGATTATCACTGGAAGGCACTATATATGGGGTGCGCGCCCCCCACAAGCCACTACGGCTAGTGTCTGGCAGGAAGACCCCCGTATTTGCCCGAAGGCCCAAAACCAGGCCCAACGCAGCCCCACCGCAGCGCGCCGAAGGGGCCGTGCACGCGGACGCCGCGGTGTGGCGAGACCTCTGCAAGCGGGGCCGCGCGGGGCGTTGCGTATCGGGCAAAAACGGCGTGCAGGCCGCGCCGTTTCAGGCTTGTGGATCGTTGCGTTCGGGGCGTTCGTTGCGTTCGCTGTCGGCCGCACCCACACCCAGCCGCGACATGCGGTAACGCATTTGCCGCAGCGAAAGGCCCAGGCTGGCGCCGGCCGCGGTGCGGTTGTAGCGGTGGCGTTCCAGCGCACGCTCCAGGATTTCGCGTTCTGCCTGGTCTAAGTACAGCGCCAGATCGCTGGGCAATGCAGCAGCGCTGTTGGCTGCGGCCACGGCCACGGGCAACGCAGGCGGCGCATCGGTATCCACAGGGGCATCCAGCGCCAGCGTCTCTTGCAGCAGTTCGTCGGGCAGGCCCAGGTCGCCACGCACGATGACCGGCGTGCCGGCCAGCGCCAGTGCGCGGTGCAGCAGGTTTTCAAGCTCGCGCACATTGCCCGGGAAGCTGTAGCGCAGCAGGT
This sequence comes from Betaproteobacteria bacterium, assembly GCA_031371275.1. Lineage (GTDB taxonomy): Bacteria > Pseudomonadota > Gammaproteobacteria > Burkholderiales > Burkholderiaceae_C > Rubrivivax. The sequence continues at coordinate 5,479 of JANMJI010000165.1, forward strand.
GCTGCAAGGCGTCGGGCGCGAGGGTGGGCGTCGGTGTCACACCGGCATCACGCGCAATGCGCTGCAGCACGCTGGTGCAGATGGCCGCCAGGTCGGCAATGCGCTCACGCAACGGCGGCACGGTGATGCGTATGACGTTGAGCCGGTAATACAGGTCCTGGCGGAAGCGGCCGGCCAGCACTTCGGTGCCCAGGTCTTTGTGGGTGGCACTGACGATGCGCACATTCACCGGCGCCTCGGCCACCGCGCCAAGCGGCCGCACCGCACGTTCCTGTATCACGCGCAGCAGCTTGCTCTGCATCTGCAGGGGCATGTCGCCGATTTCGTCGAGGAACAAGGTGCCGCCTTGCGCGGCCTGGAAAAAACCTTCGCGGTCTTCATTGGCGCCGGTAAAAGCACCCTTTCGGTAGCCGAAAAATTCTGCTTCCAGCAAGGCCTCGGGGATGGCGCCGCAATTGACGGCCACAAAGGGCATGGCGCCGCGCGGCGAGACTTCGTGGATGGCGCGTGCCACCAGCTCTTTGCCAGTGCCCGATTCACCATGCACCAGCACCGGCGCCATGCTGCGCGCCACGCGTTCCACCAGCGAACGCACCTGCTGCATGGCCCCCGAAGCACCGACGATGCGCTCCAGCGAACGGTGTACGGCGGCCGCCGCCGCGCGCGGCACGGCGGGCGGTGGTCGCAAGGCCGCAGCCGGGCTGCCATCGGCCGCGCCGCGACCGGGGCTGCCATCGGCCGCGCCGCGACCGAGTGCCGAAGCCACCACGGCGCGAAACTGCCGCAGGTCTACAGGCTTGGTCAGGTAGTCATAGGCCCCGGCCTTCAGAGCTTCCACCGCGTTTTCCGGCGAGCCATAGGCGGTGATGACGACGGCCTTTTCGCGCCGACCGCTTTCTTCCATACGGCGCAGCAAATCAAGGCCGGTGCCATCGGGCAAGCGCATGTCGGTGATGACGAGCTGGTAGCCGCCAGGCCCACGTTCTTGCAGCAGCGCCCAGCCTTCTTCGACGGAACCTGCGCTTTCCACGTCATAGCCTTCACGCACCAGCGTCAGTTCGTACAGCGTGCGCAGGTCGGGCTCGTCGTCGACCACCAACAGGCGGGCGGCGGCGGCTGGGGAGGGCGGCACAGGATGCAGCGGATGGGGGGCAGCGGGGCTCACACCGGCTCCAGGGGCAATGCGTGGGGGGTGTCGGTCAAGGCGGTGCGCCGCATGCTGACCACGAACTCGTTGCGCAGCCGCTCGGCGGCCGGGCGCGGCCGGTATTCGATGCTGGCGCCGTAGCGTTCGCACAGTTCGCGGCAAATATACAAGCCCAGGCCCGAGCCCCGGCTGCGGGTGCTGAAGAAGGGCTCGAACAGATAGCGTTCGATTTCTGGCGCGATGGCCGGGCCGTCGCTCAACACCGCCAGTTGGGCCCAGCCTTCGTCGCGGGCCGCCAGGCGCATGAAGATGGCGCCGGGCTCGCGGCCGGCGTGGCGGTGGGCGTTGTCCAGCAGATTGACCAGCACACGGCGCAGGTGTTCGGGGTCGAAGATGACGCCGATGGGGGCCGATGGCAGTTCTGCGCGCAGCCGGCTGTCGGGGGCCAGTGGCACCTGCGCCGTGCGTGCCCAGTCGGCCGCGGTGGCGGCCACCGCGGCGGTGGCGTCAATGGCACGCAGCGTGGGCTCGGCGCCGGGGGCGACTTCCATCACGTCGTCGACCAGGCGTTTCAGGCGCTCCACGTTGTCGGCCACCATCTGCGCCAGCCGCTGTTGCGCCGGCGGCAATGGGTCTTCAAGCAACAGCGCGTTGGCCTGCGAAATGGCCGCCAGCGGGTTGCGTATTTCATGCGCGATGCCGGCCGACACGCGGCCCATCGCGGCCAGCTTTTCTTGCCGGATGCGGGCTTGCAAGGTGCGCAGGTCTTCCAGCAGCAGCACGGCAAAAGGCTCGATGCCGTGGTCTTGCCCTGGCCTTTGCCCTTGCCCGCTTTCGCCGTTTTCGGAGTTTTCGCCGCCGCTGCGGTCCAGCGCGCGGCTGCGCATGAAGCGCACGCGCAGGCGCAGAGTGCGCGTGTGGCCGGCCTCGAAGGCCAGCATCACGTCACGGCCGGCGTCGGGCCATTGGCCTTCGGCCAGCGCGCGTTCTGCCGCCTGCTGCAAGCCGGCCCAGTGCGGCGCCAGCGTCAGCGTGAAGGGCGCCGGCGGGCTCAGGCCCTGGTCGACCAGCAGCGCGCGCGCGGCCGGGTTGGCTGCGCGCACGCGCAGGCGGCGGTCGACCACCAACACGCCGTCGGCCATTTCTTCAATCACCAGGCGGTTCAGCTGGGCTTGCTGGCGCGCCAACTCCAGGCTGTCGCGCGCGGCCAGTTCTTCGCGCGCCAGGCGGCCGGCCAGTTCACCGGCCAACAGCGTGATCATGAACATGCCCAGGCCCGCCAGGCCCGACTGCAGCATCAGCGCCGGCGCCGCATCACTGTTCAGCGCGGCGCGCCACGCGGCCAGCAACAGCACCAGCGCCACACCGGCCGCAGTGCCCAGGGCCAGCAGGCGCGATGTCAACACGCCGGCCATCAACACCGGCAACACCAGCAGCGCCGCGTAGTTGAAAGAGCTGCCCACTTCCAGCAGGTGCAGCAGCGAAAAGGCCAGCAGATCAACGCCAATCGTGGCCAGCCATTGCAGGCGCCGCGGCCGCGCCTGCGACTGCGGCAAAGCGAGCGCGCCAAAGCGCGGCAGCAGCCACAGCGTGATGGCCTGCGCGGCGTACAGCAGCGACACCAGGGCCACCCATTCAGCGCCGCGCGTGCCCAGCAGGTTGCCCACCCCTTGCGCCGCCACCAGGCCCACGCCGATGGCCGCGCGCGCCGCGGCGTAGGTCCGCACCACACGCACCAAAGCGCTGTCTTGCGCCTGCGCGGCGCGGCGCGCCTGGCGCTGCATGAAGCGGCTGTCGGGCGCGACATCACCGGCGGCCAGCCAGCCAGGGTCGAAAAAAGCTTCGCCGGTGGCGGCCGAGTCGGCACCATCGAGGCCGCCGAATATTGAATCGTCACTGCGCCGCCCGGTGGCATTGCGGCGCTCGCCGCGGCGTTCGTTGCGGCGGCGGTCGCCCTGGCGGCGGTCGGCTTCCTGGGCGTCCATTCAGCGTGTCAGGGGGCGGGCCAGACGCCCTTGCGGGTGGCTGGTCGCCCAAGACCTCTCCGAAGCGCTCTCACACGCGCTCGCACACAGGTTACACACACAGGTTGCGCACACGCGTCGCTCACACAGGTGCATCGCACACGCCCATTTGCACACTCAGCGCGGGCCGGCAAGCCGGTGCGCTTCGCTGCAGAAGGGGCGACCGGCGGCGTCGGCCACGGTGTCGGTTTGTGGCAGGTGCACGCCGCAATGCGCGCAGGCCAGCATGGGCGTGGTGGCAGCCGGCTTCTTGGCCTTCGGCGCAGGCGGTGCGCCAGGCGCAGCCGACGAACGGCCGCGGCTCTTGAACAACCACAAGGCAATGCCGATGACGGCGATCAGAAGCAGGAATTTCATCTGGCGTCGCAGCCCGGATTCATGTAAGCGCGCGGCCCAGCAGCACTTCCAACACGAAGCGCGAGCCGGCATAGGCCAGCAGCAACAGCACCGCGCCGGCATACAGCCAGCGCGTGGCCCGCCGGCCGCGCCAGCCGCGCAAACGGCGGCCCACCAGCAGCGCTGCAAAAACCATCCAGGCCAGCACCGAAAACACCGCCTTGTGGTCGCCCCAGCGCCATTGCACCGTGGTGGCCACGCCCAGCACCAGCGTGGCCGTGAGCACCGCAAAGCCGGCCTCAACGAAGTGGAAGGTGACACGTTCAAGCTGCAGCAGCGGCATGCCCAGCGCGCTGTGGCCCAGCGCATTGGGCGCCAGCGGGTTGGGCCTAACACCCGATATGCCTGGCGCGCCACCACGCAAGCGGCGTTCGGTGGCGTCCAGCATCACCGCATGCAGCACGGCCGCGGCAAACAGGCCGTAGGCGCCCACGCCCAGCGCAAAGTGCAGCGGCGCCAGCGGCGACAGGATGGGCCGCAGTTCACCGGGAAAGGCCGCGCACACCAGCACCGCCAGCAAGCCGGCGCCGGCCAGCCACTGGCGCACCGCGGGCAGCGGCACGAGCCGGCTTTCAACCTCGTAGACCGCCAGCACCAGCCACACCGTCATCGACAGCACCGGCGCAAAACCCAGGCGCGCGCCGGGCGCGTTCAAGCCGACGCCGGCGATATCGATGACCAGCAGCACACCGTGCAGCACCCAGCCGCCGAGCAGCGCCGCCGCTGAAAACCGGCGCAGGGCGGCCAAGGGCAAGGCCGCGCCCAGGTACAACAGCAAGGCCATCGCCACCAGCAGCAACCCGCCATCGGGGGCGAGTGCGGGGGACGCCGTCGATAGAATCATCACGACAGTGTACTGACCGCGGGCGCCACAACCGGCCGCCTGCCCACGCCATGGCCTCTGCCCTCTCAGACCGTCTGTCCAAGCTGGTGAAGACCATGCGCGGCCAGGCGCGCATCACCGAAAGCAACGTGCAGGACATGCTGCGCGAAGTGCGCATGGCGCTGCTGGAAGCCGACGTGGCGCTGCCCGTGGTGCGCGACTTCATTGCCCGCGTGAAAGACAAGGCACTGGGCACCGAAGTGGCCGGCTCGCTGAACCCCGGCCAGGCTTTGGTGGGTGTGGTGCACCGCGAACTGGTGGCCACGATGGCGGACCTGGGTGGCGGCGTGGCCGACCTGAACCTGGCCGCGCAGCCGCCGGCGGTGATCTTGATGGCCGGCCTGCAGGGCGCGGGCAAGACCACGACGACGGCCAAGCTGGCCAAGCACCTCATCACCAAACGCAAGAAGAAGGTGCTGACGGTATCGGCCGACGTCTACCGCCCGGCGGCCATCGAACAGCTGAAGACGGTGACAGCGCAGGCCGGCGCCGAGTGGTTCCCGTCAGACCCGGCGCAAAAGCCGCGCGACATTGCACTGGCCGCGCTGGACCACGCCAAACGCCACTACTTTGACGTGTTATTGGTGGACACCGCGGGCCGGCTGGGCATTGACGAAGCCATGATGGCCGAGATCAGCGAACTGCACGCCGTGCTGAACCCGATCGAGACGCTGTTCGTGGTCGATGCGATGCAGGGCCAGGACGCCATCAACACCGCCCGGGCCTTCAAGGACGCGCTGCCTTTGACCGGCGTCGTGCTGACCAAGCTGGACGGCGATTCGCGCGGCGGCGCGGCGCTTTCGGTGCGGCAGATCACCGGCGCACCCATCAAGTTTGCCGGCGTGTCGGAAAAGATCGACGGCCTGGAAGTCTTCGACGCCGAACGCCATGCAGGTCGTGTGTTAGGCATGGGCGACATCGTGGCGCTGGTCGAAGAAGTGCAAAAGGGCGTGGACGTGCAGGCGGCGCAGAAATTCGCCGACAAGATGAAGTCGGGCGCCAACTTCGACCTCAACGACTTTCTGGCCCAGATCAGCCAGATGAAAAAGATGGGCGGCCTGAGCAGCCTGATGGACAAGCTGCC
>JANMJI010000220.1:0-6964 GCA_031371275.1 Betaproteobacteria bacterium
AGGTGCTGCGCCAGCGCCTGCACGGCCTGCACCATGTCGTCCAGCGTGGGCGTGCCGGGCGAAGCGCCATAGCCGGGGAAATCCAGCGCCGCTGCGCGGTAGCCCGCTGCGGCCAGCACTGGCAGTGCTGCGGCCCAGATCGCCTGGCCACCGCCGATGCCGTGCAGCAGCAGCACGGCGGTGTCGCCCTGCCCGGCTTCGCTGTACGCAGGCAAACAGGCGGGCAAACAGGCGGGCAGTGGCGTCACAGCAGCCGCCCTTGTTCGACCACAGCCACACCGTCCAGCAACACCGTGCAGCCACGCAACGGCAGGTCGAAGTGGCCCAGCGTGTGGCGGCCGGCCACTTCATTGGCGCCGGTGCTGTAGAGAAAATTACCTGCAAAGGCACGCAGTTCGGTGCCGTTGAAATCGGCCTTGTCGTAAAAGTGCATGGCGTCCCAGCGCGCGCGGCGGTTCAGGCCCCAGCCCAGGTGCGACACGGCGTAGGCCGCGGGGTCTTGCCAGGCTTCGAAGTAGCCGCGCATCAGCTCGGCATCAACACCCGCGCCCTGCACCTTCACGGCGCAATCGTTTTCGATGCTCAGCACCACCGGGTCTTGCAGGTAGCGCTTGAAGGTGAGGTTGACATCGCCGCGGTCCAGCACCAGCGCGCCATTCACGCTGCCCGCGGCCGGAAAGGCCAGCACCAGGCCGCCCGGCCAGTGGCTCAAGGTACCGGGCCTGGTGGTGAAGCCCCAGACGCCGCCGATGCGCGCGCCGGCCAGATTCACACGCAGATCGGTGCCGGCGTCTGACAGCACCTGCAGATGTTTCGCGGCCTTCAAGCGGCGCATCGCGTCACGCACCGGCGCCTCGTCTTCAGCGCGCGGCAGGCAGCGTTCCAGTATCTCGGGGTGTTCATGGCTGATGGCCAGCACGCGCGCGCCGCCGGCCAGGATTTGCGGCAACTCCACCGCATGCTGCAAGCCTTCAACGGTGCAGTCGGCCACAAACACACAGCCGGCCAGCGCTTGCACCACCGGCTGCAAACGGCGAACAGCGTCAGACGCGCCGGTAGACCGCACTGGCACCGGTGCGGCCAGTGGCTGCATGGGCAGCGTCAGCACAAAAGGCCGCGCTCCCAAACGTTGCAAAGCCAGCAGCGACAACTGCGGCAGTTCTGGCCGCGTCAGGGTTTCGCACAGCACGGCACACGCATCACCGGCCTGCACGCCGCACAGGCGAAAGACTTCGACAAACATGTCGATCCACTTGGCTTGTATGGGCAAGTGCAGTGGCCACGCTGTCACAACACTTCGCCCAACAGGTGGTAGTGGCCGGCGCGAAAAACCAGCGGCGGCAACGCCGATTCACTGCACGCCAGCACGCGGCCTATGAACAGGCAGTGGTCGCCAGCGGTCTGGCTGGACACGGTTTCGCATTCAAACACCGCGGCGCAACCGGCCAGCAAAGGTGCGCCGTGTTCGCTCAGCGCCCAGCCGCCTTCGGCAAAACGGTGGTCGCCCCGGGTGGCAAAACGGCGCGACAAATCAAGCTGCGCTTCGGCCAGCACATTCACCGCAAAACGCCGCGCCGCCTTGAAGGCCGGCAGGCTGGGGCTGCTCTCACGCAGCGACCACAGCACCAGCGGCGGCTGCAAAGACAAGGCGTTGAAGGAATTGGCCGTGAGCCCGACAAAACCGCCATCGCCATCGACACAGGTGACGATGGTGACGCCGGTGGTGAAGCGGCCCAGGGCGTTGCGCAGATGCTGGGTGTCCATCAAGGCTTCAGGCGGCTGACGCTGCCGTCCGGGCAGTGCCGGCGTCGATGGCGGCGCAGGGTGCGCTGGGCGCTCACGATGCGTTCCCAGCCACGATGCCCCAGCGCGCCAGCGCCGCGTCGTCGGCCACGCGCGCGTCCACCCAGCGTGCACCTGCTGGCGTGGTTTCTTTTTTCCAGAACGGTGCCTGCGTCTTCAGGTAGTCCATCAAGAATTCACAGGCCTGGAAAGCGGGGCTGCGGTGCGCCGAAGACACCACCACCAGCACGATCTGTTCGCCCGGCTGCAGCAGGCCGACGCGGTGCACCACGCGTGCGGCGCGAATGTCGAAGCGCGCCAAGGCTTCGTCGATCATGGCTTCGATGGCCGCCTCGGTCATGCCGGGGTAGTGCTCGAGTTCCATCGCGCTGATCTCGCCCGGGCCGCCTGCATTGCGGTCGCGCACGGTGCCGATAAAACTGGCCACGGCGCCCACGCCAGCATCACCGGCGCGCAACGCGGCGACTTCGGCGCCGAGGTCGAAGTCCTGGGTCTGCACCGACACGCGCGCGGCCATCTTCAGCCCCCCGTCACCGGCGGGAAGAAGGCCACCTCGGCGCCATCGGGCACTGGCGCCGACTCATCGCTCATGGCCTGGTTCAACGCACAGCGCACGGCACGGCCACGGGCCAGCACTTCGGCATGGCGGCCACCGCGCGCCAGCAACTGGTCACGCAACATGGCCAGCGTGCTGCCGGCTGCCAGGTCCACTGTCTCGGCACCACCCAGGGCCTCGCGCAAGGAAGCGAAATAGCGCACCTGCACTTTCATGGCCGGCCTTTCATAACAGCGCTTTCATGACAGCGCTTTCATGGCAACGCTTTCATCTTGCGATCAACTCGGCCAGCGACAGGAAGCGCACCCCGTCACCCCGCGCGATGGCGCAGCCCGGCGGGTTGTCCACCAGGCCGTCGGCCCAGACGGCCGATGTCAGCACGCCCGAGCTTTGGTTGGGGAACAGGTCCAGCCCACCTTCGGCGTTGCAACGCACACGCAAAAATTCGCGGCGTTTGTCGGGTTTGGGCCAGGCGAAATCGGCACGCATCGGCAGGCCGGGCGGCAAGGTGCTGGCCATGCCCTGCATCACACGCAAAGCGGTGGTCACGGTCAGCAAGTAGGTGATGAACGACGACACCGGGTTGCCGGGCAAGCCTATGAGCAAGGCCGTGCTGCCATCGGCGCGACGTATCTGTCCCAGCGCCAAAGGCTTGCCAGGCTTGATGGCGATCTGCCAGTTTTCCACCGTGCCTTCGGCCTGCGCCGCCGGCTTCAGATGGTCTTCGTCACCCACCGAAACACCGCCGCAGGTGATGATGATGTCAGCCCGCTTCGCGCCTTCGCGCAGTGCGGCGCGTGTGGCGGCCAGCGTGTCGCCCACGATGCCCAGGTCGTGCACCTCGCAGCCCGCGGCCTGCAGCAGCGCGCGCAGCGTGAAGCGGTTGCTGTTGTAGATGGCGCCGGGGCGCAGCACTTCGCCGGGCATCTGCAACTCGTCGCCGGTCGAAAACAAAGCGGCGCGCGGGCGGCGCAACACGGCCAGGCTGGCGGCGCCCACCGAAGCCGCCAGGCCCAGCGCCTGGGGCGTCAGGCGCTGGCCGCGGTGCAGCACGGCAGCGCCTTGCTGCACGTCTTCACCGCGGCGGCGTATCCACTGGCCGGGTGCTGGCATGGTGTTGATCTGCACGGCGCCCAGGCCGCCTTCACCCCAACCACCTGCGACCGCGGCGCACTGCTCTTGCATCACCACCGCATCAGCGCCCGCCGGCACCTGGCCGCCGGTGAAGATGCGCGCTGCCGTGCCTGGCCGCAGCGGCTGGCCCACATGGCCGGCCGGGATGCGCTGTGACACCGGCAGCACGGTGCCGACCCCTGCCACGTCAGCGCAGCGCAGCGCATAACCGTCCATTGAGGTGTTGTCTTCGGGCGGCACCGCCAGGCTGGAAAGCACATCGGCCGCCAGCACGCGGCCCAGCGCGTCGAAGACAGACACGGTCTCGGTCTGCGTGATGGCGTGGGCCGCGGTGGCCGCCACCAGGCGGGCCAGTGCGTCGTCCAGGCTTAGCAGCGGGCGCGGGGCGTTCATGCGGCGGCCTGGCTTTCAGCGCTGCTTTCGATGTGCTGTTCGATGTAGCGTTTGACGGCCGCGGCGTCCACCGGCATCACCACAAACCGCTTGGGCAGCGCTTCAATGCCGCGCAGCGCGGCGGGCACCTCGGGTGTGACGCCCGTGGCCGCGACGATGGTGTCGGCGAACTTGGCCGCCAGCGCGGTTTCCAGCACGATCATCGGCACACCGGGTTGCAGGTGTTGCAGCGCCACCTTCAGGCCGTCGGCGGTGTGGGTGTCGATCATCACGCCGGCGTCTTGCCAGGTGCGCTTGATGGTGGCCAGGCGGTCGGCATGCGTGCTTTTGCCGGACACAAAACCGCAGCCGGCAAGGTGTGCGTGCTCTTGTGGCGTTAGCTTGAAACCACCGTTGCGCGCCAACGCTGCGCCAAACAGTTCTTTGGTGCGCGCGCCATCGCGTCCAAGAAGATCGAACACGAAACGTTCGAAATTGCTGGCCTTGCTGATGTCCATGCTGGGGCTGCTGGTCTCGAATGTTTCGGCGCTGGCGCGCACACGGTAGGTGCCGGTGCGGAAGAACTCGTCGAGCACATCATTTTCGTTGGTAGCCAGCACCAGATGGGCTATCGGCAAGCCCATGCAACGCGCCACATGGCCGGCGCAGATGTTGCCGAAGTTGCCCGATGGCACCGCAAAACTCACGCGTTCATGGTTCGATTTCGTGGCTTGAAAATAGCCCGCAAAGTAGTACACCACCTGGGCCAGCAACCGCGCCCAGTTGATGCTGTTGACGGTGCCGATGTGGTGCCGGCGCTTGAATTCAAGATCGTTGCTGACGGCTTTGACGATGTCCTGGCAATCGTCAAACACACCGAGCACCGCGATGTTGTGGATGTTGGCGTCTTGCAGGCTGAACATCTGCGCCTGCTGGAAAGGGCTCATGCGGCCGTGCGGGCTGAGCATGAAGACGCGCACGCCGCGCTTGCCGCGCATCGCGTATTCGGCCGCGCTGCCGGTGTCGCCACTGGTCGCGCCCAGGATGTTCAGCGTCTGCCCGCGCCGGCCCAGTTCGTACTCGAACAGATGGCCCAACAGCTGCATGGCGATATCCTTGAAGGCCAGCGTCGGGCCGTTGGACAAGGCTTGCAAACACAGACCCTTTTGCAGCGGCTTCAGCGGCGTGATCTGCGGCGTGCCGAACACGGCTTCGGTGTAGGTCGCAGCGCACAAACGCTTCAGGTTGGCGGGCGGGATGTCGGCGATGTACAGCGACAGCACTTCAAACGCCAGCTCGGCGTACGGCAAGCCGCGCCAGCGCTGCAACGTGGCCGCGTTCACCTGCGGGTAGTGCGTGGGCAGGTACAGGCCACCGTCGGGCGCCAGGCCTTCCAGCAGGATGTCGCAGAAGGCGCGCGGCGTCTGGTCACCGCGGGTGCTGATGTAGCGCATCAGTTCAGCTCTTCCTTGCGGATGCGCACGATGGGCGCCAGCACCGTGGGCAGGCTTTGCATCTGCGCCAGCGCAGCCGTCATGCGGCCTTCCACCGTGTCGTGGGTCAGGATGACGAGGTCGGTGTGGCGCTCACCTTCCAGGCTCTCGCGCTGCAAGACGGCGTCGATGGAAATGTCGTTCTCGGCCAGGATGCCGGTGATGCGCGCCAGCACGCCGGCCTGGTCTGCCACCTGCAAGCGCAGGTAGAAGGCTGTGACCACATCGTCGATGGGCAGGATGGGCGTGTTGGCCAAAGACCCCGGCTGAAAGGCCAGGTGCGGCACGCGGTGGTCGGGGTCGGCGGTGTGCAAACGGGTGATGTCCACCAGATCGGCTATCACCGCGCTGGCCGTCGGTTCGCTGCCTGCGCCTTTGCCGTAGTACAGCGTCGGGCCCACCGCATCGCCCTGCACGACCACGGCGTTCATCGCACCTTCGACGTTGGCGATCAGCCGGGTGCTGGGGATCAGCGTCGGATGCACACGCAACTCAATGCCAGCCGCGCCGCCTGGCGCGGATTTCAGGTCATCACGTCGCTTGGTGATGCCCAGCAGTTTGATGCGGTAGCCCAGCTGTTCGGCATAACGAATATCGACCGCCTGCAAGCCGGTGATGCCCTCGACATAGGCCTTGTCGAACTGCACCGGCACGCCAAACGCAATGGCGCTCATCAGCGTGACCTTGTGCGCGGCGTCTACACCTTCGATGTCGAACGTGGGGTCGGCCTCGGCGTATCCCAAACGTTGTGCTTCCTTGAGCACGACGCCAAAGTCCAGCCCCTTGCTGCGCATTTCGCTGAGGATGAAATTCGTCGTGCCGTTGATGATGCCGGCCAGCCATTCAATGCGGTTGGCTGTCAGGCCCTCGCGCAGCGCTTTGATGATGGGTATGCCACCGGCCACCGCGGCCTCGAAGGCCACCATCACGCCCTTGTCGCGGGCGGCGGCAAAGATTTCGCTGCCGTGCACGGCCAGCAACGCCTTGTTCGCAGTGACGACATGTTTGCCCGCGGCTATGGCTTGCAGCACCAGCGTCTTGGCGATGCCACAGCCGCCGATGAGTTCGATGACGATGTCGATGTCGGGGTTGGCAATCACGGCGCGCGCATCGGCCACCACGGCCACGCCGCCGTTCACGGTGCTGCCGACGATGCTGCGCGCGCGGGCCACGTCCAGGTCGGCGACCATGGTGATTTCGATGCCACGGCCGGCACGCCGCTTGATTTCTTCCTGGTTGCGTTGCAGCACCTTGAAGGTGCCGCTGCCCACCGTGCCTATGCCCAGCAGGCCAACGTGAATGGGTTGCATAGGGTTCAAAGTGAGTGGCGTTTTCTGTAGTTCGACAAAAAGCGTGCGATGCGGGCTATGGCTTCGCCCAGGTCATCGACGTTGGGCAGGAAAACGACCCGGAAGTGGTCGTGCGCCACCCAGTTGAAGCCCGTGCCCTGCACGATCAGTACCTTCTCTTCGGCCAGCAATTCATAGGCAAACTGCTGGTCGTCGGCGATCGGATAAACCTTGGGGTCCAGCCGCGGGAACATGTACAGCGCGGCCTTGGGCTTGACGACGCTGACGCCGGGAATGGCGCTGAGCAGCTCGTACGC
>JANMJI010000224.1:0-1676 GCA_031371275.1 Betaproteobacteria bacterium
GTCGTACACGGTGGTTGAGGGGCTGGTTTTCGCGCTGCGGATGCCGATAACCTGCGCGATGATGCGGCTCACCTCGGCCGGCGTATAGAACTGGCCCTTGCTCTTGCCGCTCTCGGTGGCGAAGTGCCGCATCAAGTATTCATAGGCGTCGCCGAGAATGTCGTCGCCTTCAGCGCGGTTCTTGGAAAAATCGAGTGCTGGGTTCTCGAAAATGGCGATCAGGTTGGTAAGCCGGTCGACCATCTCCTTGCCGCTGCCGAGCTTCGCGGCGTCGTTGAAGTCGGGGAAGTCGGAGAGCTTGTTGGCGTTGGCCAGCGGGGCGATGATCTTCTTGTTGATCTGATCGCCGATGTCGCTCTTCCCCTTGAGGGCGACCATGTCCTTGAAGCTTGCACCGGGCGGAATCGTGATCGGCGCGTAGGGCTGGCCGGCGTACTTGTCGCTGACGTACTTGATGAACAGCAGCACGAGGACGTAATCCTTGTACTGGCTGGCGTCCATCCCGCCGCGCAGCTCGTCGCAGCTCTGCCACAGGGATGAATAGAGTTCGGATTTTTTCAGGGCCATGGGGTGTAAGGGTCGGGATCGCAGCGACCGTGCAGGTCTTGCTGCTCAGGAACTCAGACCCCGTAGGGCACCCAGACATTCTTCACCTGCACCGCCTGTTCCAGCAGGCTGCGCGGGTCGTCCAAAGCGGCAGCAGCGCCCGCACCCAGCCACGTCCGCTTCAGGTTGGACACCGACAGCGCTTCCACCCGCTGGCACTGCGCCGGTGTGGCCGCGGGCCACCACAGCGCATCCACTTCCGCATGCGCGGCCAGCGTGTCGGCCAGCGTGTTGGGGTCGCCGGTGACGAGGTTGACGACGCCAGCTGGCACATCGCTGGTGTCCAGCACCCCGTACAGCGCGGCGGCCACCAGCGGTTGCACCGACGACGGCACGGCCACCACGCGGTTGCCCATCGCGATGGCCGGCGCAATCAACGCGATCAGGCCCAGCAGCGGCGCTTCGTCGCTGGCAATCACGGCAATGTTGCCCACCGCTTCGTGCAGCGCCAGCGTCACGCCGTGCATCGGCGGCTGGTGTACCGCGCCATCGTATTTGTCGGCCCAGGCCGCGAAATCAAACAGGCGTTCGACACTGGCCTGCACCTCGGCCGCTGCGGCCTTGGCATTGCTGAAGGGAACTAACACTTCAACGAAGCGTGCCCGCTGGGCTTGCAGGTTCTCGGCCAGGTAGTACAGCACCTGGGCACGGCCGTGGGCGCTTTGGCGTTCCCAGCCGGCAGCGGCACGGGCGGCTTCGACAGCGTTGCGGATGTCCTTGCGGTTGCCCTCGGGCACCAGGCCCAAGAGCTTCTTGCCGGCCCAGACTTCGCGGCTGTAGCCGCCGTCGGGGCGGGTTTGTTTGCCGGCTATGTAGAGCTTGGCGGTGCGGTCGATGGCGCCTTCCACCAGCACCGGCTGCGCCGCTGCTGCGGCAGTTTTCTTGGCGGCTTTGTTGGCCGTTTTTTTGGCCGGGATGGCGCGCAGCTTCAGATACCCACGCAGCCCTTCACGCCCGCCCTCGCGGCCGAAGCCCGATTCGCGCACACCACCAAAACCGCAGGCTGCATCAAACTGGTTGGCGGTGTTGATCCAGACCACGCCGGCCTTGATGCGCGGCGCAATTTCCAG
>JANMJI010000291.1:0-5821 GCA_031371275.1 Betaproteobacteria bacterium
GCCACCGCGGTCTTGCCGGTCTGGCGGTCGCCGATGATGAGTTCGCGTTGGCCGCGGCCGATGGGCACCATCGAATCGATCGACTTCAGGCCTGTCTGCACCGGCTGGTCGACGCTCTTGCGCGCAATGACGCCAGGCGCCACCTTCTCGATCACGTCGGTCATCTTGGCGTTGATGGGGCCCTTACCGTCAATCGGCTGGCCCAGCGCATTGACCACGCGGCCTATCAATTCGGGGCCGACGGGCACTTCAAGAATGCGGCCCGTGCATTTGACGGTGTCGCCTTCGCTGATGTGTTCGTATTCGCCCAGGATCACCGCGCCGACCGAATCACGCTCGAGGTTCAGCGCCAGGCCATAGGTGGCCTGGCCGCTGGCCGTGGCCGGGAATTCAAGCATCTCGCCGGCCATCACATCGCTCAGGCCGTGCACGCGCACGATGCCGTCGGTGACAGACACCACGGTGCCCTGGTTCTTGATGTCGGCCGAGACCGCCAGGCCTTCAATGCGGCTCTTGATGAGCTCGGAAATTTCTGCGGAATTCAGGTTCATGGTGTTCTTTCCAAATGCACCAGGCGACCAGCGCCTGCGCGGTATGTGTCAGGCGGCGAGTGCGATCTTCATCTGTTCCAAACGGGCCTTGACCGAGGTGTCCAGCACCTCGTCACCCACGACGACGCGGATGCCGCCTATCAGTTCAGGCACGATCACGATCTTGGCGTTGAGCTTGCGATTGAAGCGCTTTTCCAGCGTCGCAATGACCTCGGCAAGTTGACCGGCATCGATGGCGAATGCGCTCTGGATGGTGGCGTCCGACACGCCCGAGCTGCTGTTGACGAGCGCCAGGAATTGCGTGGCTATTTCTGGCAGCGCGGCCATGCGGCCGTTTTCAATCACCGCGCCCAGCAGCGCGCCGATCTTGCTGTCCAACGCCAGCCCGCGCTGCAACGCGACGCCGGCCACCAGGTCAAACACCTGCGCGTCGGTGACCTTGGGGTTGGCGGCGAATTGGCGCAATTCGGCATTGCCCGCCAGGTCGGCCAGGCCATGCAGTTGGGGCGCCAGCACCGCAGCGCCGGCGCCGGCCGAACTGAACAGCGCTTCGGCATACGGCCGTGCAATGGTTGCCAGCTCGGCCACGTCAGAGCTCCGCCTTCAAGCGGCCCAGAAGTTCGGCGTGTACGCCGGCATTGACTTCCTTGCGAAGAATTTGCTCGGCACCTTTGACGGCCAACGCAGCCACCTGGTCACGCAACAATTCACGCGCCTTGTTGGCTTCCTGCTCGGCCTCAGCCTTGGCGGCGGCCACGATCTTGGCGCCTTCAATGCTGGCGCGGCCCTTGGCTTCTTCCACCATCGACTGCGCCAGCCGCTCGGCATTGGCCAGGCGCTTGGCGGCGTCCTCGCGGGCTGCGGAAAGCTGCTGCTCAACGCGCTGGTTGGCTTGCGCCAATTCGGCTTTGGCCATGTCGGCGGCCGACAGGCCTTCGGCTATTTTCTTGGCGCGTGCGTCCAGCGCGGCGGTAATGGGCGGCCAAATGTATTTCATCGTGAACCCGACCAGAATCAGGAACACGATCATCTGAATGATGAATGTCGCGGTAATGCTCACGTTATTGCCTCAACCGAAGGTGGCGGGAACCGCAGGCCCACGCAAGGCGGGCCCGGGGCTGGCGACGTGGCGCCGAATTACTTCGGCAGCAGGGCGATCTGGGCCAGGAAAGGATTGGCCGTGGTGAACCACAACGCAATGCCGGTGCCGATGATGAACGACGCGTCAATCAGGCCGACGAGCAGGAACATCTTGGTTTGCAATTCGCCCATCAGTTCGGGCTGGCGCGCCGCCGATTCAAGGTATTTGCTGCCCATGACGCCGATACCGATGCAAGCGCCCATGGCGCCCAGGCCAATGATGATGCCGGCTGCAATTGCGACGAGACCGATGATTTCCATGATGACTCCTGTTTGAAATTGAGTGGGGAAAGGTGGAAAGAAAGAACTGGGAATTCAGTGCGAATCGTGGGCCTGGCCGACGTAGACCAACGTCAACATCATGAAAACAAACGCCTGCAGCGTAATGATCAGGATGTGGAAGATGGCCCACACCGTGCCGGCCAAGATATGCAGGCCGGCCAGTGCAACGCCGGTGACTGACAGTGTGAAGGCGCCGCCCAGCAAGGCGATAAGCAGGAAGATCAATTCGCCGGCGTACATGTTGCCGAACAGCCGCATGCCGTGCGACACCGTCTTGGCGACGAATTCGACCACCTGCATGGCGAAGTTGAAGGGGTACAGCAGCCAGTGGTTGCCAAATGGCGCGGCGAACAGTTCGTGTATCCAGCCACCCAGGCCCTTGATCTTGACGTTGTAGACGAGGCAGACGATGAGCACACCCACTGAGAGGCCCATCGTCACCGACAGGTCGGCCGTAGGCACGACACGCAAATAGGCGTGGCTGGGGTCTTTGCCCGCCAGGCTGTACGCGCCTTCCCACAGCAACGGCAGCAGGTCTACCGGCAGCAGGTCCATCGCATTGAGCAGGAAGATCCAGACAAACACCGTCAGTGCCAGCGGTGCCACCAGCTTGCGGCTGGTGGCGTTGTGCACGATGCCTTTGGCCTGGCTGTCGACCATCTCGACCAGGAATTCCACCGCCGCCTGGAAGCGCCCGGGCACGCCGGCCGTGGCCTTGCGCGCGGCCTTCCACAACAAGAAACAGCCAATAGCGCCGATCAGCGTGGAGAAAATGATCGAATCGAAATTGAGGACCGAAAAATCAACCAGGCCCTTGGGCTTTCCGGTTGAAAGGTGGGTCAGGTGGTGAACGATATATTCACCAGATGTGAGCGCGTGACCTTCGGCTGGCATGTTTGAAACGATTCCGTTTTATTCGTCTGACTGTCTGACCGTCTGACCGTCTGACCGTCTGACCAGCTAACTACTACCGGCGCTGCCGCCAGGCCAGCGCCAACCAATACACCTTGATGCAGAGCACCAAGCCCACCAGCAACGCCGGCCAACTCAGCGGCTGCACGATTCTTGGCGCCAACAACAACATGGCGACCGAGAACGCAATCTTGACCATCTCCCACGACATGAAGCTGACAGCGCTGCCAATGGGCGACTGCGACTTGAGTGAACGGGTCATGCCACGCGCCAACAAGGCACCCGGCACAACCACCGTGGCCGCGCCGTAAAGCATTGACCAACCCACTTCAGGCCGGTGCAACAGCAGTGCTGACAACAGCGCCGCAACCGCACCCACTGCAACCTGCACCCCAATTACCCGCCACGGTGACAGTGGTGGGTTTTTGACACGCAGCGCCAGTGCTTCCTCCCTGGTCAGCGGCTTGAAAGCCTCAGATCCCCCAGACTCTGTTGCCTCATCGTCCCAGCGATCGCTTCGATTAAACCGTTGCATCGCCATGGTCGGGTGAGGTCAGCAAAGCCTGTGAAGTATACGAACAAACCCGGGGCCGTCGGTTGCCCCAAGGTTTGAGCCGTGATGCGGTGCACCGGCCAGCGTGTGGCTGGCCCTGCCCACAGACCCTGTACGGCAGGCTTGTTGCACAGGCTGCGCGTGGCGCCACATCGGTGGACAATGTCGCGCGGGAACCACGCCGACATTCAGGCCTCGAAGCGATCTTCAGCGTCTCGTCCCGATTTCACCGGCCCGTGCTTCACCACCCCCCCCCACTTCCCATGACCCTGCTCCAGACCCTGACCTGCGCCGCGGCTTTGTTGTCGGGCGCCGCGTTGGCCGCCACCAGCGGGCCGGTGGTGGTGACACCGCAAGTGCAAGCAGAACTGGTGGCCCACGCGCCCGAGGGTGTGGCGCCCGGCAGGCCACTCTGGCTGGGCCTGAAGATCGAACACCAGCCGCACTGGCACACCTACTGGAAAAACCCCGGTGATTCAGGCCTGCCCACGACGCTGGAATGGCAGTGGCCCGCGGGCGTGAAGGCTGGCGGCATCGAATGGCCCACGCCGGCCAAACTACCGATTGGCCCGCTGCTGAATTACGGCTATGAAGGCACGCTGCTGCTGCCGGTGGCGGTGCAGGTGCCGGCCGGCTTCAAGGCCGAGACATTGGACGTGAAGCTGCATGCCGAATGGCTGGTGTGCAAGGACATCTGCATTCCGCAAAGCGGCGACTTCACGCTGCAAGTTCCCACCCAGGCGGCCACCGCCGGCCACGCCGCTTTGTTTGCCGCGGCACGCGCGGCGTTGCCGCAGCCGGCGACTGGCGCGCAGGCCACGGCCACCGTCGAAGCCGGCGCGCTGGTGTTGCGTGTGGCCGGCCTGCCCGCGGCCTGGCAAGGCCAGGCTCTGGGCGTTTTCCCCGAGACCACCGGCGTCATCAACAACGCCGCGCCCGCAGTCGCCAACTGGGTGGGCGGCGACTGGTCGGCCCGCGTGCCGCTGGACCCACAGCGCAGCGCTTCACCGGCCATGATGCCGGTGGTGCTGACCGCCCCCGGCCAGCCCGCCGGCCTGCGGGTGCAGGTGGCGGTGACCGGCACCTGGCCGGCCACCGCGGCAGCGCCTGCGGCCTTGCCCCCGCTGGTCAATAGCGCGCCCGTTCCAGCCCCGCCGCCGGCCGCCAGCCTGGGCTGGGCGCTGCTGCTGGCGCTGGCCGGTGGTGCGCTGCTGAACCTGATGCCTTGCGTGTTTCCGGTGCTGTCATTGAAAGTGCTGGGCTTTGCGCAGCAGGCACAAGACCGCCGCGGCCTGCTGGCCGGCGGGCTGGCCTATACCGCCGGCGTGGTGTTGTCTTTTGTCGCGCTGGCCACGCTGCTGCTGGCCTTGCGGGCCGGTGGTGAACAACTCGGCTGGGGCTTTCAGCTGCAATCACCGGCCGTGGTGGCGGTGCTGGCCGCGTTGTTCACCTTGATTGCACTGAACCTGGCCGGCGTGTTCGAGTTCGGCTCGGTCATACCGTCTTCTTGGGCAGCAGCCAGGGCACGCCACCCGGTGCTGGATTCAGCGCTGACCGGCGTGTTGGCGGTGGCCGTGGCATCGCCTTGCACAGCACCTTTCATGGGCGCTTCGCTGGGCCTGGCCGTCACGCTGCCCACGGTGCAGGCGCTGGCCATCTTCGCAGCACTCGGTCTGGGCATGGCGCTGCCTTACCTGGCCGCCAGCGCCTGGCCGCGGCTGGCGCGTGCGCTGCCGCGGCCGGGGGTGTGGATGGCGCACTTCAAGACGCTGATGGTCTTCCCGATGCTGGCTACCGTGGTCTGGCTGGTGTGGGTGCTGGGCCAGCAAACAGGCATCGACGGCGCAGCGGCTTTGTTGCTGTTGCTGCTGGCCTTGGCCTTTGCCGCCTGGGCACTGGGCTCGCCGACGCTGGGGCCGGTGGCAAGGCGTGGTTTTGGCGCTGCCGCGGTGGTGTTGATGGCCGCGGCTTTGTTCTGGGCCGCACCGGCCTTGAAGCAGGAAGCGGTGGCCTCTTCAGCCACCTTGGGCACGGCCGAAAAATGGCAACCCTGGTCGGCTGAGCGGGTGGCGCAAGCGCAAGCCGAAGGCCGGCCGGTGTTTGTCGATTTCACCGCCGCCTGGTGCGTCACCTGCCAGTTCAACAAACGCAGCACGCTGGGCCGCAGTGAAGTGCAGGCCGCGTTTGACGAACGCCGCGTGCTGCTGCTGCGCGCCGACTGGACGCGCCGCGACGCGGCAATAGGCGCCGAGCTCTCGCGCCTGGGCCGCAGCGGCGTGCCGGTGTATGCGCTGTATGCCCCTGGCGCCGCAGGGCCCAAGCTGTTGAGCGAAATTCTGAGCGTTGGCGAAGTGCTGAGCTCGCTGCAATCCCTGCCGAAACC